>UQHH01000019.1 GCA_900540865.1 uncultured Oscillospiraceae bacterium
GTACAGAAGCATTCTGCACCTTTTCTAATCATTCAGTTATTGAGTTACTTTATAAACGGCAAAAGGGAGACGGCTTTGCCGTCTCCCTTTTGTTGAGCACATCTGTATATATAAATTCCATCCTTTGCATACATGTGCGTCAATATTACAGAGGAGAAAAGAACATGAAAGCTGGTTCACGGTTTAAAGGGGGGAGGAGAGCGGCTTTCACTATGAAAGCGCGCCCTCCCGAGGTAGGTCCCTTCATGAAAAAGTTCAAGCATTTTAATATATTCACTTTTCCCTGTTAAATACACGTAAAAATGACAGAGAAAAGAAAAATATCAGAATATCCGGTAGCCACAGGTAGGATGGTTGAATCAAAGATTAAAGTTTAAGCGTAAGGCCGTTTTATAAAGTGTGCAAATGATACAAATTGCATAGGGATGGCTACCGGACAACAAGAACGATGAAACTCTTGCTGGCATTTCATCGGATTCTTGATTTGGATATGTTTTTATTGCAATTTGATAATAACACAACAATTTTAAAATTGCAATAACTTTCTGCTAATTTTGTAAGATTTTATTGAATATTAGCTTGTTTATACATCAAACTAGTAATGTAATAAGTCTTTTAGGATTAATATATATCTAAAATAAATTTAACTATTATGATAAATCTACAATGCTAAAATTTATTCAAAGAGTAAAATTTATTTTCTAAATCTGTAGCTGGGTGGTGTTATATTGTTTAATCTTGGTATGCTGCTGAATCAATTAAGAAAACAACATGGATATAGCCAGCAAGAGGTTGGAAATAAGCTCGATGTTACGCATGGCACTATTGGACGATGGGAAAATAATTCAAGCAAACCGCCAACTGAAAAATTGATTGAGCTGTCAATTCTATATAATATCCCTCTGAATTATTTAATTGGTGTTCCAATGGAAGAAACTTTGTACATTAGCAGTCTATCACCCGACAAGCAAAATTTGATGCAAGCGATAGCCGCTGAATTTAAGCGAAGCCATAAGGATAAGGAAAAGGGAAAATATTCCAAGGAGCAACAGTTGATTTTGAACGCGTTATTTGAGGAATTTAACAGCCATTAAGAGGTAAATATATGATTGATTTTGGATTGATTTTAAAAAATTTAAGGACATTAAATGGCTATACTCAAAATGAGCTATCTGAGAAAATAAAAGTATCGGTCAATTCCATACATGCTTGGGAAAGCTGTGCAAAATATCCGAGCATTGATAATCTAAAAAAATTATCAAAGTTATATGGAGTTACCCTTAGTTATTTAATAGGTACCGAAAAAGAGCGCTCCATTGTTTTAGACGGACTGACACAAAGACAGAAGAATTTACTTAAAACTTTATTATTAGAATTGCAAGACAATGGAACGGGCGCTGATGGACTTACTGAGAGGCAAAAGGAAATAATTAGCGATTTAATCTCAGAATTTAACAATCAGCAAGAATTAGAATAATTTTAGAAAGCCCAGCAAATTATAAAATGCTTAATTGATAATAGCAGCAGGCAGGCGAACGATAAAAAGTTCACCTGCCTGTTTTGGTATAATCATTTTTATTTATTTTTTACGGTATGGCAGAGGCCGGCCGTTGCCTGAAAGAGCAAACATTGTACAAAAAAGCCTCTTCTGTCATTAGACAAAAGAGGCTTTTTGTGGAGCTGATAGGCAGATTCGAACTGCCGACCTCATCCTTACCAAGGATGCGCTCTGCCGACTGAGCTATACCAGCATTGGCAGGGGCAGAAGGACTTGAACCCTCGGCACGTGGTTTTGGAGACCACTGCTCTACCAACTGAGCTATACCCCTGTATCGGCGCCGCGCGGTTACGCGGCGCAGGTATTATAATATCATTTTGTAAAGTACGTGTCAATACGTTTTTGTAAAAAACGGCGAATTTTGATAGGAGGAACCGGGCGCCCACAGCGGGCGCCGCGTGGTCATTGGTCCTGCGTTTCCTTTAGAATCTCAGCGATAACCTCGCGTTCGTCCAGATGGTGCTTCACCCCGCGGATTTCCTGGTAATCCTCGTGCCCCTTACCCGCGAGCACAACGATGTCGCCGGGCTGTGCCGTCGCCATACAGTAACGGATGGCTTCCTTCCGGTCGGGAATGACGATGTATTTCCCGTTTGTCTTATGGATGCCCGTTTCAATGTCTTTGATAATATCCATCACGTTTTCAAAGCGCGAGTTATCCGCCGTCAAAACGGAAAGGTCGGAAAGCTTGCCGGAGATTTCACCCATTTCAAAGCGGCGGAGCTTCGGTCGGTTTCCGCCCGCGCCAAACAGTGTAATCAATCGGTTCGGCCTGTATTCGCGCAGTGTTGTGAGCACGTTTTCCATGCTGACCGCGTTGTGGGCGTAATCGATTAGCAGCGTATAGTCCCCGGGAACCTTCACAGGCTCGACGCGGCCCTTGACGGTTGCCTCGTCCAGCCCTTCTATTATAGCCTGTTCGGATATATCGAAGTGGCGGCATACGGCAATGGCTGCAAGCGCGTTGTATACGCTGAACCGGCCGGGTATCGGGACATTCACCTTTAGGCCTAAAACACCCTCTGTGCTGAAATGCACGCCCAGGTAACCGGGGCGCGACACAAGCCCCTCGTCATAGGCGCGCAGCTGCGCGCGCTCACTGAAGCCGTAGGTTTCTACCGAGCAGGTGTGTTCCTTTAAAATAGCTTCCCACTGCGGGTCGTCGCAGTTCACAATCCCTGTTTTGCACTGGCGGAACAGGAGAGACTTGCACGCCCGATATTCCTCAACGCTTTCATGCTCCGCCGGGCCGATATGGTCGTGCGAAAAGTTCGTAAATACGCCGTAATCGAAAACCTGCCCGTCCGTACGGTGCCATTTGAGGCCGAGGGAGGAGGCCTCGATGACCATACATTTGCAGCCCCTGTCCGCCATCAGCCGCATGGCGCGCTGGATTTCATACGATTCCGGCGTGGTGTTGTTCGTTTTTAATATTTCATTGCCGATGACGATGCCCAGGGTTCCGATAGTGCCCGTTTTGATTCCGCCCTTTTCCAATATGGAGCGTATCATGCAAACCGTCGTCGTTTTGCCCTTGGTACCCGTCAGGGCGACGGTTTTCAGCTCTCTCGCGGGATGGCCGAAATATGCGGCGGACATGAACGCAAGCGCTGCGCGCGTGTCCTCCGTTCTAATAACCGTGACGGCTTTTGGCAGGGGTATTTCATCGCTCAAAACGATAGCCGCCGCGCCCTTTTCCACCGCCTCCTCCGCGTATTTGTGCCCGTCGGCTTTAAAGCCTTTAAGGCACACGAACGCACAGCCCGGCACGACCTTTCTCGAGTCATATACCACGTCGGTAATGTCCGGGTCGCCGGTTCCCTGTATGTGGACAAACTGGACTTCCTCCAGCAATCGGCTCAGCTTCATTGTGGTCCCTCCAAAAAAATTCAGAAAGCGCAGCGGAAAAAATGGTACAACCTGTGCTTTTTTTCACGGCGCCGGAATATATTTGTTCATATACGCTAAATTTACAACATCATATGGCGGCTGTCAATCGAATTATGCCCACTGCCGGTAGGATAATCGAGCTTTTTTGTGTATTTTACAATAAAAAAAGAAAGGAAAATGAAATAATAAGATTATTATACTCCTGAAAGAATTATAAAACAAGCGGTGAGAAAGGATTTTAAAATGCGATGAAAGAAAATAAAAAAGCTTCTTAGAGAAAATGTACAAATTGTTTTTGTTTATTTTGCTGCAAAAAGGCGTAAATTAGGTTTATTTTTTTATTTTCAGTAAAATTTGTGTACATTTAGCACAAAACAGGGAGCAAATTATATCGATGTTAATAAAAATAAATAAAGGCAGTTGCAATAAATAGGTTGCTATGCTATTATTTACTCAGTGACTTGGGCGTGTTTCTGCGTTGATTGCAGTTTTTTCGCGCAAGACGGACCTGGAACGTGTCCTCACATAACACAAGGGGAGCTTGTGTTAAATTTTTACTACATAAGAAAGAAGGAAACAAAATGTTCAGCAAATCCAAAAGAATTGTTGGAATCGTGCTGGCCGCCCTGATGGTTGCATCGGTATTTGCCGGCTGCGGCGATAACAACAGCTCTTCAACCCCCGCTTCAGGCTCGGGAGATGCAAGCGGTACGTCCTCACAGCAGCAAATCAAGAATATTACGGTAGACGAAATGATGGCGGACGCGCAGGTCGCCATGGGCGATGAAGACAACGTCAAGCTAAAGGTTTGGGGTCCGCAGGACTCTGTCGCGCTCCTTACAAAGCAGTGCCAGGCTTTTGCAGACAACTTCAAGAAGCTCGGCAGGACAATCGACATTGAAGTCGTTCCGCAGGGCGAGAGCAACGCCTCTTCCCAGGTTATGACCGACCCGGACGCGGCGGCGGACGTTTTCGGTTTCGCAAGCGACCAGGGCCTTGCGCTCTTTAAGGACGAATACCTTCTGAAGGTAAGGCTGAACTTCGTACAGCCGATTAAGGACACGAACATTACGGAAGCAGTCGACACCGCTACGTTCCAGACAGCAAACGACGACCAGCCGTACCTGTACGCTTACCCGGAAACGGGCGACAACGGCTACGCGCTGTTCTATGATAAGAGAGTCCTCAGCGAGGACGACGTCAAAACGCTCGAAGGGCTCATGAAGGCCTGCGAAGAGCAGAAGAAGAACTTCACGATGGAAATGGGCGACGGCTACTACGGCTGCGTTATCCCCTTCACGGGCGGCGGCACGCTGGAGCTCGAGGACGACCTCGAAACCCAGAAGCTCAATTACGACTATGAGAAAATCGGCCCGGTCGCTAAGGCCTTTGCCGATGTCCTGAGCACAAGCAAGTACTTCAAGAACGAGTCCGTTAACTCTACGCTCGTATCCGGCTTCAAGAACCAGACACACGCCGCGGGCGTTATCGGTTCCTGGGCAATCAAGGATATTAAGAAGGCGCTCGGCGACAACATGGGCGTTGCAAAGCTTCCGACCATCAAGGTCGACGGCGAAGACAAGCAGATGGTCAGCATCTATGGCTACAAGAACATCGGCGTTAACGCGAAGTCGAAGTTCCCGATGACCGCGCAGTCCCTTGCTTACTACCTCACGGGCGAAACCTGCCAGAAGCAGAGAGTCGAAGAAATCGGCTGGGGTCCGTCCATTAAGACCCTTGTTGATTCTGACCTCGTAACGAAGGACGAGGCGCTCAGCGCAATCTACGAGCAGCAGAAATTCTCACTCCCTCAGAAAGACATCATCAGCGGCTGGTGGTCCCCGACGGGAACCTACGGTGCATATGTCGTTGATTCCAAGAAGCAGCATGACGAAAAGACCATGAAGGAAGAGTTCGACAACATGGTCGAAACCATCGAGATGGGTTAAGCGCTTCCCAGAAACAATTCATCAGTATTCTGTTTACAAGCAGCCCTAACCGGGCTGCTTGTAAAAACGAATCAGGCACAGCGTTTTTCACATAAAAACATTTCAAGTGCCTCGCACTTGTTATATTTTATACAAAGGGGAGTGAAGCCATGAGATACATCGATTACGTCCAGCTGAATCCTTTCCAAAAGCTAGGGTACAACCTGAAAACATTTTTCGCGAATCTCCCGAAAAATGTTGCCAGGTTCTTTAAGTTCCTGGGACGTAAGATCGCGGCGTTCTTCTGCGCAATCGGCAGAGGATTCAAGAATTTTGGAATTGGTTTTGTCAAGGGAGATTGGAGCACGAAGGTTTCTTATTTGATTATGGGAACCGGCTGCATGTTCAAGGGACAGATTATCAAGGGCCTGCTTTATTTGGCTGTTGAGGTCGGCTACATATTCTATATGGTCACGTTTGCGTGGCAGTACCTGTCCAAATTCTTTACGCTCGGTACAACCGCGGTGGTAAGGGAGATGGACTACAACACGGGCATTGAGACAGTCCACGCGGGCGATAACTCTATGCTGATTCTTTTGTACAGCGTTATGGCAATCTTTATTACGTTTGGATTCCTCGCGCTGTATATTTCCAACATCAAGCAGTCCCTGAAGCTTCAGGAGCTAAAGAACGATGGCAAGAAACCGACGACGTTTATTGAAGACATTAAGAACCTGCTCGACCAGCGTTTTCATGTAACGCTGCTTTCTTTTCCGACCATCCTGGTATGTATCTTTACGGTACTTCCCCTGATCTTTATGATCCTGATTGCTTTCACAAACTACGACAGCGCGCACCAGCCGCCGTCGAAGCTGTTTGAGTGGATTGGCTTCGGAAACTTCGCGGACGTCTTTTTCGACGAACCGAGAAAGGCGCTCACCTTCCAGAACCTGGTTATCTGGACGCTGATTTGGGCAGTACTCGCGACTGTAACAAACTACATATTCGGTATGATTTTCGCGTTGATGATCAATAAGAAGGGCATTAAATTCAAATCCTTCTTCCGTACAATGTTTGTTATGACGGTCGCGGTTCCGCAGTTCGTTACCCTGCTTCTGATGGGTCAAATCCTGTCCGAGGGCGGCGTTATGAACGTACTGCTGCAGCAGCTGGGACTGGTATCCGAGCCGGTACGCTTTTTGGCCGACCCATGGCTTGCGAAGATTACAGTCGTCGTCGTAAACATGTGGATCGGTATTCCTTACACAATTTTGATTACAAGCGGTATTTTGATGAATATTCCGGAGGAGCTGTATGAAAGCGCCAAGATTGACGGCGCCGGCCCCGTTACGACATTCTTCAAGATTACCATGCCATATATGCTTTTCGTTACGACTCCGTATCTGATTACGCAGTTTGTCGGCAATATCAACAACTTCAACGTCATTTACTTCCTGACGGGCGGCGGCCCACCGAACAGCCACTACTACAACGCGGGCGACACCGACCTGCTTGTCACATGGCTCTATAAGCTGACAATGGATAAGAACGACTACAGCCTTGCGGCCACGATAGGTATCCTTGTATTCGTAATTTGCGCGACGGTCTCGCTTCTCACCTTCAACCTGTCGAAGTCATCAAGGAATGAGGAGGAGTTCTCATGATAAAAAGCTATAGATTAAAAAGACATGTTTCAAACGCGGTCATTTATGTAATCCTGTCAGTCTGCGCTATTATTTGGGTTCTGCCCCTTTTGTGGCTGGTTATGACCTCCTTCCGTGGAGAGACAAGCGTTTACATCCCCTACATCATTCCAAAGGAATGGACGTTCGATAACTATATCAAGCTGTTTACCGACACGTCGGTCATCAACTACCCGCGCTGGTTTTTGAACACGTTTGTTGTAGCGATATGCTCCTGCATCATCTCGACGATTTCTGTTTTGATGGTCAGCTACGCATTTAGCCGCCTGCGTTTCAAATCACGTAAAAAGTTTTTGAATGTCGGCATGATTCTCGGCATGTTCCCGGGATTTATGACCATGATTGCGGTTTATTACCTGCTCAAGGCGATGGGCCTTACCCAGAACCTTGTTGCGCTGATAATCGTATATTCCGCGGGCGCGGCGCTCGGTTACTTTATTGCAAAGGGCTTCTTCGACACCATACCACGTGCGCTTGACGAGGCGGCCACAATCGACGGCGCGACCAAAAACCAGGTTTTCTGGAAAATTATTTTGCCAATGTCAAAGCCAATCGTTGTCTACACGGTGCTTACCTCGTTTACCGGTCCGTGGGCGGACTTCATTCTCGCCAGGATTATCATGGGCGACAGCATCGACAACTATACGATTGCGCTCGGTCTTTGGACGATGGTAGATAAGCAGTACATCAACTCGTACTTCCTCAGCTTCTGCGCGGGCGCGGTTGTCATCGCGATTCCGATTACAATTCTGTTCCTCAAGATGCAGAAGTACTATGTCGAGGGCGTTACAGGCGGCGCTGTAAAAGGCTAAATTCAAATTGCATAATGGCAGAGGCGGCGGGACCTTTTATGTCCCTCACCCCTGCCATTTTTTTAAAGGAGAATCAATGTGGGGAAAAAACTTATTTCTATTCTGATGATTTGCTGTATTGCCGCCACGGCTGTGTTCAGCGGCTGCAGCCCGGATGCCGGGCAGGAGATAAAGGCGACGGCTTCCCAGGATAAGTACAGGAATTATTATGAAATTTTTGTATCGTCCTTCTGTGACTCCAACGGGGACGGAATCGGCGATATAGGCGGCATTATATCAAAGCTCGACTATTTAAACGACGGCGACCCGAATTCCGGCGACGATTTGGGAATTGACGGAATTTGGCTGATGCCTATTATGCCATCCCCGTCTTACCATAAGTACGACGTTACCGATTATTACGACATCGACCCGCAGTATGGGACAATGGAGGACTTTGAAAAGCTCATTGCCGAATGCGACAAAAGGGGAATCGACGTCATCATCGATTTGGTCGTCAACCATACCTCCAGCGAGCACCCGTGGTTCCAGAAGGCGAAGGAGGAAATTGCGCAGGATAACCTGGACGGCTATGCAAAGCTTTACAGCATTGCGGCCCCCGGAGAGCGCGACACCAAATACGGCTATCAGTTCATTACGGGAACAAAGTATTCGTTTGAATGCAATTTTTCCGGCGGAATGCCAGATTTGAACCTCAGCAGTGACCAGACCCGTGAGGAAATCAAAAAAATCATGCAGTTCTGGATTGACAAGGGGGTCGCCGGATTCCGGCTCGACGCGGTCAAATTCTTCGATTCCCCGCACACGGAACGCGTAGAATTTATGGACTGGATGTACAGCACGGCGAAGGAAATGAAGGAAGACGTCTACATGGTCGGAGAGGACTGGGACGGCAACAGCGCGATTGCAACGAGCTACGAAAGCGGGATTGACAGCTTCTTCAACTTTACGTATTCCGCGTCAGGCGGTAAAATCAATTCCGCAATCAACTCGAAAAACGCGAAATCCATCCTGAAATCCGACCAAAAATGGAACGAAATCATAAAAGACAGGAACGAAAACGGTATCGACGCGGTGTTCCTCACCAATCACGACATGAAGCGCAGCGCGGCGGCATTCAGCGGGGATTTAGTCAAAATGAAGACAGCGGCGTCGCTTTATATGATGATGCCGGGCAACTCCTTCATTTACTACGGGGAAGAGCTTGGACTGCTTTCCGGTGATAACGACGCGTCCTACCGCATACCGATGCCGTGGTCGTATGACGGCGACAAGAGCGGTACTGTGACGGAGCTTCCGCCGGGCGTCGTGGAGGAGCAGCTGCCTGAATGGAATCCCAAGGAAAGCGCGCAGGAGCAGCAGAAGGATGAAAATTCTTTGTTCAGCCACTACCAGAGCATTATAAGGATTAAGCTCCAGAACCCCGAAATCGCGAGGGGCACCATCAAAAAAATCGTGGAAACGGATATAGGAAATGTTGCCGGTTATATTACCGAATACGACGGCTCCTCGCTGATGGTCGTGCATAACCTTGGCGAAGAGGAACGCACGGTGGAAATTCCGAAGGAGGACCTCGATTATTCAGGAATCCGCTCACAGCTTACGGCGCTCGACCCCACGGGAGAGGACGGCCAGGGCAACGCGGTTTACCCGCAGGCAAAGCTTGACGGAACGACGCTGACCATTCCCGCAAGGTCTTTTGTAATCCTCAAATAAGCCGGATGCGGTCTTAAAAAATAAGAGCCGGTACTGCCAAAGCAGTACCGGCTCTTTGTGTATACCGGGCTTTAAAAACAAATTTAACAGTTCCAGTCTATTTTTTCTTCAGGCTGCGCAGAAGCTCCTTGTCCTCCTTGCTGACGCGGTAGGACTCACAGCATTTCTGGATGGTTTTGTTATGCGTAAAATTATCGAGCCTTCCATCCCGCAGGACAGGGAGCGCCAATTCCCTGTCTTTTACGAAACAGACGGAAAGCGCCCAGGCGACAGCCATTTTGACATAATATCCGTCGTGGTGTATACCGCACAGCGTCTGAATGGTATCCTCCGTATATGGCGGCAGTATGAAATAATCCATCAGCATAACGGCGCAAAAGCGCAGCTCAAATTCCCCGCGGCTTTGAAGCACGCTGTTCAAGAATTCCCTTACCCGGGGCAAATCTTTGCGTACCGCCTTCAAATCGCCGCAAAAAATGTCGCATACCGACCAGTTCCTGATTTTCGGAATGAAACCGCCGATATATTGCAGCCGCGTTTCAATATCGCATTTCATTGCGCCGATTACCATAGCCTGCAGCATGGTTTCCTCCAGCGTATCGTCTCTTGCAAGCGCTAAAAAATCAAGCGGTGAGTCTGCGGCAAGCTTTTTTGCCAGCTTTCTCAGCTGCGGTATACGTACCCCGTATGCGCTCGTTTCTCCTGGAATCAGGCTCAAATTGAATTTGCGATAGGCTTCGTCTGACATTTTCCCAAGGGTTTCGAGTAAATTTAGATAATCTTTTTCTGTAAATGACATGCTGTATTCTCTCTTTTCTATAAATTATAAAGTTTTAGTGTTCTTACTATTTTAACATAAAGACGAAATTTAATAAATATGGATGGAATAAATGGGGAAAGGAAACCGTTTTATAGGAAAAGCAACAAAACAAATGTTCTTAAAATTTTGTGTATATTTACATTTATATATGCACATTTTTGTTTTAAGATTATTGATTTTTCATCAAATTATGATATAATAGGACTGAAATGTGAAAACCTGAACGGGTAGAGGATTTTTTGCAGGTTTATAATGGTAAAATGGAGAAGGATACGAATGTATTTAAAGGTAAAGCGTGTGTTAGGGGTCTTTCTGTCTTTTTTAGGCCTCACAATCGTATCGCCTGTGCTTTTGGCAACGGCAATTGCCATTAAGGCGGAGTCCCGCGGGCCGGTTATTTTTAAGCAAAAAAGGCTCGGTAAGGATGGCAGGGAATTTGAAATTTATAAATTCCGCTCTATGTGTGTCGGCGCTGAGAAGACGGGCAGCGGCGTTTATTCGGGCAAGAACGACGCAAGAGTTACGAAGGTCGGCCGGTTTATCAGGGCGACCAGTATTGACGAGCTTCCCCAGTTTGTCAATATCCTCAAGGGGGAAATGAGTATTATCGGGCCGCGACCCGTCCTTACATACCATCCCTGGCCATACAGCGACTATACGCAGCTGCAGAAAAAGCGGTTTGACGTCCGCCCGGGCGTTACCGGATGGGCACAGGTGAACGGCCGTAAGGAGCTTCCTTGGGAAAAACGCCTTGAATATGATGTGGAATATGTTGAGCACCTCTCCTTTGCATTTGACGTAAAAATTTTTTTAAAAACGGTTGCAAAGGTTTTTACCAACGCGGATAACGTCAATACGGCACAGACGGCGCCTGTTGCCTGTGTGCAGCTTCATCACGATGAAGATACGGTAAAGGAGAGTGCGGTAAAATAATGCCATTGAAACTGATGTATATCACCAACCGTCCGGAAATCGCCGCGATTGCGGACAGCAACGGTGTAGACAGGATTTTTCTCGATTTAGAGCTGATAGGGAAAGTAGAGCGGCAGGGACATCTAGATACGGTAATCTCAAGGCACAGTATTAATGATATCGTGCCTTTAAAGTCATGCCTGAATAACGCGCAGCTGCTAGTCCGGACCAACCCGATTCATGACGGTTCCAAGGAGGAAATCGCCAGAGTGACCGCGGGCGGCCCGGATATTGTTATGCTTCCCTTTTTTAAAACAAAGGAAGAAGTCCGCCGTTTTATAAGCTATGTAGACGGCAGGGCGCGTACCTGCCTGCTGTTTGAAACGCCGCAGGCGGTCGAGCTGGCGGATGAAATTCTTGAGCTGGACGGAATAGACGAGGTTTATATCGGCCTGAACGACCTGCATTTAGGCTACCGTATGAAGTTTATGTTTGAGCTTCTGACGAACGGGACGGTCGACGGCCTTTGCCATAAATTCCGCGAAAAGGGGATTCCCTATGGCTTTGGCGGGATTGCGAGCTTAGGGCAGGGGCTTCTGCCCTCGGAGCATGTAATCGCGGAGCATTACCGGCTGGGCTCTACCATAGCGATTCTATCCAGAAGCTTTTGCAATACCGATAAATTGACGGATTTAAATGAAATCAACAAGCTGTTTCTTTTGGGAATCCGGGACATCCGGGAATATGAAAATCACCTGCTAGGGGCCAATGAAACCTTTTTTGCCAACAACCACAAGTCGGTGGAGCAAATTGTGAAAAAGGTAGTCGATTCAAAAAGCTTGGGGGAGTAAGAAATGGTAAGGGATATGCTGGAGCAGAGAAAAGACCTGCGGGAAAATCTTTTTATAAGAGGCTTTTTGATTTCGGACAGGCTGCCGGAGCGGCTGGAGGAATTTCCGTTTTACGGGAATTGGAAAACACAGCGGCACGGCGGCTATTATTTTTTAACGCACAAAAAACAAAACCTGTTTACTGCCCGACGCGGAGACGATATTTTCTTTCTTGCCGGACATGCGTATAATCCCTTTACCATGGAGGCCGACGAAACCAGGATTTTAGAGCGTATCGCAGGCGCTTTTGGGAAATCGCAGGCTGATTTTTATGACGCCGTCGACGAGCTGACAGGGCTGTTTCTGTTTGGTTATATATCCGGTAATCAAATCAGCTTTCTTATCGACCCATCCGGGATGCAGTCGGGCTGTTATGGCAGAATAGGGGACGCGTTTTATATTTCCTCCCATCCGCAGCTCATCGCGGACGTTTGCGGACTTGAGATGGACGCTTTTGTAAAGGAGCTTGTTTCCTACAAATGGTATAACAGGGTGATGGGCCCGTACCTCCCCGGCGACTTGACGCCCTTCGCAGGGATAAAGAGGATTGTACCTAACATTTCCTATACCTATGGAGATGGGGAAGTAAAGCATCTCCGCTTTTATCCGAGAAAGGACCTTTCGGTCTGCAAAACGGAGGAAGAGTACGAAAAAACAATCAAAGAGGCGGCCGGCATCCTGAAAAACAATATGCGCCTGATTTCGCAAAAATGGGAGTATCCGCAGATTTCTTTGACCGGAGGAATCGACAGCAATACAACATTTGCCGCGGCAAACGGGGTTTACGATAAATTTGAGGCGTTCAGCTATCTGTCGGCGCCCAAGGAGGCTCCAGATTCCGAGGCCGCCAAAAAAATCGCGGATAAATTTGGGGTAAAGCATACGCTTTACGAGGTTCCTGAATCATCGGAGGGCCTCAAGGATTATGATGAGCTGGTTGCCATCATCAAGCACAATAACGGATATATCGCGAATGAAAAAGCCAACGAGCTGCGCAAAAGGGTTGTGCTGTACCAGCAGTGCCCGGCAGACGTTGAGGTCAAGTCCTGGGTTTCCGAAACTATCCGCGGCTATTGGTACAAGCATTACGGCAGGAAATCCATGCCGAAGCTTTCCCCTAAGCTGTTCCGCAACCTATATAAAATATTTATCTGGAACCGTCCGCTTGCCCATAAGGTCGATAAAGTGTTTGCGCAGTATATCGACGAGTTTGAATATAAAACCATCCCTGGCGCGTACCCGCCTGCCGATATGCATTACTGGGAGGTAACCTGGGGCAGCTGGGGCGGTATGAATATCAGTGAAATGCGCCTGTGCTTCGACATCACAATGGCGTTCAACAACAGGAAATTTCTTGACTTGTTGTTCAAGGTACCGCTGGAGTGCAGAATTTCCGACCAGCACCATCTTGATATGAAAAAATATCTCAACCGCGCGCTTTACGATATGAATATCCGTGTGGTGAATCTCAAAGAGACAGATTTCCGCGCGTTTATGCTGAATATCATCTTTTCAATCAATTCAGTTCTGCCTTTTTAAATACGCGCATCTAAGCATGTGTATTTTGGTGGTGTCAATATGAAGAAGGTCCTGCTGACAGGCGCTTACCCTTATACAAGGGAACAAATCAATCAAATAGAAGCGCTCGGCGTCCGGGCTTTTTTTGTTCAGGATGAACGGGGCGCTTTGGATAAGGATTTTTTGTCTGCCGACGCAGCCGTGTGCAACGGCTTGTTCCTGCATCATGACATCAAAGCGTTTACCGGGCTTAAAATGATACAGCTCACAAGCGCGGGGCTTGACCGGGCGCCTCTTTCGTATATCAAAGAAAAGGGTATAGCGCTTTATAACGCCAGGGGCGTATACAGTGTGCCGATGGCGGAGTGGGTCGTGCTGAAAATCCTGGAGCTATATAAGCATTCCGCCGGGTTTTACCGGGCGCAGCAAAATAAGGAATGGAATAAGGACAGAACGCTGCTGGAGCTGTATGGAAAAACGGCCTGTATCGTCGGGGCGGGCAGCATCGGACAGGAAACGGCAAAACGCCTTGGGGCCTTCGGGGTTGTTGTAACCGCTGTGGACGCCATGCCGGTCCAAAGCCCTTTCTTTGACAAAATATATACGGCAGGCGAGCTGGAAGCGGCGCTTTCGCAAAGCGATATAACCATCCTGACCCTTCCTCTGACGGAGAAGACACGGCATATGTTTGATACGGCGCTGTTCTCCAAGATGAAAAAGGGCAGTATCCTCATCAACGTTTCGAGAGGCGCGGTCGTCAGGGAAGAAGACCTGGTACAGGCGGTTGCCTGCGGCCGGCTGTCCGGCGCGGCGCTCGACGTATTTGAGGAGGAACCGCTCTCCAAAGAAAGCCCGCTGTGGGATATGGAGCGCGTCATTGTCACACCGCACAACAGCTTTGTTTCGGACAATACGAACGAGCGGCTTTTCGGCGTGATATATGAAAACCTGAAAAAACATTTCATCCAGTAAAGCGGGGAACAGATTGTGAAACGAGCCTTGATAACAGCTACCGTACAAAGCCATGTCGCGCAGTTCCATAAACCCTTGATGAAGCTTTTAAAGGAAGACGGGTATGAAATACACGTTGCCGCGCGGGACAACCTTGCGGAAAAAAACGGGCTGAGCCTGGAATTTGCCGACTGCGTTTATGACGTCCCGTTCGACCGTTCCCCGTTGAGCAAGAAAAATATAGCCGCCTACAGGCGCCTGAAAGAAATCATTGATAGCGCGGAGTTTGAAATCATCAGCTGCAACACGCCGGTCGGCGGGGTTCTTACACGGCTTGCGGCGCGCAATGCACGCAAAAAGGGGACGCAGGTTTTTTATACGGCGCACGGCTTCCATTTTTATAAAGGCGCCCCGCTTAAAAACTGGCTTACCTTTTACCCGCTTGAAAAGCTGCTTGCACATAAAACCGATGTGCTCGTTACGGTTGCGGGCGAGGATTATGCGCTTGCGCAGGACAAAATGAAGACGGAAATCCGCCGGATTCACGGGATAGGCGCCAATACGGAAAAATATAAGCCGCTGCCACAGGAAGAGATTGTACGGATGAAGGAAAAAGAAGGGCTTGCCGCCGCTTATCCTGTACTTCTTTGTGTCGGTGAGCTGCTCAGAAATAAAAACCAGGCGGCGGCCATTAATGCTTTGGCTAAGGTCAGGGAGAAATATCCTCAGGCAAGGCTGCTGCTCGCGGGCAACGGCCCGCTCCTGCCGGAGCTTGAGAAAGCCGCCCGGGAGCTTCAAGTGGAGGGTTCTGTAGACTTTTTGGGCTACCGGACTGATTTGGAGCGCTATATCAATATGGCGGACATTGTCCTTGCCTGCAGCTTCCGTGAGGGCCTGCCCATGAACGTAATAGAGAGCATGCTGTGCGCAAAGCCTGTTATCGCTTCCGTCAACAGGGGGCACAGGGAGCTCGTTGAGGACGGACAGACCGGTTACCTGGTAAAAGCGGACGACCCCGACGCCTTTGCGGGGAAGGTAACCGCGCTTTTGGAAAGCCCGGAAAGCTACCGGATTTTTTGTGAGAACGCGTTAAAAAGGGTTGAGCCGTATAAGGATAAAAACGTCCTCGCGGAGCTGAGGGAGATTTACGGAAAATGAGGGAAGACGTGATGGATGAACAGACACTGCGCAGGCTGCAGCTGACGCAGCTGGAAATTATGAAGATTGTGGATAGGCTGTGCCGGGAAAACGAAATACCCTATTCCCTGTACGGTGGTACGCTGCTGGGCGCGGCGCGGCATAAGGGCTTTATCCCATGGGACGACGACCTGGACATCTGTATGCTGCGTGAGGATTACGAGAGGTTTATCAGGGTATGGCAGTCGCAGGACATAGAAGGTTATCTTTTGGAAAACATCGACACCAACAGCGGCTTTACGCAGTCGTTTACCAAAATCAGAAAACGAAACACGGTGTTTATGCAGCCCTTTGAAACCGATGTAGACTATCATATTGGCATATTTATCGACATTTTTCCATTGGACCGCGTACCGGAGGGAACGTGGAGAAGAAAAATGCAGATGTTAAACGCGTGTTTTTACCAGCTTTATGTGCGCGAATATCCGGACAATTCCAGCAAGCTGTTCCATTTGTGTACAAAGGCGCTTCTTTCTATTACGCCGAAAAAGCTGTACCCCAAATGCATCCGTTTCTTTTTCAAGCGGTATGCAAAATATAACGGGGATAAAACGCTCTGCTGCGCGGACTTTTCGATTGTGAGGACGATGAAAAACCTGCTGCCGTTTGATATTTTAGACAGCACGGTGGATTTACAGTTTGAGGATACGCAATTCATGGCATTTGAAAACTGGAAGACCTCTCTCAGGGTTTCCTACGGCGACTATATGCAGCTGCCGCCTGTGGAACAGCGCAGGCCGGGGCACAATCCCATCCGCGTGGAATTTGAATAAGGAAAAGTGGGGATGATGGTATGCAGGCGATTATTTTAGCGGCCGGCATGGGCAAAAGGCTCAAGGAGCTGACCGCGGACAATACAAAATGCATGGTAAAGGTCAACGGGGTTACGCTCATTGAGCGGATGCTCCGGCAGCTCGACGCTCTGAAGCTCGAAAGGATTGTAATCGTTGCGGGCTACGAGGGCGAAAAGCTGATAAAATACGTTCAGACGCTTTGCGTCGCTACGCCGGTCGTTTTTGTAGACAACCCGGTGTACGACAAAACGAACAATATTTACTCGCTGTCGCTTGCAAAGGAATATCTTTTACAGGACGACACGCTGCTGCTGGAATCCGACCTTGTTTTTGAGGACGCCGTGCTGCGTAAGCTGCTGGACGACCCGCGGCAGACGCTTGCGCTGGTAGATAAATATGAAAGCTGGATGGACGGCACGGTCGTCACGCTGGACGCGGACGACAACATACTGTCCTTCGTGCCGGGCAGCAAATTTAATTTCGACGACATTCCGGGCTATTACAAGACGGTGAACATATATAAATTCAGCAGGCACTTTTCCCAGACGCATTACGTGCCGTTTTTAGAGGCGTATACCAAAGCTCTGGGAAATAACGAATATTACGAGCAGGTGCTAAAGGTAATAACGCTTCTGGAAAAGCCCGACATCTGGGCGCTGCGGCTTTCCGGTGAGGCGTGGTATGAAATAGACGATATACAGGATTTGGACATCGCACAGTCTATTTTCACAACAGACCCCATTGAAAAGCTGCGCAAGATGCAGAGCCGTTACGGAGGCTACTGGCGTTATCCGGGAATGCTGGATTTTTGCTATCTGGTCAATCCTTATTTCCCGCCGAAGCGGCTGATGGATGAAATCAAGGCGAATTTTGAAACGCTCATTTCCCAGTATCCGTCGGGCATGTATGTAAACGCGCTGCTCGCGGCAAAAAATTTCAGCGTGGCGCAGGAGCACATTGTGGTCGGCAACGGCGCGGCGGAGCTGATAAAGGTTATGCTCGAAAGCTCCCAGGGTAAAATCGGTATCATCAAGCCCACCTTTGAGGAATATCCAAACCGGCTTCCGGAAGACCGGCTCGTGGTCTTCAGCGCCGGCGCCCCAGACTTTTCCTACAGCGCGCAGGATGTGCAGGCGTTTTTTGAATCACGCGGCGTATCCGATATTATCCTAATCAATCCCGATAACCCCTCCGGAAACTATATCGCAAAACAGCATGTACTGGAGCTTGCTTCCTGGGCGGAGCAAAAGGGGGTCAGGCTGGTTGTGGACGAGTCGTTTGTGGATTTTGCGGAGGAAGCAGACAGCAGCCTGATAGACGAAGATATAATCTGCGCGCATAAAAGTCTGGTTGTGATAAAGAGCATTTCAAAATCCTACGGCGTACCTGGGCTGCGCCTGGGCGTAGCGGTATCCGCCGATACGGAGCTTATCGAGCGGCTCAAGAATGAGGTATCCATCTGGAATATCAATTCCTTTGCTGAGTTTTATATGCAGATAGCGGAAAAATATAAGGCGGACTACGCCGCTTCGCTTGCACAAATAAAAAAATCCCGTGCGTTTTTGATGGACGGGCTGCGTAACATTTCATACCTGCGTCCAATCGGCTCACAGGCCAATTACATTATGTGCGAGCTAAAGGGGGCGTATACGACACAGGAGTTGTCCGCGAAGCTGCTGTCTGAATACGGCATTATCATTAAGGATTTATCACCTAAATTGGGTCAAAGGCAATATATACGTCTCGCGGTGCGCGACATAAACGACAACCAGAAGCTTTTGGATGCGCTTAGGGCGTTGGAAAAGTAAGTAAATCGTTACATCAAACAGAGAATATGAAGGTGGACTGGAAACTACCTGCTGTTGAAGCAGCGCCGGATTTGTTATAAAATAAAAAGGCGTATATTAATTTTCGCGGTTTCTGCCGCATTTAAGAGGAGACATAATATGCAGCAGCCAATCAGGGTTTTACATATGCTGGCTTCTATGAACCGCGGCGGCGCGGAAGCAATGATTATGAACTACTACAGGCATATAGACAGGAGCAGGGTACAGTTCGATTTCCTGCTCACTACGCCAGGCCATTACGATTATGAGGAAGAAATAAAAGCGCTTGGCGGACATATTTACCGTGTGAGCCCGTTGACCAAAAGCCGTCCGCGCGATTATATGAACGATGTGGACCGCTTTTTCAAAGAGCATCCGCAGTACCACATTGTGCACTCTCATACCTCGAGCAAAAGCTTTTTTCCGCTGCGGCTTGCGAAAAAGAACGGGGTTCCCGTCAGGATTGCACATTCGCACAGCTCTAAGGCGGAACAGGGCATCAACGGGATTATCCGAAAGGCGCTGCGCTTTCCTTTGCGGACAGTGGCGACTAACTTCTTTTCCTGCGGGGAGGAGGCTTCCGTTTACCTTTATGGTGAGAAAATCGCAAAAGAAAAAGCCGTTGTGGTTCCAAATGCCATCGACGCGCGGCAATATCGTTACGAATCCGGGCAGGCACAAAATATCAGACAGGGCCTGGGGATTGATAACCAGCTTGTAATTGGGCATGTGGGACGTTTTTTTCCTGTAAAGAACCATATGTTTTTAATCGAGGTATTTCATGCGGTCAAGCGGCTCCATCCCGGCAGCCGCCTGCTTCTCGTCGGCGACGGGGAGCTGAAAGAAACGGTCAGAGCCAGGGCGCGTGAGCTCGGAATAGAACAGGACATTATTTTTACAGGCGTGCGAGGCGATGTACCGCAGCTTTTGAAGGCAATGGATGTGTTTGTGTTCCCGTCCCTCAACGAAGGAATACCAGTCGTTATGATTGAGGCGCAGGCGTCAGGGCTCAAATGTTTTATGTCCGACAGTGTCCCGTCGCAATGCGTCATTACGCAGAACGTAAAGCGCCTTCCGCTTTCGCAGACGCCGGAGTATTGGGCGCGTGAAATCCTGCGCGTGAAGGACGGCTATGAACGCCGCGATATGTGCCCGGAAGTGGAAAAAGCGGGCTTCGATATCAGAAAGAATGCAAAATGGCTGGAGGAGTTTTATCTAAATGCATACGACGGTAACCCTGAATGAAAAAACAAGCTATGCGGTATCCGCTATTCGGGTGTTCGCAACGCTTTTAATCTTTTTATGCCATGCAGTCCAGATGTTTGACAGCGCGCTGCTTCAAATGAGCGGACAGGTTTTTAATGTGGGCGTTCCCTTATTTATGATGATTTCCGGCTTCTTGTTCGCGGTAAAGGGGAAACCGGCTTCTTACCGCTCCTGGTTTGGCAGCCGTCTGCTCCGTATTTTAACGCCGTATTATTTGTTTCTGCTGTTTTTGTTTCTGGTTTATGTGGCGCGTTTCGGCTGGCAGTCGGTCATACCGGAAAAATGGATTTTCTATGTAATACCTCTGCAGGGCTTTACCCAAAATTATATTAACGGCGCGGAACACCTCTGGTTTATAACCGATATTTTGCTATGTTACCTGCTTACACCATTTTTACATGTCATACAAGAAAAAATCAGCAAAAGGCAAAAGCTGTGGCTGCCTGCCGTGTTTTTGCTGTACGCAGCCGTCCTGCTGCTTTCGTCGTATTTATTGCCGGCGATTGTAAGCACTACAATCGTCACGGTATTTTCTTATATGCTGGGTTTTTTATTCATAAAAGCCCTGCTATCCCGGCGTTACATTGTTTTTATTATTATGCTGCTGGTATCTCCCGCCCTGCGGCTGGCAGCAAACTTGTTTTTAGACGGAACGCCGCTTTACGACCGGTTTATTGCGCCGGTAACGCACCAGCTTCTTGCGGTATCGCTTTTTTGCCTGCTTTTTATGGCTGTAAGCAGATGGTATGGTCCGCTTTTGCGGATAGGGAAAGCGGTGCGGTCCCTTGACTCGGTTTCGTATGAAATTTATCTGGTTCATTATATGTTTATTATCGGCCCGCTTGCGGTTACAGCTTTCCAATTAAGCATATTGAATTTTTTTATCCTAGTATTGCTGACAGCCGCAGCCGCTGTGGTTTTACATGTTCTTTCCGGCAGTATTTTAAAACGGCTCAGGAAAAGGCCATGATATTCAACACAGCCGGAACACGAATATGAAATATTCGAAATGCAAAGGAGGAGAATCCCTTGAAAAGCTTAACGGTTTTTACGCCCGCATATAACCGAGCGCATACATTAGGCAGAACCTATAAAAGCCTTTGCGAACAATCAAATAAGGATTTTGTCTGGCTGATAGTCGACGACGGCTCCACCGACCATACAAAACAGCTCGTAGAGCAATGGCAGCGTGAAGACTGCGGTTTCCGGATTGAATACATTTATAAGGAAAACGGCGGGATGCACACCGCGCACAATACGGCGTACGAGCATATAAAGACGCCGCTCAATGTTTGCATCGATTCGGACGATGTCATGGCGCCCGGCGCGGTGGAAAAAATCCTTTCCTTCTGGAATGCAAGTGGAAGCGATAAATACGCCGGAATCATTGCGCTGGACGCCGACTTTGAAAACAATATTATCGGTAAAGACCTCGGCGCGCTCAAGGAAACGACCGTCAGCGGTTATTACAGTGCAGGTGGCGCGGGCGATAAAAAGCTGATTTACCGCACAGATGTGATAAAAAGCTATCCGCCTTATCCCGTATACGAAGGTGAAAAATACTTTTCCCTTTCCTATAAATATTTGCTGTGCGACCAGGATTATAAAATGCTCGTACTCAACGAGATTGTATGTAATGTAGAATACCAGCCGAACGGCTCCTCCAACACGATGCTTTCCCAGTACAGGAATAACCCGAACGGCTGGACGGACTGGCGTAAAATTAAAATCAAATATTCAACAGACACAAGGGCAAGGTTTAAAAACTGCGTCCATTATGTCTCCAGCGCTTTCATGGCGCATAAGAAGCGCTTTATTAAGGAATCGCCGGAAAAAGCGCTTACCCTTCTCGCACTGCCTTTCGGTTTGGCGCTTAATTTGTACATTAAAATGAAAACCCGTTAAAACACAGGAGAGATTATAACATGCCGATTTACTGGTCCATACTGGGCGTTACGGCCTTTTTGGGAGTGCTTTCCTACTATTTTCCAAGGCCGCAGTCAAAATTGAATACGGACAGCGGCCAGAGCACCAGGCTATTTTTCGCCCTTTTTATTTTCGGCTATATTATCCTGATTTGCGGACTGCGCAGCGATATTGCGGATACCCCCGTATATGTCGATAATTTCAACGGGCGAACCGGGGTGTTCAGCAATATCGACCTGGCACAGAAGGGCTGGGGCTTTTGGTTTTTGTCAGATGTCTTTAAGACGGTAATATCGTCGGATTCCCAGGTTTGGCTGTTTGTCATTGCCGCCGTAAGCGGGCTGTGCGTCCTGCGTACGATGTATAAGCACTCTGTTGATTTCCCGCTCACGATTTTTATTTTTGTCGCAACGAATACATACCTGTGGATGATTAACGGAATCCGCCAGTTTTTGGCCGCAGCTATTTTGTTCGCCTTCTCGGACTGGCTGTTTCAAAAGAAAACAGCGCGGTATTTGATTTTGATTTTGCTGCTGTCCACTATCCATAATTCGGTTTTGATTATGATACCGATTTATTTTGTCGTTATATCCCGCCCGCTCTGGAATAAAAAAATTATCTTTTTTATCATTGCGATACTGGGCTGTGTGCTGTTCGCGGACCAGTTTACCGATTTCTTCGCAGAGGTAACGGGCTATGGCAGCAATGTGCTGGAAACGGGAGGCTCCAATATAATGCGCGTGCTGGTATCCGCCGTTCCGGTCGTACTCGCCTTTTGGAAACGAAAGCAGATAAAAGAGCTCGATTCTCCTATTATGGACATCTGTATCAACATGTCGGTCGTAACGACTTGCTTCTACCTGCTTTCCTCCTTTACGAGCGGAATTTATATCGGCAGAATCCCCATCTATTTCACAATGTACGGTATGCTGCTTCTGCCTTGGCTTTTACAGAAGGTTTTCGACAGGAAAGAGCGCGCGGTGCTGTATGCGTTCTGTGTAATCTGTTATATCTTCTATTTTATGGTAGATACGGCAGGCTTAGATTATCACAGCCGCGTACTGAATTTGTAATGCGGCGGAATGGCTTTCAACGCATCGCAGGAGGGATTGTATGAAAGAGTATTTGATGATGTTTCTTTCCTTTTTTCGGATTTTAGGAAAAAAAATCAGGTTTGGGAAAGCTTTTCAGTCGGCAATGATACAGCGCATTTCACCCGGCACGCGGTTTATTATGAAAAAGGGCGCGCGCGTTTCCTTAGGGTATAACGGCTGCTTCAGCCGCAACGGCAGCATTTTTGTTGGTGAGCAGGGACGCCTGACGCTCGGAAGCAGGGTATATTTTAACGTAAACGCCTATATCAGCTGCCAAAACAGCGTTTCGGTGGGCGACAACTGCATCTTTGGACCCAATGTAACGGTTATAGACAATAACCATGCGTTTTCCAAAGAGAAGGGCGTCAGCACAAGCCGGCATAACTGCGGGGGAATTTCTATCGGAAACAACAGCTGGGTTGGCGCGAACGCCGTAATTCTCAAGGACACGCAAATTGGAAAGAATTGTGTAATCGGCGCCGGCTGCATTGTTAAGGGGAAAATACCGGACGGTTCGATTGTCACGCAGGACAGGGCGCTGCGAATCAAAGAGATACAGTGACGCGGGGGGGACCGTAGATGAAAAAGATATTGGTCACCATGACGTCTATGCATATCGGTGGTGCGGAAAGAAGCTTGATTGGCCTGCTCTCCGCCATCGACTATTCTAAATATGAGGTTGATTTGCTCCTGTATAGGCACGAGGGAGAGTTTTTACCTTTTCTTCCGAAAGAAGTCCGCTTGCTCCCATATATGCCGCAGTACGACACGCTCGACCGGCCGATTTTAGCGCTTTTAAAAAGCAGGCGTTTCCTGTTCGGGCTGACAAGGCTTTTCGCAAAGGCAAAAACAAAGCTTTACTGTAAAAGGCATCATATAGAAAAAACCGTCTGGGTTTCTTTGCAGAACAATACGCGCTGCGTTTTACCGCTGCTCCCAAAAATCAAGGGGGAGTATGACATTGCCATCGGATTTTTGGGTATCCACGACATTCTTATAAAAAAGGTAACGGCAAAAACAAAGCTCGGCTGGATTCATACCGATTACAGCAAGCTTTTTCCGAACCCTAAAATGGATTGCCGTGTCTACGACCGTCTGGATTATATCGTCAATGTCTCCCAAGCCTGTACCGATATATTTTTAAACAAATATCCGCAATACAGAAATAAGGCCGTCACTGTTGAAAACATCCTTTCCCCCGAGTTTATCCGCGAACAGGCGGCGGTGGAGGACGTTTCCGCAGAGCTCGGCAATATAGACGGGTATAAAACCATCTGCTCGGTCGGCCGTTTCACCAGTGAAAAGAACTTTGACAATGTGCCCGCAATCTGTAAGCTTATGCTCGAAAAGGGCTGTAAAATCAGGTGGTATCTCATCGGCTATGGTACGGACGAGCAATTGATTCGGGAAAGAATCAGGCAATTTGGGATGGAAGAGCATGTAATCCTGCTCGGAAAGAAAACCAACCCGTATCCTTATATGAAACGCTGTGATTTATATGCCCAGCCGTCGCGCGCGGAAGGAAAGGCGGTTACGGTACGGGAAGCGCAAATCCTTTACAAGCCGGTTGCAATTACAAATTTTGCGACGGCGAAGAGCCAGCTTAACGACGGCGTTGACGGCGTAATCGTTCCTATGGACAACGAAGGCTGCGCCCAGGCGATTGCCGGGCTGCTTTATGATTCGCGGCGCATGCAGGCGCTCAGCGATAACTGCGCGCGTACAGACTATAGCAACCGTTCGGAGCTGGAAAAAATTTATCGGTTAGCGGGGAATTTGCCATGATTCCAAAAATAATACATTATTGCTGGTTCGGGGGCGCCCAGATGCCCGAAAAGCTTATTAAGTGCCTGGATTCCTGGAAGCAATATCTTCCCGACTACACGATTATGCGCTGGGACGAGCAAAGCTTCGATGTCGAAACGAACGTCTATACAAAGCAGGCCTACGCGCATAAAAAATACGCGTTTGTCAGCGACGTCGCCCGAATCAAGGCGCTCAGGAAATACGGCGGCATCTATATGGACACGGACGTGGAGGTGTTCCGCCCCTTCGACAGCGTGCTGCACCACCGCTGCGTATTAGGCTTTGAATACCGCAACTGGGTTGCAACGAGCTTTATGGCCTGTGAAAAGGGCCACAGCATTTTAAAGCTGTTTGAGAAGGAATATGACGGCGTTTCTTTTGAATCAGCGGACGGCGGCGTCAATATGACGACAAACGTAGAGCGCCTTACCGCGCTATTAGAGGAGATGGGCCTTGTACGCGACAATACCTACCAGGAGCTGCCGAACGGTATTGCCGTATATCCCAAGGAATACTTTTCCCCCTATGATTATGGCAACTGCGTCATGGAAAAGACAGAAAATTCCATCTGCGCCCATCATTTTTACGCAACATGGCTGCCGTGGAAAACAAAGGTAAAAAAACAGATAAAAAGGGTTATAACTGCGGGAATCGGCAAAAAGAACCTGGTAGCAATCAGGAATAAAATCAGGCGCCAGCATGAGGAAGAGTAAGCTTAAGGAGTACGGAGGTGGACGCGCTTATATGAAAAAAGTATTATTTGTATTTGGCACACGGCCTGAAGCCATAAAGATGTGCCCGCTGGTCAATGAACTCAAGCAGAGAAATACGTTTGACGTCAAGGTTTGTGTAAGCGGCCAGCACCGGCAAATGCTCGACCAGGTGCTAAGGGCGTTTCGCGTTCAGCCGGATTACGACCTTGCTATTATGAAGGAAAAACAAAGCTTATTCGATATAACAGTCAATTTGCTTGCAGAAATCAAAAAGGTACTCGAGAAGGAAAAGCCTGACGCCGTGCTGGTGCATGGAGATACGTCTACAACTTTTGTAACCTCGCTTGGCTGCTTTTATTTACAGATACCCGTCGGGCATGTTGAGGCCGGGCTGCGCACGTATGATATCTATTCGCCTTATCCGGAGGAATTTAACAGGCAGGCGGTCGGCATTCTTGCAAAATACCATTTTGCACCCACGCAGCGGGCAAAAGAAAACCTGCTGAGAGAGGGCAAAGACCCTGCCGGCATTTTTGTAACGGGCAACACGGCAATCGACGCCCTGAAAACCACGGTAAAAGAAACGTATACTCATCCGCAGCTTGCGTGGGCGGCAGGCAGCCGCCTGATTATGCTCACGGCGCACAGGCGGGAGAACCTAGGCGAGCCGCTTGTCCATATGTTCAAAGCAATCAAAAGAATCGTGGAGGAAACGCCGGATATCAAAGTAATCTATCCAGTCCATATGAATCCCGCGGTGCGCAGCGCCGCACAGGGTATTTTGGGGGACAGCGACAGGGTGCGGATTATAGAGCCCTTGGATGTGCTTGATTTCCACAACTTTCTTGCGCGTTCCTACCTGATATTGACAGACAGCGGCGGCATACAGGAGGAAGCGCCGTCGCTTGGCAAGCCTGTCCTCGTCATGCGCGACACCACGGAACGGCCGGAAGGGATAGAGGCAGGCACACTGCGGCTGGTCGGGACGGACGAACAGACGATTTACCGGGAATTTAAACGTCTGCTGACGGAGCAGGACGCATATAACGCAATGAGCCATGCCTCCAACCCTTACGGGGACGGGCTGGCATGTAAACGCATTGCCGATATACTTGAAAAACTGAACGGATGAAAGGGAAAACGATGAGGGCCTTATATGTCGTAGGAAGCTGTCTGAGATGCAATACCTCTGCTAATATGAGCCATAACGGTTATGTGCAGGGCTTGCTTGAAAACGGATTCAATGTGGATATCATTATGGAAAACACAAGCTTTGGGGAAACAGACCGGGCGATGCCGGTTTTCAAGGAGGCTGTATATTATGAATATAACGCCGTGCCCTTTTCCCACAAGCTGAGAGACCGGATAAAGAAGCGGGTAGATGCACCTGCCACGGACAGAAGCGAAGCGCCCGCTGCAGGCAGCGGGCCGTCACAAAGCAGTACGGCAGCCGCAGAAAACAGGTTCAGAGGAATCCTGAAAAAAATATACCAGGTGCTTTTTAACCGGGACCATCCTTATTCGCTCGATAAGCAATGGCTCAAAAACGCAGCGCGTTTTCGAAGCGGCGTCGTATATGATTTGGTAGTTTCCAATTCCTCTCCGGCGTCCAGCCATAAACTGGTGTCTATATTGAAGCGTAAAAACCGCATCAAATATAAAAAGTGGATTCAGATATGGGAAGACCCGTGGTATTACGACCTGTACGCGATACATAAAAAAGAGGCGGTTTTAAAGGAAGAACAATCGCTTTTGGAACAGGCGGACGAAATTTATTATGTCAGTCCGCTGACACTGGAAAATCAAAAGCGATATTTCAAAGGCTGTGCCGGAAAGATGTCTTTTGTCCCACTGCCATATCTCGTTTCTGATAAAGACGCTTTGGCAGGCGGCTCGTCAAAAGAGGTTTCTTTTGGCTATTTCGGGGATTACTATTCGCATGTGCGCAATTTGCGCCCGTTTTATGAGGCGCTGAAACGCTCTGGCGCAAAGGGCTATATATGCGGCGATACAAATGAACGGTTTGAAAGCACCGGACAGATTACAATACATGGCCGCCTGACGCTCGATAAGCTAAACCTGGTTCAAAAGGAAACCACTGTGCTGATTAGCCTTTGTAACCTGGGCGGCGGGCAGATACCCGGGAAGATATACCATTACAGCGCCACGGAAAAACCGGTTATTTTTATATTGGACGGAACAAACGAAGAAAAGGAAAAAATTCTCAAATACTTTAAACCATACAACAGGTTCCATTTTTGCAATAACGATACAGAGGAAATTTTAACGCTGTTAACCCGGTTCATTGCTGGGGAAGAAGCGTTGAAAGAAAATGTTTTGATGGACTTTTCCCCCTTTGAAGTTGTAAAGAAAATCATATGACCGCATGAGAGGTGTAACGTAGTCTTGAAAAAAGAACTTCTTTTTATAAACGGGCATCTCAATGCCGGCGGCGGGGAGCGCTCTTTGACGGACCTTCTCAAATATATGGATTTTACAAAATATAATGTGGATTTACTGCTGTTTGAGGGGCTTGGGGATTATGTACAGGAGCTTCCGCCGGAGGTAAACGTTATTTTCTATGACATAACTAAGACCTTTGGCTCCTACAAAGCGTGCGTCAGTAAGGCTGTAAAAGACAAAGACGGCTTTACCTTTGCGCTTAGGCACATTTTGTTGCTGCAAAAGCTTTTTGGCGCGAAAGCGCTGCGCCTTGCGCGCGGTTTATTCAAACGCCTGAAGAAACGATACGATTGTGCGGTTGCTTACAGGCCGGGCTTTTGCACCGACTTTGCGGCGAATGCCGTGAAAGCGGACAAAAAAATAAGCTGGTGGCATCACGGCGCGTTTGATATGAGCCAAAAGGCCGCTGATAGGACAATGCGCGCTTTCAATAAAATGGATTATATCGCGTCCGTATCCGAAAGCTGCCGGCGGATGCTTCTGGAAAAATTTCCGGGCCTGGACAATAAGCTTGTAACCATTCCGAATATTGTCGATACGGAGGCAATCGCGAAAAAGGCACGGCTGTATCAGCCGGAAATGAGGCGCGGTGCGGATTGTATCCGCCTGGTAAGCGTCGGCAGGCTGTCGCCCGAAAAAAACATGGCTGTCTGTCCGGACGTTTGCAGAATACTTTTGCGGCGCGGTTTTCAGGTCGAATGGTATATCATTGGCGGCGGCGTGCAGGAAAAGGAGCTTTGTGATAAAATAAAAGAATACGGCCTTTCGGAAAGCGTGTTCTTAATGGGAAGCCTTCCAAATCCGTATCCCTACGTCAGGGCGGCAGACATTTATGTGCACCCGTCGCTTGTTGAATCACAGGGGATATCTATCCTGGAGGCTCTTTCTCTTTCAAAACCTGTGGTGGCTGCCGCATCCTTAGGACCCTTGGAGTTTATTGAAAATAAGGAAAACGGGATTTTGACGCAGCCTACAGCCGAGGATATCAGCGGCGGCGTCATGTCGCTGCTTACGCAGCCTTCCCTGCGTGCCCATGTGGCACAGCGCGCGGAGAAAACGGCACGGCTGTATGCCCCGGAAAAAATTTTGGCGCGCTTATACGATTTGATAGAGCAAACCTGTAAAGAGAAAGACGCATATTAAACAGGTTCAAGAGAATCTTTGCCAAGCCGAAAAACAAGGTAGAATCCCTGCGTAATTCCGGCTGCAGAATAGGGGAAAATGTGGATTCGGTCAACAGCAAAATCAACGCCTGCCACAGCTTCTTGGTTACGATAGGTGATAATGTAACAATTACGAATTCAACGGTGCTGGCGCACGACGCCAGCACAAAAAATCGTTGGGCTACAGTAAGGTAGGCGGGGTTACAATAGGCAGCGATGTTTTTATTTGATATGGAAGTATTATCCTGCCGGGCACCACAATTGGGAATCAGGTTATTGCAGGCCGGGTACGGTCGTGGCTAAAGATGTGCCGGACAACGTGGTTATTGTGGGCAATCCCTTTCGCGTAATTTGCTCATATGACGAATTTATAGAAAAGAACAGGCAGAAAATGCAGACAAATCCTGTCTTTGATACATTGTTTTCGGACAAAACCCAGCGGGAAAAGGAAGAGATGTTCAAGCAGCTCAACGGTAAAATTGGGTACGATTTGTAAAAAACGGCTCAACCGTCTGTAATAGCTAAAGGAGAAGGATAAGAATGGATAAATTGTTTCTTTATTCACACGGCGGCGCGGGCAATCACGGCTGTGAGGCGATTGTCAGGTGTACGCATAAAATATTGCGGAAGCACGAGCAAAATATGGTCCTTTATTCCTTGAGAAAGGAAGAGGATGAAAAATATGGTCTGCAAAGGCTTATGCCTGTTGCCGGACACATGCGCCCCTACAGCAAGCTGTCGTTACAGCGTATGCTGGCTTCGCTTTCCATTCGTCTAAGAAACGACCGTTCCTACGCTGAAAAGCTGCCGTTGCAGCATTTGTTCAAATTGTATGGCAAAGGGGATATAGCCCTTTCCATAGGAGGGGATAATTACTGTTACAGCGGCTTTGAGCAATATAAAATTTTAAATGCCAATTTTCAAAAAAAAGGGGTTAAGACCGTTTTGTGGGGCTGCTCGGTAGAGCCGGGCTTAATCGGGGACGGGATGGCCCGCGACCTTGCCGGCTATTCCCTGATTACGGCTAGGGAAAGCATCAGCTACGAGGCGCTCAAAAAAGTTAACCCAAACACAAAGCTATACCCTGACCCCGCTTTTCAGCTGGATACGGTGAAGCTCCCGCTGCCTGACGGCTTCGATGAAAAAAACACGGTAGGAATCAATATCAGCCCGATTGTCATCAGCTGTGAACAAAACAGCGGGAAAACGTTTGAAGCTGCCGTAGCGCTTGTTCGGTTTATTATTCAGGAAACAGATATGCAGGTTGCTTTGATTCCCCATGTCGTATGGGAAACCAGTGACGACCGTAAGGTTCTTAAAAAAATATATGCGCTTTTTCAGGATACCGGCAGGGTGGTTTTGCTGGAAGACCACAACTGCATGGAGCTAAAGGGCTTTATTGCCCGGTGCCGTTTGTTTATCGGAGCCAGGACGCACGCTACCATTGCTGCGTATTCCTCCTGTGTGCCTACCGTTGTGCTCGGTTATTCCGTCAAGGCCAGAGGAATCGCAAAAGACCTGTTTGGTACGGATGAAAACTATGTGCTTCCTGTGCAGTCGTTATCCGGCAAGGACGATTTGGCGGCGGCGTTTCAATGGCTTTTAAAAAATGAATCCTCCATCCGCACGCGGCTAAACGAAATTATGCCTGCTTACTGCGCGAAGGCGCTGGAGGCCGGACGAGAAATTGACCTGTTGAGGGAGTAAGTTGCCTTGAAGAAAAATCAGCTGAAATCAGGCGTTATGCTGTCGTATGTCAATCTTGCGCTGAGCAGCATAATTCCTATTATATATACCCCCATCATGCTGCAGATACTGGGACAGTCCGAATATGGCCTTTACAGCCTTGCGAGTTCTGTGGTCGGCTATCTATCCCTGCTGAGCTTTGGGATTGGCAGCACAGTGGTACGTTACCTGACCAAATACAGGGCGCAGGGGGACAAAGAAGGCGAACAGCGGATGCTCGGCCTCTTCACCGCGATATATGGCGTGCTGACACTGGTTGTCCTAATCGTCGGCACGGTCTGCGCGCTCAACTGCGGGCTTATCTATTCCGCAAAGCTCAGCGCACAAGAGCTCAGCCGTATGCAGCTTTTGCTTTTCTTAATGACAATCAATACAGCCATTACGTTTATGTTCAGCGCATTTTCCTCCGTAATATTGGCGCATGAGCGGTATATATTCAAAAAACTCACGGAAATGCTCACGACCGTACTGGCGCCCTGCCTGAACCTGCTGATGCTGTTCCTGGGGTTTGCTTCAGTCGGCCTTGTTATTGCAACCACAATCATACATGTGATTATGTACGGCGCTAATTTGATTTATTGCCTGAAGGCTCTCAAAATCAGGCCGAAATTCAAAAATATGCCGTTCGGTATCTTGAAAGAGCTGGCGGCCTTTTCCGCCTTTATTTTCCTGGGCATGGTCGTCGATATGCTTTACTGGTCGACGGACAAGCTTATTATCGGCGCGATGATTGGTACCGCCGCGGTTGCCGTGTATAATGTAGGCGCAACGTTCAACACAATCGTGACGTCTATTTCTTCAGCGATCAGCGGCGTCCTGACGCCGCGCATTACCAATATGGTATTTACAAATTGTTCAAAAAAAGATTTGACAGATATTTTTATCCGCGTGGGAAGAATCCAATATATTCTTGTATCCTTCATTATTTCCGCGTTCATCGTGTTTGGTCAGCAGTTTATTTCAATATGGGCCGGAAAAGACTATGCAGAGGCATATCCGGTGGCGCTTCTTACGCTGATACCAATTTTAGTGCCTTTGATACAAAACACGGGACTGAGCATTATCATTGCGCAGAACCGCCACAGGTTCCGTTCCATTATGTACTTGATTATTGCGGTAATCAACGCGGCTACGACTGTAGTAGCCGTGCGCTATTTCGGAATCGTCGGCGCCGCGGTATGCTCCTGCGTCGCCTATGCAATCGGGAACGGCCTTATTATGAACTGGTATTACTATAAAAAAGTTGGAATCGATATTCCGAAGTTTTGGCTCAACATTTTGAAAATGAGCCCGGTAGCGGTTGTAATGACCGCTTTGGGGCTCTTGGCGACACAATACTACATGATAGCTTCTTGGGGCAGTTTTCTGTTGGGAGCCGCGGTGTATACGCTGCTCTATATGCCGTTGGCATATTTTTTAATGATGAACCGGTACGAGAAAAACCTGGTAAAGGGGCCGGCTGTCAGACTGAAAAATAAATTACTGAAAAAGGGTTAAAAAATGATTTCGATAACTGAAAAAGAAAAATGCTGCGGGTGCGGCGCATGCGCGGCCGTATGCCCGCAGAGCTGTATTGCTATGAAGAAGGACTGGGAAGGGTTTCTTTATCCACAGGCCGATACAATTCGCTGTGTGGACTGCGGCCTGTGCCGCAAGGCCTGCCCTGTTTTACATAAACCTCCGTTATTGGCAATCCAAAAAACATACTCTGCATTTAACCGAGACGAGGCTGTACGCAGGCAAAGCTCCTCCGGCGGCGTTTTTACAGCGCTCGCGCAGTATATTTTAAGTCAGGGCGGCGCGGTGTTCGGCGCCGCGTTCGATGCGGAATTCCAGGTGTGCCATATTTGCGTGGACAAGCCTGAGGAGCTTTACAAGCTTCGTACCTCTAAATATATGCAGAGCCGTACAAATGGTACATATAGGCAGGCGCTTGATATTTTAAAGGAGAACCGGCCGGTGCTGTATACGGGGACGCCCTGCCAAATTGCGGGGCTGCGTGCTTTTTTGAAAAAGGATTATGAAAAGCTTTTTACACAAAGCATCATCTGCCACGGCGTGCCCTCCCATAAAATTTGGGATAAGTACCTTGCTTTTGTTAATAAGGGGGAAGAGGTACGCTCGGTAGAATTTCGCAATAAGGAAAGCGGCTGGAAAAGATACCGTCTTAAAATTGATAAAGACGGCGGCTGCTACCGCGCAACAGCCCGGGAAGACCCATATCTTCAGGCATTTATTAAAAACCTGAGCCTGCGGCCCTCCTGCGGGGCCTGCGCGTTTAAATCGTATGAGCAGCCCGCGGACATCACGCTTGCAGACTATTGGGGCGTTGAACAGCTCGAGCCGGAGCTAGACGACGACAAGGGCCTATCCCTGTTGTTTATCCATAGCGAAAAAGGCAGCCGGTTGTTTGAGCAGGTGCGGGAAAAACTGGTCTTTCAGCCTGCGGACGCACAGAAGGCGGTGCTATATAATCCATCCCTTTTGAAAGCCTCCGTACCTCATAAAAAGCGAGGATTTTTCTTTAAAAATCTGGAGAATTATCCGTTCGACGAGCTGGTGGAGAGCTGCCTTAGGCTTTCCACAGCGGAAAAGCTCACACAAAAGGCCAGGTACAATATACGCAGAATTAAAAACAGGCTGAAACGGTGAAAGAAATAATACAGTTGTCTTTAGAAAGAAGGAAAAATGAAAAAACAAACGTTGAATACCGGCTGCGAAAATTACAACGCCTTGGATTTAGCAAAATTTATTTTTGCTTTTATGATTGTTGCCATCCATATCGCCCCGGAATCCTCCACTGATACGACGGTCAAATTTATTCTGCTTCATATTGTTTCACGTGTTGCGGTTCCGTTTTATTTTGCCTGTTCCGGCTTCTTTTTTATAAAAAAACTCAGCTTTTCAAATGGAAAAATAACAAACAGCGGCGAAAACAGAAAAAAACTGCTCATATACTGCAAAAGGCTGGCTCTTCTCTATGTCCTCTGGTCAGCTTTATATCTGCTTTGGCAGATTCCGCAGTGGCACCAGGCGGGGATTTTGACACCTCATATGTTTCTGGATTTTTTTATCAGTTTTTTTCTCGACGGCTCCTACTATCATTTGTGGTATTTGCTCGCGACATTATTCGCCATACCTGCGCTTTATCTGTTTTTATCCGTCGTCAAATTTAAGTTCCTGGCTGCCGCGGGGATATGCCTTTATTTGATTGGCGTTTTTTCCTACTCCTACGGGTGGATCGACTTGCCTGCAATTGCGGCTGTTGGCCGGATTGCAGGTTTTATGCGTATATTCGGCATTGCCTTATTCAGGGCGTTTCCGTTTGTCGCGGTTGGGATTTTGACAGAGAAATACCATATCCATCTGAGAACGCGCACAAGCGCGCTTTTAGCGCTGCTATGCCTTGCGCTCTGTGCGGCGGAGGCGTTTTTACTGAAAAGTTTTACGGAAAATCAAACCAATTTTTCGTATCTTTTTTTCACGCTCCCGACGGCATTTTTTGTTTTTCATACTTTAAAAGGCTGTAAAATAGGGCAAAGAAGAAACATGCCGTACCGAACGTTACGCCAAATGAGCACCTTTATTTATTGTGTGCATCCTTTGGTTTTAAATTTACTGGGTCTGATATTGGACTGCCAACGGTACAGCATCACGGCTTATTTTATTGTGGCGGTAGGTTCGGCATTGCTTGGGCTTCTTATTATAAGACTGTCGCGAAAAAAGAGGCTGTCAGGCTTAAAATATTTTTATTGAATCAGGGCTGCTTATGAAAAAAAATATATATCATAAAAAAAGAAAGCTCCTCGTTGCATCAATCATATTGCTGCTGTTTATTTTCTGTGTAATTTTTGTAATTGCCGACCAATGGCATTTAACGGTTGTACGTTATAACGTGGCGACGGAGAAGCTCAGCCAAAACGTCCGGATTGTCGCATTGACCGACCTGCATAACAGGGAATTTGGGCTGGACAACTGCGATTTGGTGCAAAAGGTGATAGAGCTGAAGCCCGACCTGATTGCAATGGTTGGGGATATGAACTCCGACAGGGACAGCGACGAGCAGGTAGTAATCCCGCTGATTGAACAGCTCAAGGAAACCGCCCCGGTCTATTATGTGCTTGGTAACCATGAGCTCAAGCTGGAGGACCCGGATGGTTTTGTAGAAAAGGTAAAGGCGGCAGGCGCCATATACCTGAAAAATGAAATGGTAGAAATTCCTGTGGGGGATAAAAAAATAACGGTTGGCGGACTTTGCCATTATCCGTTTTACGACGCGTTTGCCCCTGATTTCGATAACCCGCAGCGCTATTTTCTTGAAGATTTCAGCAAGCAGGATGGCTATAAGCTGCTTTTGTGCCATTACCCCGAATATTTTATCTGGCGGTTCAGCGAGTACGACATCGACCTGATGCTGTCTGGTCATACGCACGGCGGCGTTGTGCGCGTACCGTTTTTCGGCGGGCTTGTAGCCCCGAATCAGGAGGGCCTGTTTCCGGAATATTGCGACGGCTTTCATACGAAAAACGGTTCCTCTATTATTATCTCAAAGGGGCTCGGCAGCAATAAATGGTGGATTCCCAGAATCAATAACCCGCCGGAAATTACGGTAGTAGATATAGGCCCCAAAAAGTAAATATTTTCTGGATTCAGTCCGATAAATAGCAAGGCCCCCGCTCTATTTAGAACAGGGGCTTTGCGCCTTATTGCGGATTTAATTTTATTTACTGATTTTTAATTTGTCGTTAAATGGTTCGCTCCGTTACCTTTACTTTTGTAATGATATCCCGCAGCTTATGAATGTTTATGTAAAAGCTGCATCAGCAAAGCCTACATTATAACCAGAAACAAATAAATCTTTGTTTCCGCATATAATTTTTAACTGCCGCACGCCTGTTACATCGATATTGAACTCTTTTGGTAGGGCGGCCCCTTTTACTTCAATCGTTGATAATAATTTATCATCCCCATAAATCCCATAGGTAGCCGCTTGATTGACATCATCTAAATTACCAGCCATCCCAGAGAAGCGGGTGTATTTTCCATCCAGGTTGTAATATGCCGTTCCATACTCCTCTGTTGCGCCAATAATAAAGCCACGGGTATACTCATGTTTCCCCATCGAAAAAGACTCTGTATCCAGTGAAGAATATTCTTTATAATACATCGTGCTGTAGTAGGCTGTAATCTGTTCCCCTATGTAGGCGTTATCTTCATTATCCGGCTCGTTTGTACTGCTTTGATTAGTTGTTGATGCGTTTTTCTTTGTTATCAATTCCTTGTTTTCCGAAGACAGCGCATCGTAGTCTTTTTTTAAATCATTGTACATTTTTTCGTATTCATCCAATGAAACGGACATTTTTTCTCCGTTAACGTTTACTGTTACGACATTTTGATTATTGTTTATATTCATTACACTATATGTTCCTATAATTCCAGCAACTAAGCCAAATACGCCAGTTATAACGGCTGTTATGATTTTACTCTTCATTACAATACTTCCCCCTCAAAAAAATTGCTCTTTATTATGATAATAATAACAAATTTTGAAATATAATGCAATAAAATGTCAGTAATGCTAGTAAAAGGTTACACTGTTTATAAAAAGTTACAAAAAATAATATATCTAAATGGCTTTTATTTTTGAGCGCTATAGACCTTCTGCTTTTTGAGAATTTTAAGGAAAAGATGAGCGCAATTTTATCTGAATATCGAAATAAAATAAGAAAACCGGCTGTTTATTAAACAGCCGGTTTTCTTAAAATGGAGCTACTGGTCGGACTCGAACCGACGACCTGCGCATTACGAATGCGCTGCTCTACCAACTGAGCCACAGTAGCAAATTTCAACCGCCATAATATTATAGCAGTCCGGTTTCCTTTCGTCAAGAGTGAAAACTCTTTTTTTCGATTATTCCTGAAAACGTCCGCCGGAAAGACTATATTGCTTTTCTTTCATTTTTCAGGCGCTATGCTTCGCACCGCCGGCATTTTTTCAGCACCTTATCCACGATAGAAAAAGTGCGTGATAGCTCTTCACACAATGACATAAATTCACCAGCAAGTAATTATAATAAACTCAGCGGGCAATATTAATAATGCCGTTGGGGGTCTTAAAAGGATGAGTAATAAGTCGAAAAAGATGTTGCCGGAGCTTTTAAAACGCTACAGAGAGAATTGCGGCCTTTCTCAGGGGCAGGTAGCTACGGCGCTGAGCGTAGACCGTTCCACATATACCTATTATGAAATCGGAAAGACAACGCCCAGCATCAATACCATGATGAAGCTGATTAAAATTTTATGCATCCCTTACCGGGAATTTTTGGAGTGTGTAAACGACGGAGAGCTTCCAAAGGAATTTTTGGCGTTGAGCGACTTTGTAACCGGCAAACCGAAGGAACGTTCAGGAAAAAAAATGACCGTGTCTGAGAAAGAAAAAATTTATGAGCTTGCAGACGATGAACAGCAGCTGATTATCGATTACCGTATGCTGTCCAGAAGCGAGCAAAGGGAGCTTTTGGTAAGGCTGGCAAACAGGCTGCGGGACCAGCAGTCCTAATAAAATGGACAAACATAGAAAAACCGGGGAAAATACTTTACTTTAGAAGCAGGGTGTGTTATAATTCTTTGGTGCAATGCCCCTTTCACGGATATTGGAGTAAGCCTTTATAAGGATATTCACCTTCCTTTATCTGAGATTGCGGAATTTCCGGCAGGGCAAATAATAAAAAGGTGGAATTAGGTTATGTTAAAAGAAGAAAAGAACGCAATTATGCAGGAGTATGCCCTTCATGAGGGCGACACAGGTTCTCCCGAGGTTCAGATTGCCCTTCTCACCAAGAGAATCAACGACCTGACCGAGCACCTGAAGGTTCACAAGAAGGACCATCATTCCCGCAGAGGCCTGCTGAAAATGGTTGGACAGAGAAGAAGCCTGCTCAACTACCTGATTAAGAGCGATATTGAAAGATACCGTTCTATTATCGCAAGGCTCGGCATCCGTAAATAATTGCAGGATTCGGGGCAGGCGGCTTTTGCCGTCTGCCCTGTTAGTCATTTTTTGTAATTTTACAGGCGGCTGTAATCGGTTTAGCAGTGAAACGGATATTTACTTGTTTTATGACGAGAACGGCATAAATATCGGTTTTATTGCTAAGCGGTGCGTCTCCTGTGAAAATAAATATTTATTCTTTCAGGAGGTACTTTCATGTTTGAAAACTACAAGGTTTTTGAAACCGATTTTGCCGGCCGCCCGCTCGTGGTGGAAACAGGCAAAATCGCCCAGCTCGCAAACGGCGCGTGCTTTGTCCGCTATGGCGACACCGTCGTAAACGTCGCGGTAGCCGCGTCGGAAAAACCGCGCGACGGCATTGACTTTTTCCCGCTTTCCGTCGATTTTGAGGAAAAGCTCTACGCGGTAGGCAAAATTCCCGGTTCGTTCCTAAAGAGGGAAGGCCGCCCGTCCGAGAAGGCGGTTCTGGTATCGCGCGTGATTGACCGCCCGATTCGTCCGCTGTTCCCGAAGGACATGCGCAACGACGTTTCCGTCGTCTGCACCGTCATGTCTGTCGACCCGGACTGCTCGCCTGAGATTGCCGCGATGGTTGGTACAAGCATTGCGCTTACCATCTCCGACATTCCGTGGAACGGCCCGATTTCCGGCGTTTCTGTCGGCTATGTGGACGGCGAGTTTATTATCAACCCCAACGAAAAGCAGCGCGAGGCTTCCAAAATGGCTGTAACGGTCGCTTCCACCGACAGCCGCATCGCTATGATTGAGGCTGGCGCCGATATTGTAAGCGACGATGTGATGTACAACGGCATTATGGCCGGCCATGAGGCAAACCAGAAAATCATCGAGTTTATCAAGAGCATCCAGGCGGAAATCGGCAAGGAGAAATTCTCTTACCCGAGCAACGAGCCGGACGAGGAAATGCTCGAGGCGGTCAAGGCGTTTGCAATTGAGGACGTAAAGCTTGCGCTCGACACCGACGACAAGAAGGTGCGCGACGAGCGTTTAAGACCCGTATATGATAAGGTTCACGAAAAGTTTGACGAGATATATCCCGACCAGGAAGCAAAAATCGACGAGTGCCTGTACAAGACGCAGAAATTCGTCGTGCGCCGCTGGCTGCTCGACGAGCAGAAGCGCGTCGACGGCAGGGGTATGAACGACCTTCGCCCGCTCGCTTCTGAGGTCGGCCTCCTTCCGAGGGTACACGGCTCCGGCCTGTTTACGAGGGGGCAGACGCAGGTGCTCACCGCCGCGACACTCGGCCCGGTCAGCGACCAGCAGATGCTCGATGGTATCGACAGCGAAGAATTCAAGCGCTATATGCATCACTATAATTTCCCCTCCTATTCGGTCGGCGAAACGCGTCCGAGCAGAGGCCCGGGCCGCCGCGAAATTGGCCACGGCGCGCTTGCGGAAAGGGCGCTTGTCCCGGTTATCCCTCCGGTTGAGGAATTCCCGTATGCGCTAAGGCTCGTTTCCGAGGTCGTTTCCTCCAATGGCTCGACCTCCCAGGGCTCCATCTGCGGCTCCACGCTCGCGCTGATGGACGCCGGCGTCCCGATTAAGGCGCCTGTCGCCGGTATTTCCTGCGGCCTGATTACAGAAGGCGACCGCTGGATGACGATGGTCGATATTCAGGGCCTTGAGGATTTCTTCGGCGATATGGACTTTAAGGTAGCCGGTACGCACGAGGGAATTACCGCAATCCAAATGGATTTGAAAATCAGCGGCCTGACCCCTGAAATGGTCAAGGAAGCGCTTGAAAAGACGCATAAGGCGAGAATCTACATTCTCGACGAAATCATGCTTAAGGCGATTCCCGAGCCGCGCAAGGAGCTTTCTCCCTACGCGCCCAAGATGATGACGACGACGATTCCGGTCGACAAAATCAGCGAGGTTATCGGAAAGAGCGGAAAGGTCATCAAGGAAATTCAGGCGACCTGTGAGGTTAAAATCGATATTGAAGAGGACGGCCATGTATTTATCAGCGGCCTTGACGTAGAAAACTGCAAGAGGGCGCTTTCGATTGTCGATACCATCGCAAAAGACCCGCAGCCCGGCGAAATTTTCAAGGGCAAGGTTACAAGGCTGATGGACTTCGGCGCGTTTGTTGAAATCGCGCCCGGCAAGGAAGGGCTCGTCCATATCTCCCAGCTCGACGTCAAGCGCACCGAAAAGGTCACGGACGTCGTCAATGTGGACGATATTATTCTCGTAAAGGTTCTCGAAATCGACGAGAAGGGCAGACTCAACCTTTCCAGAAGAGAAGCACTCATTGAAGTAGAGGGCTTAAAGCCCGAAAATGAGCTTCCGCCCAGGCGTCCGCACGCTCCTTCGGGAGACAGGGACAGAAGAGGCGGAAGGGGCGGCTATAACGGCGGCCACCGGAATTATTGATTCCATCTAAGCCTGTTCAATATTTATAATTTGCGAGCAACAGCCGCAGCCTAAAAAGGGCTGCGGCTGTTTTTATGAAGCAATCGATACCGCAAACCAGTAAAAGAAGCGAGCCATGCGGCCCGCTTCTTTTATAATTTCTATGCTTCAATTACGTTTGGAAGCAAACCTGTAAAAGTGAATCAAATTCTTCTAACGGCGTCCAGCTCGCAAACTAAGTTCCACGTTTGGCCTTGGTCCTGCGACCATCTTGCTTCCCAATGAAACGAATTTTTCTTGATTTTGGTAAAATTCCATTGCCAAATAGAATCATCATCCGGCTTTGTATTGACGCCTGTTTGGATAATATCCCCATTTATCTCTTCGGCAATCAGGCGGTCAATTTTACGGCCCCTGTCGCAGCCGTAAATAATCTGCCACTTCTTTGAGCCGTCAAACAGGGGGAATCTGAGTGTCGTCCCGTATTCCGCGTTATCGTCAATATCTGTAGTCCTTGTCGCACGCGACGGGACGATAAAGAGGTCCTGTACCGCTGTTCCTTCCAGAATATAAGAAAATATCCATTCACCCTTGTGGCGTTTTATTGTTCCGTCCGCCTGGGGCGCTGACCAGTCAAAATCCCATTCTCCAACAAATCTGCCGTATAGAGCGACATCTGTGTGTTTTTTCGGCTTTTCTGCCGTGAGCAATTTTGAAAACAAGCCTTCCATTATTTCCTCCAGAGAATTGGATTTTACTGGTTTTTCCAGCGCTTAAGCGTCGGCAGGAACTGCTGCATCATAGTACGCGCCGTTTCCGGCGTCATGCCGGGGTTGTTTTCAACCATCGGCGCAATGCAGGCTTCAATCATTTCCTCCATTGTGCAGTCGGCAAGCACGCCCTTGTCGTAGCAATATTTGCAGTAATCCGTGCTTTTGGTCCCGTCCGCGTTTGTTCCATACAGCTCGTCCGTCTGTCCCATCGGCATGCCGCAGCATTGGCAAAATCTTTCTTCCATAATAATTCTCCTTTTTGTTTTTAGTCTCCGATTGATTCGGTACCCCTATTATACCCGGAAAAAGGTGACAACTGTATGTCATATTAGGGAGCTTTTTAAAAAAGGCATTGAAAATTTTAAAAGCACTTCGCGGAGGTGGTACTTATACTTCATGACACAACCAGAAAGCAAAAGCCTTGCCGTAAATTCAACAAGTTGAAGGATAAACCTGTACCTTGCTTAATGCGTATAATTTTTTATCTTTTCTGCCTTTTCATTTCCCTTATGTGTTTACAGGGAAGGGCAGGTCACTGTCGATTAAAGCGGAAAGCATCAGGCGCGCGCCCAGGCGGTAGCCCTGCGAAAAGCTTTCTAGGCTTACTAATTCAAGCATATCCTGCTGGCCTTCCTCTAAATAATCTGTAAACAGCGCCCTGTCCTTTTTGCCGAGCCGGGCGCATATTTCTTTTTCCCGCCTTGTGAGCCGTCCTGATACACGGGTGAGCTTTTTAAAAGACCGGGCACCGTAATAAAGCTGTTTAAGAAAAGGCGTCATATCATCGATTGCCTTTTCACAAAGCTTCATGTCTTTAAAAGCTGTGGCGCTTGTTTCTTCTTCTTTTTCACATATCTTCCTCCGGCTGGATTGCCTGCGCAATCGGGAGGCCGCAACTGAATTGCAGCATCTTTGTCACAAAGC
>UQHH01000020.1 GCA_900540865.1 uncultured Oscillospiraceae bacterium
ATTCATTTCTTGAATGTCCTCCTTTTGGTTTTTTGTGCAGTTGTCAGGCCGCACTTTTATTCTACCAAAAGGAGTTTTTATTTCCTATTCATCGCTAAAGCTTTTCTGAACCCCCGGCACTGCCGGGGGTTTTCGGTTACAAAAAAAGAGAAGGGAACCCATGTGGGTTCCCTTCCTTTATAAAGCATATTAAGAATAAGCAGTTTATTCAGCCGCCGGCTCGGCAGGTTCCTCCGCGGGAACAGCCTTCCTCTTGCGGTAAAGCTGCGCCGCTACAATCATAGCGATAAAGATAACCAGTGCGGCCACACCCGCGATAACGCCCGGAATAAAGCCGGCGGGCGAATACTTAAAGGTAATTTCGTGGCTGCCTTCGCCAAGATAGACCGCGCACATCGCGTCCGCAATGGGCGTAATTTCCGTTTCCTCGCCGTCAACAAACGCTGTCCAGCCCGGTTCGTACGGGATAGAGGTGTACATCAGGCCGTCGGCCTTTACATCGATTGTACCCTTGACCTCAGTGGAGGAGAAATCGGTAATTGCAAGCGTCTCGTCGTTCAGCAGGTCGTAGCCCCGGTCGAAAACGTCCTGGTTGAGCATGCAGACATAAATATCAGCGTTTCCGCCGACGCCCTGTTCCGAGATATTAGAGAAGAAGGAGACGGTATCTCCCTTCTTATAGCTTCCGGCGGAGAAAATGTAGGGGCGTTTGATGTTGAACCAGTGCTCCGAGCCGCCGCTGCTTACCAGCATATTTTCCGCATTGTCGATTTTCGCGTAAGCGTACAGCACGCCGTCCTCCGGCATTTCGTAATTCCATTTGACGGAGCCGGTCTTAGCCGTATCCTTCGGTTTATAGTTATATTGGCCGTATACTCCCTCCGCGTCATAGAATACGTCGTAATTGTTGTGTCCGGCGGTCTTGACCTTTACGCGCGTGAACAGCTCGTCGGTGATACCCGTCGATTTTTCAAACAGCTCCTGCTGCGCGGCAAACGGGTCGAGCTTGTTCGGCTGGAAGGTGGCAAGCGCGTTGTCCGCCATAAAGCCCAGGGAAAGGTACCGGTTGTTTTTGTAAGAATTCATCCCGTTTACGTCAGCCGTTTTTGACCAGTTGACGGTATCGGCCAAATACCCGTTCTTGGCAATCAGGTATTTAATATCGACAAACGCGTTGGTAAGGGGAGAGGTTTCGGCGTAATAGTACCGGTTGCCGGCGTCCCAGCCGAGCAGGCCGATTCCCTCAAGATAATTCGTTACGTTGACGTTTGCGGTGGAAGCGAACTGTGAAAGTCCCTGGAACCCGTAAAGCGGCGGGTCGTTGAGGGAATAGAAGGCGGAAAATTCCGTGCGGTAGAACTTTTCATCGTCCTGCGCTTTGATTGCCGAGATGGATTTCTGTACGGTATCGAACTGGTCGGGATAGCTGGAGCGCGAGGTTACGCGGACGGTATCTACTCCAATATAGGCGTTGATACACATCTCGACCAAAATAACGCCGCATATGATGCCGGTGACCGTCTTTTTATTGAATACCTTTTTCTGATAGAGGAAGAAAACAAGAAGAATGATTGCCGCGAGCACCGCGCTGCCGGCTACGGCGGTCGTACCCTGCGGCCCAAACGCGGCGCACGCGATAACGAACACGGCGACCGCCGCCATTGCGGCCAAATCGACCGTACTCATATCCTCGAGCAGCTGGAACGCGCGGTAGGCCATAATGACCAGGATGAAGGAAATCAGGAAGGAATAGCGGTACGGAATCATATTGGTAGAATGGAACCCGTGCCAGATAAAGTTCAAAACGTTGACGTTGACGCTAAGAATCAAAAACGCCAGAACCGATATGTTGAAAACCTTTTCGCGCGTTTTAATCTTTCTTGAAAGGAAGAACACAACGGCAAGCATTACACAGATGATGCCGCAATACACGTTCGGCAGGCCTTCCTTGACGTTTGGCTCGGCAAAGGCCGAGAAGTTCCCGAATATGTCGAAGAACGAATTTTCAAACCGCCAGGTGGAGGGGAACGCGTTTTCCGCGCTGTAGGTCAGCTGCAGGTTGAGGTAGGCGGGCAGCGTGATAAACGCCGTCAGCATCAGGCCCAATACGGAGCTTCCCGCAATCAGGCCCAGGCGTTTGAAAAAGGTCTTCCATGGTATTTTCGTACAGATACATACGCCGAAGAAGACGAACGCCGTAAAAATACAGATAAAAAAGCCCATATAATAGTTGGTCATGACGGCAAGCGCGAGGGAAATGATATAGAGCCGGAACTTCCCTTCCCGCACGAGCGCGACCGTGCCGAGCACGACGAGCGGGAGCAGCGCGAAGGTGTCGAACCAAATGATGTTCCAGTAATAGCCCATCGTAAAGGCGCACAGCGCATACAGTACGGAGAACAGGGGCAGCGTAATATCGTTGCGCTTGAAGGTGGACTTTAAGAAAATCGCGGTAAACAGGCCTGCGCAGCCAATACGTATCATCAAAAACAGGGTAAGCGCCTCACGCAGGAATTCCGCCGGGATAATCAGCGTAAGCAGGTTAAGCGGGCTTGCAAGATAATAGGCGGACAGCGCGACGAAGTTGGTGCCCATGCCCGTATCCCAGGAATACAGCAGGGAGGAGCCCTCCTGCAGCTTGTTCTGGAAATCCGACAGGAACGGGTAATATTGCTGCCATAGGTCGGTTACGAGAATTTGCTCGTTCCCAAACGGATATACGCCGTGCAGGGCATAGGAAATCCCCATAAGTACAAATGGAATGACAAACGACAAAACGAGGTAAAGCTTCGTGTTCGCCTGCCGCTCGAGCGTTTGAAGCGTACCGGCGGGCGGCGCCGTATTGGGACGGCCTTTCTTTTTCTTTTTACTCATTTTTCTTGAATCCTTCCTGAAAAATTTAACGTGTAAACAAATACAATCCATTTTACCATTAAAATGCTTTTTGGTAAACCATTCCCAGCAAAAATTCATAAAATTCCTGCTGCAAATCAGTTTATCATGAAAAAAACGTAAAATTGCCTGCCGTCTGTTCTATAGATACTGGCAAACAGCCGAATTTCTTTGCTTTTTTTGTTGTGTTTTGTTATAATAACCTCGTATGCAAACTAACGTGTCGGGGAAACCTCCCGGTAAGGAAGAAAAGAAAGGATTTGGATGACTATGAAGCAGGTTGACATTGTAGTCCCCTGTTATAACGAGGAGGAGGGGCTTGAGGTTTTTATTGAGGAAACCACCAAGGTTCTCCGTACCATATACGGCTATTCGTTCCGGTTTATCTTGGTTGACGACGGCAGCAAGGATAAGACGCTCCAAAAAATGAAGGAGCTGGCGCAGCGCCGGGATGATATTAAATATATCTCTTTTTCCAGAAATTTCGGCAAGGAAGCCGCTATGTACGCGGGACTGAAAAACGCGGGCGGCGAGTATGTTATTGTGATGGACGCCGATTTGCAGCACCCGCCGCAGATGATTCCGCAGATGATACACGGTATAGAGGAAGGCCATGACTGCTGCGCAGCAAAGCGGATAAGCAGGCAGGGAGAATCTAAAATCCGCAGCTTTTTTTCAAGGACGTTCTATAAGCTCAGCAATAAAATTACAGACGTTAAAATGCCGTATGGCGCGGTCGATTTCCGGATGATGTCGCGCCAGATGGTCGACGCCGTCTTAAAGCTGTGTGAAGTACAGCGCTTTTCCAAGGGGATATTCAGTTGGGTCGGCTTCGACACGAAATGGCTGCCCTATGAAAACATAGAGCGTACTATCGGCACGACAAAGTGGAGCTTTTGGGGCCTGTTTAAATACGCAATCGACGGCATCACCGCCTTTTCAGTCGCGCCGCTGCGCGTTATTTCCGGCATGGGAATTTTTATTTCCCTGTTTGCGTTTGTTTATATTATCATAACGCTGGTCAAGACATTGATTACAGGAATCGATGTGCCGGGCTACGCGACCAACCTCTGCGCGACGCTTTTCCTGGGCGGAATCATAGAATTTTCTGTAGGTATCCTCGGTGAATATATTGGGCGTATCTATATGGAAAGCAAAAAACGCCCGATTTATCTCACAAAGAGTACGAATATTGAGGATACTACTGATAAAGACTTGAAGGATTGAGAGGAAAAATAAATGGGAGCAGTCAAAAAATTTTTTGACGTAAAGTTTTGGAAGTTTGTGCTGGTCGGCATTGTGAATACGATTGTGGGCTACGGCATTATGCTCGGCTACTACAATGTTGCGGCGTCGTTCGGCTGGTTCAACGGCGACATCAATTACTGGATTGGCTCGGCCGCCAATATTATTATCGGCAGTATTTTAAGCTACTTTCTGAATAAGCATTTTACGTTCCAGAACAAGGACAGCAACAAAAAAACGGCAGTCCGTTTTATTATCAACATAGCAATCTGCTACCTGCTGGCCTATGGCATCGCAAAACCGCTGATTACATGGATTACCGTGAACTGGCTCGGCGGGTTCTCGGCGGCAGTTGCGGGCTGGCTTTCCGGAATGAGCTTTTTCGCGGGGAAAACCATGCCGGAGCTTATAACGCTCGTTTCCGATAACATTTCCATGCTTGCGGGTTCCGTGTTCTTTGTTATGTTTAACTATGTTGGGCAGCGGTTCTTTGCATTTAAAGAGGAACCGAAGGAACAGGCGGCAGAGGAAAAATAAAGCGTAAAGAAAAGGCCCGCGCCTGGTCACGGCGCGGGCCTTTATTCTCTAGAGATATTTTAAGCGGATACGACCGCGGCGAAAGAGGGAAATGAAATGGATATAACAATCAGGCGGTACAGGCAAGAGGACCTTCCCGCTATGATGGAAATATGGAACGCGGTGGTGAGGGAAGGCGATGCGTTCCCGCAGCTGGAACCGCTGGGCTCACAGGAGGAGGCGGAGGCCTTTTTTGCGGGCCAGAGCTTTACAGGCGTTGCGGCTGACGGGGAAACGGTCCTGGGTCTTTATATCCTGCACCCGAACAATATCGGCCGGTGCGGGCATCTATGCAATGCAAGCTTTGCGGTCGGCGCGCAGGCGAGGGGGAAGCGCATAGGGGAACACATGGTCAAGCACTGCATGGAGCAAGGCAGAGAGCTTGGATTCCGCGTACTGCAGTTCAACGCGGTCGTCAGGACAAACGCCTCCGCCATCCATCTGTATGAAAAGCTGGGGTTTGTAAGGCTGGGCTTTGTCCCGGGTGGATTTTTGATGAAGGACGGCAGCTTTGAGGACATTGTACTTTTTTATCATACGCTGTAAGCCGGCTGAGGCTGCGGGAAGGAGGAAGATGCAGTGAAAAAGGATTACCGGCTGCCGCTCGGATTATGGCTGCTTTTTGAGGCGGTCGCGGTTACGCTTTGGCTTACGCTCGACAACATATTCTATCTGTTTAACTTTTCGTACATTGGGACCTGCCTCGCTGTGGGAATATTGCTTTACAGCAAAAAATGGAAGTATGCGCGCAGCGCCGTGCAGCTTGCTGTGGGGCTGTATATGCTTGTATACCTTGGGTTAATATCGAACGAAAACATGCAGATAGAAGGCTTTTGGTACTATCTGTTTGCCGGTGTTTTTGAGGCGGCCGTCATCCACTATGCCGTCGCCAAAATATTCGGCCCGCTGCTGTTTGGCCGGGGCTGGTGCGGTTATGCGTGCTGGACGGCAATGGTACTCGATTTGCTGCCATTTAAACAGCCAAAAGCGCCCAGGAAAAGGCTTGGATTTCTTCGTTACCTGGTGTTTGCGCTTTCCCTTATTTTCGTTGGGGCGCTCTATATTTTGCAGGTTCCAAACCTGGGAGCGGTTATGCTCTGGAGCTTTATTATCGGAAACCTGCTTTATTATGGTGTAGGCATAGCGCTTGCCTTTGCGTTTCGGGACAACCGGGCGTTTTGTAAATACATATGCCCTGTTACGGTGTTTTTAAAGCCGGCGAGCTATTTTTCCCTGCTGCGAATTAAAAACGACCGGACAAAATGTATTTCTTGCGGAAAATGTGAAAAAATATGCCCGATGGATGTAAAAATGACGGATAATAAAAGAAACCGCCCCAACGGGACGGAATGTATTTTATGCCTGCGTTGTATTGAGGAATGCCCGAACAAGGCGCTGCATCTTTAAAATTAGGGATGTCCCTTCGCCCCGCAAGCCCGAGGGATGCCATCAAGGTAAATACGGATTAAAGCAAGACGCCGCGCGCTTTGGAAAGGGCGGTATTTTGATAAAATTCAATAAAAAAAGCGGGACAGCGCAATTTCGCGCCGTCCCGTCTTATTGTATCCGTTTGTTTTACTGAATTGAGCAGTCGAGATACCGCTCCAGCTCCTCGTCGTCTTTTCTCTTCTTTTCTTTCATGATAATGAAAGCGGTCACTGCGGCCGTAATGGCGGCAACGGAGGCAATGATAGCAATCAGCATACCGAATTTATGTTTTTTCATAGCGAAAATACCCCCAAATATATTAATACGGTGTCTCTGGTATTATAATACCCAGTTTTATGAAAAAAGTCAATCTTTCCGCCTGGGAAAAAATAAAATTCAAGCTTTGTTCAAAACTTCGCAAAAAACAAAAAAAGCAGGGCATACTGCTCTGCTTTTACGGCGAAATCAATCTTTTAAGCGGTTGCGTTGAGCTTGCGGGCAAGTGCGGACTTCCTTCTTGCAGCGGTATTCTTGTGCATAATTCCCTTTGCGGCCGCCTGGTCGATCTTCTTCATTGCAAGACGTACTGCCTCCGCCTTATCGGCTGAGTTCGTGTCAACAGCAAGATTCGCTTTTTTCACCGTCGTTCTCAAAGCAGACTTATAAGCTTTGTTTTTCGCGGTTTTTACTGCGGTAACCTTGACACGCTTCTTTGCTGATTTGATGTTTGGCATTGTCCCACCTCCTTCTGCTCATACTCGTGTACAAGACATACTATCATCTTTTTTTCAAAAAAGCAAGTATTTTTCCGGCTTTTTTCAAAAAAAATTTATAAACACAAGATGTAGTAGCCCCAAAAAAGCCGCATACTATCAAATAAATTTTTCTGGTTTTATTTTAAAGAAAAACGCGCATGCATGCAATAGAAATCAACAGTACCCCGGAAAAAACATTGAACGCCCTGGGCGGGATTTTTTTGAGCATCGTTATTTTTTTCCCCAGTCCGATTCCCCCGCACAAAAATAAAAGCTGGACCGCACCGACGAGCAGCGGCGTCAGATAAGAGCCGGTTCCCGTTACGGCGTACCCCACGCCGGCGCCGAAGGAATCGATGGAAAGCGCGATTCCCAGGTACAGCGCCTCTCCCGTTTCGATTTTCCTGGAGCTGTCGGCGTCAAAGCTTTCCGGCTTTTTAAACAGCCCCGTACAAACGATATACACGCCGATACCAACGAGCATCAGCGCCCCGAGCGCCTTCGCGGCCTCGCCGGGTATGAACATAAGCAGGATATGCCCGAAAAAAAGGGCTGCCGCGGTAAAAACAACCGATACCAGGCAGATGACGATTTTCGCGCCCATCGACGTTTTTATCCCCCGCAGGCCATATGATACGCCGATTCCGAGCGCGTCCATACTCAGGGAAACGGCAAGCAGCAGTGCAGACAATCAAACACCCCCTTACATTCAAAGTATGAAGGGCGCGCGAATGTGTGACTTTAAGGACTTGCCTGTTTATATATAAATAAGAAAACGCCGCGCAGGACAAAAACCCTGCGCGGCTGTCTCTATAAAAAGCGGTTTTATGGGCCGGTCCCGCCGCTTTCTATTTTATGCGGCAATAAAAAAGGGGAACCGAAAGGCCCCCTTTAAAACGTCTATTTTTGTTTCCCATCGTCCCCGCCGTCCTTCCTGCGCTTACGCGCAATCAAATAGACAGCGGCCGCCGCGATAAGCACCACACCGGAAATACACCGGAGAACGACGACATAAGGCGCGTCCTTGAGCATATCGACGCCCGGCGTCAGCTCGTTTATGAGCCACCAAAGGCAGAGAAAAACAAAGTAGCTGCCAAGAAAACAGAGGATTTTATGCTCCTTGACCCCGTTTACAATTAAATAAACGCCGATAATAAGCCACATAGCGGCGAAAACATAGCCCATTTACAATCAGTTCCTCCTGTCCCTGCGGGAGGCCCTTTTCTTTTTTCCGCGCGGGCTTCTCTCTTCCCTTGCCTTTTTAGGGCGGCTGTAGAACAGGCAGATTAAAAGATAACCGCCGAACACGATAATCCCTGTGTAATGAATCCACTGCATCGCGTCCGTTCCGGGCCATAGCTGTGTAACGAGATAATTCGCCGCCATCCAGACGCCTTCAAATATAAAGAACAGCGCCACAGGACGAAACAGGGGTACCCCGCGGAAGAGCGGCGCGAACAGAATTACGGCTACCGCAAGGCATATCAACGACGCGATTAAAACAATCCACATAAACGCCGTTCTCCTTTCTGGGATTTTCTATTCAAAGTATATAGAATTCGGGCAGGGAAGTCAATAGCAAAGTAAAACGCCAGAAATCCGGCGGTTCTTCACAATTAGTTTACAAATAAAAACTTGACAAAAGCGGGGCCTGGTGGTAAATTATAGTTAAATTAGCACTCTCCTTTTTAGAGTGCTAACACGGCAGGGAGGTTCGGCATAGACTGGGAGAGGTGATGGATATGGAGCTGGCGCCGAGAAAAAGTAAAATTCTTTCGGCTGTGGTGGAAAGCTACATCCGCACGGGCGAGCCGGTCGGCTCCAAGGCCTTGCTCGACCAGATGGATTTGTCCGTATCCTCCGCGACCATCCGCAACGAGATGGCGTCCCTTTCCGAAATGGGCTACCTTTTGCAGCCGCATACGTCGGCGGGCCGGGTGCCTTCACACAGGGGCTACCGCCATTACATCGACCATATGCTCCAGGCGCAGCCGCTTCCCGGGCAAAGCAGGGAATTTATCGACGCGCGCCTGAGCGCGGCGGCAGACGACCCGGAGCATATCTTGAACGAGGCCTCCGGCATCCTGTCCCAGATTACCGGTATGGCGTGCGCGTCGACTACGCCACCCGGCGAACGGGCGGAAATCCGCAAAATCCATTTGGTGCAGACGGGCCGGCAGACGGCAATGGCCGTTTTGATTACCTCCTCGGGTATGGTCAAGAACAGGCTGTTCCGCTGCGATTACGTACTCACGCCCGAAATCGTCAAGGTGTTCGGCCGGCTATTAAACGAACGGTTCGGCGGCGTAACGCTTCACGACATCACGCCCGCGTTCATCCAGACGGCGGCAGCCGGCTTCGGTGAGCTTGCCATGCTGATGCCCAACATCCTCATGGCGGTGATGGAATCGGCAAAGGAAGCCGCGCAGATGAACGTAAGCCTCCATGGGGAGACAAACCTGCTCTTTTGCCGCGATTACGACCTGCAGGACGTGCGCGCAGTTATGAAGCTGCTGCACAGCCCGCCGGACACGGCAGCCCTGCTCCTGAGCGGCGGCGAGGACACAGAGGTGTTCATTGGTGCGGAGAGCGGCAGGCAGGAGCTTACAAACAGCAGCGTCATTACAAAGCGGTACCGGATTGCCGGGGCGCCCGCGGGGGCCGTGGGAATCATCGGCCCTGTCCGTATGGATTACGGCAGGAGCCTGAGCCTGCTGGAATATGTTTCCGGCGTGGTGGGTACACTTATCAGTGAGCTGCTGGAGATATAAAAGCCTGAAAAGAAGCAAGGGGCCTGTCCCCACAGAAAGGAATGAGTTTCATGAGCAAGCAGAAGAAGGAAGAGGCGTCGCCTCAGACTCATGAGGAAGAAGCAAAGGAGCAAAACGAACAGGCCGCGGCAGAAGAGCCTGAACAGAAAAAAGAGCAGAAGAAAAAGGAATCCAAAAAAGAAAAGGACTCAGGCGCGCTCAAGGAGGCGCAGGAGGAGCTCCAGAAGCAGAAGGACAGCTACATGCGCCTTGCCGCCGAGTACGATAATTACAGAAAGAGGACGACGGCTGAAAAGCTTAACATATACGCTGACGCCACGGCAAAGGCCGTTTCTGAAATCCTTACGGTCGCCGACAGCCTGGACGCGGCGCTTAAGTCTTCGCAGGACGCGCCGGAGGAATTCCGCAAGGGGTTGGAGCTAGTAAACGGCCAGTTCACGGCGGCGCTCCAAAAGCTGAGTGTGGAAGCGTTTGGGGAGGCCGGCGAGCCGTTCGACCCGCAGCTGCACAACGCGGTTTCCAAGGTGGAAAACGAGGAGCTGGGCGAAAACACCATCGCGATGGTGTTCCAGAAGGGATATAAGATGGGCGATAAAATTATCCGCCACGCAATGGTACAGGTAGCAAACTGCGATTAATCCGTAATCGAATCAATTGATTGACATAAACCGGAGGATATTACCGGAAAATATGGGAGGAATTTATTATGGCAAAGACAATCGGCATTGACTTAGGTACAACAAATTCATGCGTAGCAGTTATAGAGGGCGGCGAACCGGTCGTTATCGCAAACGCGGAAGGCGCAAGGACGACGCCGTCCGTCGTCGCGTTCTCAAAGACGGGTGAAAGAATGGTCGGCCAGGTGGCAAAGCGCCAGGCAATCACAAACCCCGACAGAACCGTGGCTTCCATCAAGAGAGAGATGGGCACCGCGTTCAAGGTAACAATCGACGGTAAAAACTACACGCCGCAGGAAATTTCCGCAATGACCCTGCAAAAGCTGAAGGCCGACGCGGAGGCTTATTTAGGCGAAACGGTCACGCAGGCCGTTATTACCGTTCCCGCGTATTTTACGGACGCACAGCGCCAGGCGACGAAGGACGCAGGCAAAATCGCGGGCCTGGACGTCAAGCGCATCATTAACGAGCCGACGGCCGCTGCGCTTTCCTACGGCATCGATAAGGAAACCGACCAGAAGGTCATGGTATACGATTTGGGCGGCGGCACGTTCGACGTCTCTATTATCGAAATGGGCGACGGCGTGCAGGAGGTCCTCGCGACGGCGGGCAACAACCGTCTGGGCGGCGACGATTTCGACCAGCGCGTCATCGACTGGATGGTATCGAGCTTTAAGGCGGAAACGGGCATCGACCTGTCCTCCGACAAAATGGCGATGCAGCGCTTAAAGGAAGCGGCTGAAAAAGCGAAAATCGAGCTTTCGGGCGTAACGCAGGCCGCCATCAACCTGCCGTTCATCACGGCGGACGCTACAGGCCCCAAGCATTTAGACCTCACGCTCACCAGGGCAAAGTTCAACGAGCTTACCGCGGACCTCGTGGAAAACACGATGGGACCCGTCCGCAGGGCGCTGCAGGACAGCGGCCTTACCATCGATAAAATCGACAAGGTGCTCATGGTCGGCGGTTCCTCCAGAATCCCGGCAGTGCAGGAAGCGGTAAAGGGCCTCATCGGCAAAGAGCCGTTCAAGGGCATCAACCCCGACGAATGCGTCGCCATCGGCGCGGCTATCCAGGCGGGCGTGCTCGGCGGCGAGGTCGACGGCCTGCTGCTGCTCGACGTAACGCCCCTTTCCCTCGGCGTTGAGACGATGGGCGGCGTCATGACGAAGGTTATCGAGCGCAACACGACCATCCCGTCAAAAAAGAGCCAGATTTTCTCCACAGCGGCCGATAACCAGACCCAGGTGGAAATAAACGTATTGCAGGGCGAAAGGGAATTCGCCCGCGACAACAAGCAGCTCGGCCTGTTCACGCTGACCGGCATCGCCCCGGCTATGCGCGGCGTGCCGCAGATTGAGGTCACGTTCGACATCGACGCCAACGGCATCGTAAACGTTTCGGCTAAGGACCTCGGCACGGGCAAGGAGCAGAAGATTACGATTACCTCCAGCACGAACATGTCCAAGGACGACATCGACAAGGCCGTCAAGGACGCGGAACAGTTCGCCGCGGAGGACAAAAAGCGCCGTGAAGAGGTCGATATAAAGAACGAAGCCGAGAACATGTGCTACCAGGTGGAAAAGCTCATCAGTGAAAACGGCGACAAAATCGACCAGGCAGACAAGGACAGCCTGAACGCTAAGGCAGCGGCGGTCAAGGACGCCATCAGCAAGAACGACATGGCGGCTATCAAAACCGCAAAGGAAGATATGGAGAAAACGCTCCAGGGCGTTTCCGCAAAGCTTTACCAGCAGGCGGCCCCCCAACAGCCGGGCGCGGCTCCGGGAGCAGACCCGGCAGCGGGCGCACCGGGCGGCGCAGCGGGACAAAGCGGCGACGGCAACGTATACGACGCAGACTTCAAGGACGTCGAGTAAAAAACACACACGCTGTACCGGGGCGGTAAGCCGCGGACAGACGCTATACATTGGGGCAGGGCGACCTGCCCCGTGTTGCCGTTATCAGACAGCTACATAAAACTGTAGACGCGGCGGCCGTTTTAGAGTATGATAGAAAAGCTTTGAGATTCTTTGAGATTCAACAAAACAAGGAGGCGTCATTTTGGCTGACAAGCGAGACTATTACGAGGTGATGGGAGTTCCCAAAAACGCCTCTGAGGATGAAATAAAAAAAGCGTTCCGCAAGCTTGCGAAGCAATACCACCCTGACCTGAACCCCGGCGACAAGGAGGCTGAGGCGAATTTCAAGGAGGTAAACGAGGCCTACGAGGTGCTTTCCGATAAAGACAAACGCCAGCGCTACGACCAGTTCGGTCACGCGGGCGTAGACCCGAGCTACGGCGCGGGCGCGGCGGGCGGCAGCCCGTTTGGCGCGGACATGGACTTTGGGGACATTTTCAACAGCTTTTTCGGCGGCTTCGGCGGAAGGCAGCACGCAAACCCGAACGCCCCGCGCCGCGGAACCGACATAGAAACAACCGTCACCATTTCGTTCGAGGAGGCGGCCAAGGGCTGTAAAAAAACGGTGTCTTACCAGAACGTCAGCACCTGCAGCGACTGCAACGGCTCAGGCGCGGCAAAGGGAACCTCCCCGAAGGTCTGCCCCTCCTGCGGCGGTACCGGCCAGGTTAAAATCAGCCAGCGCACGCCGTTCGGCGTAATCCAGACGTCGCGCGTGTGCGATTCGTGTAAGGGCAAGGGGCGCGTCGTTGAGACGCCGTGCCGCACCTGCATGGGGTCGGGGCGCGTCAAAACGAAGCGTACCGTCGATGTGGATATTCCCGCCGGCATCAGCGAGGACCGCGTGCTCAATGTTAGCGGCCACGGCAACGCGGGTACAAACAACGGTCCTTACGGCGATTTGCACGTATATGTAAACGTCCGCCCGCACCCCATATTTGAGCGGCGCGGCGACGACGTATGGTGCGAGCTGCCCATTACCTACTCGCAGGCGACGCTCGGCGGCGAGGTCATCGTGCCGACGCTCGACGGCAAGGTGAGCTACAGCATTCACGAAGGCACCCAGCCCAACGACGTGTTCAAGCTGAAGGGCAAGGGCATTCAGCACCTTGGCGGCAGAGGCCGCGGCGACCAGTATGTCAGGGTTGTAATCGAAGTACCGAAAAACCTTTCCAACAAGCAAAAAGAGCTGTTAAAGGAATTTGAAAAGGCGGTAGGGGAAAAGAACTACCAGAAGCGCAAGGGATTTTTTGATAAATTAAAGGGCATGTTTGAAGAATAAGGCGGTGCTTTTTTGGACTGGACAGAAATTAAAATAAACGTTTCCGCAAAGGATTTAGGGACGGCGGGCGACATTGCGCAGATGGTCGTTCCGTATGGCATTTATATAGAGGATTATTCCGCGCTCGAACAGGAGGTTCGGGAAATCGCGCGCATCGACCTGATTGACGAGGCGCTGCTGCAAAAAAATCGCGACGAGGGCGTTATCCACGTATACATAAGCCCCGAGGAAAGCCCAAGGGAGGCCGTGTCCTTTTTGAGCGAGCGCTTAAACGCCGAACAAATCCCGCATGAAATCACCTGCGAAAGCTGCGCGGAGGAGGACTGGCTCCATAACTGGAAGCAGTATTTCCACCCAATTCCGGTCGGGGAAAGGCTTTTAATCCGCCCGACCTGGCGCGGTGAATACGACCCGCAGGGACGCGTGGTTTTAAACCTGGACCCCGGGCTTGCGTTTGGCACCGGAACACACGAGACGACCAGGCTTTGTCTTACGGCGCTGGAGCGTTACATGAAAAACGGCGCCCGTGTGCTCGACGTTGGCTGCGGCAGCGGGATTTTAGCCGTTGCGTCGCTCCTTTTGGGCGCGGGGCACGCGGTTGGCGTAGACATCGACGAGCTTGCCGTTAAGACCGCAAAGGAAAACGCCGCGCTCAACCAGGTGGAAGACCGCTTTGAGGCAATCTGCGGCGACCTGACCGAAAAGGTTTCCGGCAAATACGACGTGGTGTTCGCAAACATTGTGGCTGACGCGGTGATTTTGCTTTCCAAGGATATTGCCGGATTTTTAAAGGACGGCGCCGTTTATATTATGAGCGGCATCATCGACACCAGGGTACAGGATGTCACACAGGCGCTCGAAGGCCGCTTTGAAATCATGGAAAAGCTTGCGGAAAACGGCTGGTATTGCCTTGTCGCGAAGAAAATCAAGGCAGAATTGCCTAATTGATAAAAATTTTTCTGTAAAGACATAATTCCTTCATATTTTACTGGTAAAATAAGCATGGTTTTTTTAGCGAATAAAGATTTATGGAGGTCGTACAAATGAGAAAAACAACCAAGAGGGACAACATTAACCTGCTGATTTCCGCATTCCTCGTCATCGGCTACATCGTATGCGCCTATTTCTTCAGTTCTTTTGTGGGCACCACCGTTGACGCCGCTGTCGGTGGAATTATCAACCTGGCCATTTACCTGGTGTTCGGCTTGATTTTGTTCTACGCAACCCGCGTGGGCGACGGAAAGCAGCTCATGCGCTTCAGCACTCCCACGTTCATCCTCATCGACCTGCCGGCAATTTATATCATCGCGGCGTACTTTGCGGTCGGCCTTCCGTTCCATACGGAGCTTGCGGCCAACTCTACGGTCGTTATGCTCGCGGCGGCGGCGCTGGGCTATGCCATTCCCTATACCTTCTTGAGCGGCTTTGAGCTCGTACAGGAGGAGCCTGCGGAGGAAGCGGCTCAGGTGGAAACAGGGGAAGAAGGCTACAGCACGCTCGATATCGCTTTTGAAAGCGAAGAAGAGGCGCAAAGCGGCGAGGAGCTTTCTGCAGAAGAGCTGGCGGAGGAACCCGCCCAGCCCCAGGAAAATAACGAAAATGAAGAATCCGCGGATGAAACGGAAGCTTCCGCGAAATAATATAGATAACCTATAAAACAGGAGATGCAAGCAATGGCAGAAAACTGCAGCAACGACTGCTCGAGCTGTTCCCAGAGCTGCTCGGAAAGACGCCAGCCGGAGGACTTTTCCGCAAAGCTTAACGCGCACAGCAGCGTAAAGAAGGTAATCGGCGTCATCAGCGGAAAGGGCGGCGTGGGTAAATCCATGGTCACCTCCATGCTTTCCGTCATATTCAACCGCAGGGGCTTCCATACGGCGATTCTCGACGCGGATATTACCGGCCCCTCTATCCCCAAGGCGTTCGGCATCAATAAGCAGAAGGCGCAGGGGAGCGAATTCGGCCTGATTCCCGTCAAAACCAAGACCGGCATCGAGGTCATGTCCGTCAACCTTCTTTTGGAAAACGAAACCGACCCCGTCGTCTGGCGCGGCCCTATTTTGGGCGGCACGGTCAAGCAGTTCTGGTCGGACGTTATCTGGAAGGACATCGATTATATGTTTGTCGATATGCCCCCGGGAACAGGCGACGTACCGCTCACGGTATTCCAGTCGCTCCCGCTTGACGGCATCGTAATCGTAACGTCGCCGCAGGAGCTTGTTTCCATGATTGTCGCAAAGGCGGTCAACATGGCGAATATCATGAATATTCCGATTCTCGGCGTAGTGGAAAACATGAGCTATTTTAAATGTCCCGGCTGCGGCGCGCTGCACAGCATTTACGGAGAAAGCCATCTGGAGCAGACGGCGAAGGAATATGGGCTCGACATTTTGGGCAGGATTCCAATCGACCCCTCGGTCGCAGCCTCGGCAGATTCAGGAACCATCGAGCTGTTCGTCGGCCATTGGCTGGAAAGCGGCGCGGACAAAATAGAGGAAAAATTAAAGAAATAAATTGAGAGCGGGAGGCTGTTAACAGCCTCCCGCTTTTGTTTTGTATCCCGGAGCAATGCCGTGGTTTGACTCCGCGCCCATCCAAAATTGAGGCAACCCGGTTTACGGAAATGTGCCGATTAAACGCTGCCGTCAGGGTCAAAACCCGGCGTTTTTTGAAAGCCTGCCGCCGAAAGCAATTCGTGCGCGCGGCTGCTCGCGTAGTTGTAATTTTTATATTCCCCGCTGTAGCGGTCATACACACGCTGCAGGTAATCCTTGCAGTCCGCGCGAACCCAGGTATTCGTATCGGCGTCAAGGTAAAGCGGCAGCAGGTATTCCACTGCGCTGTCGTCGAGCGAGTCAAGCGCCTGTCCGCCCATCCAGCCGATTTTTCCCTCCTGATACCATTGTACGTTGTACTTTGCCGTCATAGCGTCGATATTTGAAAAGCTCAGGCACAGAAAGAGTACAGTAAACACCAGTACCGCCGCGCGCTGGAATAAAAAGCGCGGCCATATCATTTTGACAATGAGCAGCAGGAAAAGGCCGGCGAGCAAAATCATGAACCAGGTTGGGTAAATCCGCATGGTGGTAAGGCCGTAGGAATCGATATACATCACCATTTTACTAATCGCGGAGGCAATCAGCGCAAGCGTCAGGACAGAAAGGACGATGCTGTATACGCGCGCGGCAACCGGCAGCCGCCCTTTGTCATCTCTGCGGCAGAATAGCGCCGCAAGTCCGATTACCACTAAGTTGATGACCACGACCGCGCAGAGCTCAAAAAAGCCCTGCCGCGCGTATTCCGCGTAGCCGAAGCCCGCGGGCAGCAGGCTTTGGAACGCTGAGAGGAAATACCCGGACTGCGCCGCGAAAAACAGCACATATAAAACGCACAGCGGCGTGAGCGTCGCGTAGATGAGAGCGCCGGGCACGGTTCTGTGCCTTTTTTGGGGGATTGCCACCACTTGTACTTGTGGCTGTTCCTTTTTGTTTTTGCTTCCGTAAAGCAGCCCGAAAAGCCAAAAGGCAACCGGTATGCCAAGCATTAACTGCAAAAGAACGACCAGAAACTGCGACCAAAAATCCCCGATTGAAAATGACACGAGGCTGCGGAACATGACGTCGCCAGACATTAAGAGCGCCGCCGCAATCAGCGTAACAGGCAGGGCAATCAAAAGACCAAGCAAAACCCATTTGACCCTCCCACCGCCTTTACGCCTGAAAAGCTGGGCGTTCGCGTTCGGACAGGCCCCGTAATTAGAAAAGGGCACAATAAACAGGCTGTTTCCTATGTCACGGACCAATCCCCTTTTTATCTTCCCTTTTTGGCGGAAGGCGGCAAAAACAAAGTACGCGCCGCCTGCCGACAGGAAGACAAGGTCTAAGAACTTGATAAACCCGCTGGAGGAAAGGCAGAAATTAAAGCTCACCGCCGCAAGCACAAGCCCGCCCGCGGCGGTCCATACGGAAAACCGCATACGGCTGCGCTCCATATAAAACGCGGAAACAACGATTGCAAGTAAAAAGAACACCGTGACAGACGCGCCCATTTGCCCCCAAAGCACAAAACGGGAAAACAAAAAGCCAAGCACGACGGCAAACAATGAGAAAACGCAATCCTGCAAAGAGAAAACCGTTTTTTCTTTCGGGGCCGGCATGAATACGGGAACCGCTGCATACGGGTTATACGCGGCGCCGTTTTGTACAGCCGGGGGCGCGGCAGGCGGCTGCGGCCCGCTCTGCTCCGTCTCATCGGGAATATTCTCATTCAGCTTTTCCATCGATAAAGCCCCCTTCCTTATCTTCCGGTTCAAAGGCCAAAATGTCGCCCGGCTGGCAATTTAGCACCTCGCAAATCTTTTCCAGCGTGGAAAAACGGATGGCCTTGGCCTTCCCTGTTTTTAATACGGACAGGTTGGCCGGTGTGATGCCAATACGCAGGGCAAGCTCATTTGAGGAAATTTTCCGCACCGCCATCATGACGTCCAGATTGATAATAATCGGCATGAAGCTCCCCCCTCTATATTGTAAAATCGTTTTCTTCGCGGATGAGCACTGCCTGCTGGAACACGTTCTTGAGAACGCGCAGCAGCAACCCCACGAAGGCTGCGGCAAAGCATAAAAGCAAGGCCAGAAGCCGCCAGATTCCCAAGACGGCAAAGATAACCGCCGCGGTAAAGCAGCAATAAGAGATAACACGCAGCATTTTGACCGTACCGGCGGTAAAGACGGCCCCTGTTTTGACGTTACTCAAAATACGGTTCAGGCAAAAAACGAGAATAAATGCAGGAACAAGCGTCAAATAAAGGCATATGCACAGCGGCCAGAAAATCGGCTCCTGCATGGAAACGCTGTCGTACCAGCTTGCCGCCCAAGGGATGAAAAAGGGCGCGGCAATGAGAAAAACAAATACAATTTTTACCAAAACTGATGTAATAAAAAGCGATTTTGGCTGTTCAGACATGGCAATTCCTCCTTTTGGTAAGGAAATAATAGCATGTCACTTTCTTAAAGTCAATATATTTTTTCTGTTTTTCAATAATTATTTACTTTTATTTAATATAATCAGAACTTATGTGCGAAAAATCGGCAAAAAACAAAACAAATGTTTGATTTTTATACCGCGTTATGATATAATAAAACCGAAAAAATTTATCATCACCTATCACAGTAGGGAGGCTTATCTATGAAAGAGCTTACAAAAAGCCAGCAGAAAATCCTCGACTATATACGTGAATGCGCGCAAGAGGGGCTTTCACCCTCCGTACGTGAGATATGCAGGGCCACAGGGTTAAAATCCACCTCCACGGTTCACGCGCACCTCAATACCCTGCAGGAGCGCGGGCTGATTTCCCGCGAGGCCAAGCTCAACCGCACCATTCGCGTCAGCGGGGAAAAGAACGTCCCGGTTCCGGTGCTCGGGCGCGTTACGGCGGGCCTGCCGATTCTTGCGGTGGAGGAAATCGAAGGCTACGTCCCGGTAACAGAAAGCGTTCGCAGGGGGCGGGAGCTGTTCGCGCTGCGCATTGTAGGCGACAGTATGATTAACGCGGGCATTTTGGACGGCGACATTGTGGTGGTATGTAAAACGCCCGTGGCGGAAAACGGTGAAATTGCCGTGGCGCTCATTGACGACGAGGCGACAGTCAAGCGTTTTTTCCGGGAGGACGGGCATATCCGCCTGCAGCCGGAAAATCCCGCATATGAACCAATTATTGTGGATGAATGCGTTCTTTTGGGAACGGTTATCTCCCTTGTACGCTATTATTGAGTTCTTTATACAATCTTTAACAGAGTTCATAAAAGCTTTTTCTAATTTTAAAAATTTATTCACACGCTATTCACACTCTCAAATTAGAATATAAGCGTACTCTAAAAGACGGAGCCGCACCGTCAGAGTATAATGTTCTACCCTCCTCAATGTACCCCTCAAACTAAAAGGAAAAGGGAACGCCCGGTCTACCGCAAGGACCGGGCGTTCTCTTGTTATATTATATTTTATTGCCAATTTAATCACAGGCTGAAACCCGTAATGGAAGAAACCCAGTCGAAAAACGGGCAGAGCGCTATCGGCAGGAAGATAGCCGGCACAAAATTGATAACCTTGAGCTTTGCAATTCCCAGCATATTGACGCCGAGCCCGATGATAATCAGCGAGCCGACGACGGTCATCTCGTTTACGACCGTGCCGCTTAAATACGGGGCGACCCATTGCGCGAGCAGCGTGATGGCGCCCTGGTATACAAACACGAACGCCGCCGCGAACAATACGCCGATTCCAAGCGTAGAGGCAAAAATCATCGCGGCGACACAATCGAGCATCGATTTTGTAAACAGCATGATATGATTGCCAGTAAGCCCGCTCTGCAGCGCGCCGATAATTGTCATCGCGCCGACGCAGAACAGAAGGCTTGCCGAGACGAAGCCCTCAGCGACCGTTGTTTTTTCACCTTCGCGTTTGCATTTGTTTTCAATTAATTGTCCGAGCGTATGAATGTGCTTGTCCAGGTCGATTCCCTCGCCGATTAAAGTGCCGAGCACCATCGAAAGAATAACGAGCAGCGTGCGTTTGCCGCCCATAACGCCGGTAATCCCAATAAACAGCGTACAGAGCCCCAGCGCTTTCATCAGAATATCTGTAAGGCGCTGCGGCAGGCCCTTTTTCAGCAGTAAGCCGGCGCAGCCGCCTATCAGCACAGCGATTGTATTGACGATAGTTCCCAGCATTGACTCTCCTCTTCTCATCAGGGGAATTGCCCGCATTTATATGCGTCCGTATGCCTATTATAGCACGCAGCTTTCCCTTCGTCCAAATATTTTAAAGAACCGCCCACTAAAATGCCGGGTGGTTCTTCTTTAAAATATATTTTATTTATTTTTATTCATCGAAATATTTGCGTAACGGTACTTATTAGAATATCTGCCTATTATTAAAGAGGGAATCATTTTGTTGATTCCCTCTTTTACAGCCGCTCTGCGCCCCCAAAGGGGGACAAGGAAAAAGTCTCCTTAAAGCAGGGCCTATTTATCAGTTGTTCTGCGTCTCGCCCTTATCCTCCAGCAGCTTTATCGTGACATCGAAGGTCTTACCCTCCCCGCCCTGCTTCTCAGGTACGCGGTAAATAGTAAGCTTTACCTCGTCGCCCGGTTCATGTTTAGCAAGCTCTGAGTAAAAGCGTGAAAAACCTGTAACCTCAACGCCGTCAATCTTCGTGATGATGTCGTTTTTCTTCACGCCCTGTTTTGGCAGAGGGCTGTCGTCAGTGAATTCATCAATCAGGATGCCTGTGGGAATACCGTTTGCCTGAGCGGTAAGCTTGGTTATTGCCATTCCTGTAATACCAATGCGCACGCGGCCGGAAACATAACCCTTGCTGATGATGTCGTCGGCGACCTCTTTGACGGATTGGCTAGGAATAGCGAAGCCCATTCCCTCGTATTCCGTGTCTACAATTTTAATCGTATTGATACCGATGACCTGCCCGGCGAGATTTACAAGCGGGCCGCCGGAGTTGCCCGGGTTGATTGCCGCGTCCGTCTGCAAAAAGCCGACGCTGCTGTCGTCGACCTTCCGGTTGAGCGCGGAGATGATTCCTCTGGTCAGGGAATTCGAGAAATTGATGCCGCCCGGATTGCCGATTGCCGCGACGTCCTGCCCGACCTCTACGTCGCCGGAATCAGCGAACTCGGCGGGCGTAAGCCTTTTACCCGCGTCAATCTTCAGTACGGCAAGGTCGGTGCGCGTGTCGTAGCCGACAATCGTCGCCTTATACTCCTCTTCCTCGGAGAACGCAACCTTGACGGTATATTTTTTACTGTCGCCTATGACATGGCTGTTTGTCACGACATAACCGTCCTCACTGATTACGATACCGGTGCCCTGGCTGGCCTTCGTCCCGCTGACGCCGTTTTCAACGGCGCTGCCCTGTTCCGTAATAACAGCGACGACAGACGGATTGATTTTTTTATACGCCGTCTTTGCGTCGTATTTGTTTGAATCGTCGATGTCGCCCGGCTGGTCCTTGAGCGTAATGGACGGGCCGTCGGGGTCCACGCCGGTGTCGGAGGGTGTGTTACTGGAGCTGTCATCGCCGTCCCCTCCAAACAGCCCGCTGTTGTCGCTATAATCACTGCCGCCGTCGTCGTAACCTGACTGTGGCGGCAGGTTGAAGATTCCGTTTTCAAACGCTTTACCACTTGCAATATTGGAAATGGTAAAGGCAGCAAAGGAAACGACAAGAACGCTGAATAATCCAATTATGCAGCCCAAAAATATTTTCATTCCCTTTTTCATCTTACGCTTAGGGGGCTGCTGGTACATCTGTGCGTAGTAATATTGGCCTGTCGCGGGGTCATAGTAGGTTCCCTGGTAAGGCGGCTGTCCTCCGGCAGGCGGCGCCTGCTGCGTATTCGGCATACCTTGATAGGGCGGCTGCGCGTAGGGTTGCTGTGCGTAATAGTAGCCGGAGCCCTGCGTATTCGGGTTAGAAAACGGCGGGACTGTATCGGCGTGGGGCGTACCCTGCGCATTTTGCCCGCTGTAAACAGGCTGGCCGTTTACGGTGTCCTCCCACTGGAACGTTTGCTCCGGTGGTGCGGCTTCTGCGCCTGCAGCCGGTGCTTCTTCACTCTCTTGAAAGCCGTTTCCTTGTTCCCAAGCGGTTGAAGCTTCCTGCTCCGCGCTGCCTTCCTGTTCCGGCTGCACCGGTCCGGCGCTATTTAAATTGGCGCCGTCCAGTGCCTGCGGTTCCTGCGCCGCCTCGCCGGAGTTGTCGTTTTTTGGAATAAAGCCGTCGTTTCCTGGAATAAAATCACTCATGCTGATCCTCCTCATTACTCAAAGGCGCGTCCCCAGCCGTGCCATCCTTCTTTTCCTTGCTTGGCCTGTCGCCCTTATCTTTCTTTTCCGTTTTGTCCTTGAGCTTCGGCTGAACCGCTTCCTTTTCCTTTGGAAGCCACAGCGTGAAGCTGCAGTAGCTGCCCGTTTCACTTGCGGCGGTAATGTCTCCGCCATGAAGCCGCAGAATCGTTTTTACAATATACAAGCCCAGGCCCATCCCATTTTTATCCTTACTGCGCGACTTGTCTGTTTTATAAAACCGCTCAAAAATATGCGGCAGCTCATCTGGTTGAATTCCTTGCCCGCTGTTGCAAATTTCCAGCGTCGTGCGGTCGGGCCCGTCGATGAGGCTAATCCGGATATAACCGCCCTCGTTTGTAAATTTGACCGCGTTTTCAATGAGGTTGTAAACGACCTGGTGAATCATATCCGGGTCGCCGTCGACAAAAATCGTAGAGGCCTCTTCAAGACCCTCCACGCGGATATTCCGGTCGCCGATTTTCTGCTCAAAGGTCAGAAGCGTCGAAATTAAAATATTGGTCAAATCAAACCGCTGCTTGTTCATACGAAGCTCGCCGCTGTCGATGCGGGAGAGCGCGAGCATCGACTGAACCAGCCGGGAAAGCCTCCTGACCTCGGTCGATACGATGTTGAGATAATAGCCCTGCCTTTCCGGCGGGATTGTGCCGTCCAATATTCCGTCGATAAAGCCGGCGATTGTGGTCATCGGCGTTTTCAGTTCATGCGAAACGTTTGCGATAAAGCTGCGCCGCGTGCCCTCTGAGGTTGCGAGCGAGTCCGCCATATTGTTAAACGCGATGGCGAGCTGCCCGATTTCGTCCTGCGAGGTCACGGGTACACGGCTCGAGAAGTCGCCCGCGCCGAACGATTTCGCCGCCTGCGCCATCTGGCGCAGGGGCCTGACCATATTATATGTGTAGAGGCCCACCATACAGAACACGATTGCGAAGGTCGCGATAGCCGCAAAAAAGAAAATTTTTGTGATGTTGGCGGTAAAATCAGAGATTGAACTAGCCTCCGACGAAACGAACGCCACGCCTACTGCTATATTCTGTCCGTTAGACTGCACGATTATCGGAACGCCGACGGTATAATAATTGTTTTTATAGAGGCCGCCCAGGTTCGAGGTTTCAAAATATTCTCCTGAAAGGGCGCTTTTCATAATAGAATCGGGTATCTTAGTTCTTTGATGTACACAAATAGAGCCTTCCGAGCAAAGCTGCGTGATACCCGCATTGTTTGAAATGAAAATGCTTGCGTTAATACTCTTTGAAATTGTCGACATGACTGTCTGCAGCAAATCGAACTGACCCAATCTCAGGTTATTGTCGACAAGCGTTGAAGTATCGGAAATCAAATCCGCAACAGAATGCGCGTTTTCCGTGAGCAGCTCCCGTTTGTCGTTTTCCGAATACCGCGCGACAAAGAAAACGAGCATTACGCCCAGTATCAGGAAACTCACGAGAACAATCGCGAGGCTGATTTGCAGGTATTTGCTGAACAGCGTTCGCCTGTGCCGGCTCAATATCCTCTTTTCTCTCGCCATATTTTCCTATCCCGTCCCCTTATACATAAATGTTACAGCCTAAAAACAGGCAGCCGCACACGGGCCGCCTGTTCTAATTATAACAAATCCGCAGCTGCAAGGCTTATGATTCCTTGACTTCAAATTTATAACCGACGCCCCAGACCGTTTTCAGCTCCCATTTGTCAGAAACGCCGTCTATTTTTTCCCTTAACCGCTTGACGTGAACGTCGACCGTCCGGGAATCGCCGTAATAGTCGAAGCCCCAAACCTCGTCGAGCAGCTGGTCGCGTGTGAATACCCTGTTCGGGTTGCTTGCCAGATGGTATAAAAGCTCCATCTCCTTTGGCGGCGTGTCGATTTGTACGCCGTCCACCTTCAGCTCATAATTGGTCAAATTGATGGAAAGCCTGTCCCACTTGACCTCCTTGACCTGGTTGTCGTCCGTCTTGCCTGTACGCCTGAGCACCGCGCGGATTCGCGCGACGACCTCCTTTGCCTCAAAGGGCTTGACGACGTAGTCGTCGGCGCCGAGCTCCAGGCCAAGCACCTTGTCGAACACCTCGCCCTTAGCGGTCAGCATGATGATTGGGCACTGGGAGGTCTTACGGATTTCTCTGCACACCTGCCAACCGTCAAGGCCTGGCAGCATAATGTCGAGCATGATAAGCTCCGGGTTTTCCTTTTCAAAGAGCTTTAAAGCCTCCATGCCGTCGTTCGCGGTCACGACATTAAAGCCCTCCTTTTCAATATACAGCCGCAAAAGCTCGCATATGTTTAGGTCGTCGTCTACCACCAGTATTTTTCCAGAACTCATTTTCATGTACCTCCCGTTTTATGTTCCGCATCATCATTCAACTGCTCAGGAATACTTCCTGCCTTGATTATAATGCAAAATGCTTCAAAAATAATGAACAAATTTGAAATTAAAATCCAACAAATTATAAAATTCCGCGGATTTATCCGCTTTTTTTGCCTTCCTGTACCGGACAGCCGTGTGTTTTTACGCGGGAGCACCTCCCGCAGGAGATACAGCGCGCCTTTTCCAAATTTCCGTTTTCCCAGCGGCGCACAAGGCTTGGCTCCCTGATAAACGGACGGCACATCGACACGGCGGCAATCCCGCCGCCGAGCGCCCGCCCGATAACGCCGGGCGAACGGTACCCGCCGACGCTGATGACGGGCATCCCGGACGCACGGGCAACCTGCCGCGCGCCGCTGCTAAAATAGCCCTCATCCTCTTCATTGCGTACAAGCTGGGCAGGCATGGATTTTGCGGATACGCCGATACCCGAGCTGATTTCCGCCGCGTCCAGTCCCCGCGCGTAAAGCGTACGGCAGACATCGACGCATTCTTCCCCCGTAAGGCCCGGTTTTGCAAGGTCGCTGTAATTGATTTTTATCAGAACGGGAAAATCCGCCCCCACGGCATCCCGCGCCGCCGCGTATATTTCATAAAGCAGGCGCGCGCGGTTTTGAAGGCATCCGCCGTAATCATCCGCCCGCCTGTTAAAATACGGGCTTAAAAACTCGCTGATTAGATAACCGTGTGCCGCGTGGATTTGAACGGCGTCGGCGCCCGACTGCCTGCATTTATACGCCGCCTGGGCAAACTGGCGCACGATTCTTTTTAAATCTTTTTCCTCTGCCGCGCGCGCCCTTCCGTCGATTTTACAAGGGCCGGGCGGCAGTGTGCGCCCATGGAGTACGGCTGACTTAACGCCGCAGTGAGCAAGCTGTACGCAAATTTTTCCGTCATTTTCATGAACGCGGCGCGTGATTTCAGAAAATAGCGGGACAAAGCTTTCTTCCTTCGTATTTACCATATCTGGAAGCGTGCGGCAGTCTTCCGAAACGCCCATCATTCCTGTTATAATCAGCCCTACGCCGCCCTGTGCCAGCTCTTCATAAAGGTCACCCAGCAGGGGAGAAATCTTCCCGTCCCGGGCGCCTGCCATCTCGAGCGTTGCGCTGCGCACCAGCCGGTTTTTGACGGCCAGGCCGCCGAGCGTTACCGGTTCAAATAAGTTTTTCATCAGGCGCCCCTCCTAAGCTTGCCCTCATTATGAAGCTGTACGGCCGTTTTGTCAACAGCCGTAAAAAAGCAGCCGGCAGGTGTCCTGCCGGCTGCTGAAATCTATAGGTACGTCCTTTTAATCCTCGTGACGGTATTTTTTTCTCGTCGCCATTCCGCCCCTGATATGGCGCTGCGCCTTGTTGATTTCAAGAATCGTCTTAACCTCCCTGTAAAGCTGGGGGTTAACGTATTTCAGGCGTTCGCTTACGTCTTTATGTACCGTGCTTTTGCTCACGCCGAATTTTTTGGCGGCGCTTCTGACGGTCGCGCCGCTTTCAATAATATATTCACCGAGCTCTACGGCGCGTTCCTCCACTATCCCCTTCAAATGAACAACCTCCCTTTAGTAAGGTAAGATAGTTCATTTATATGCAGCCAAAATCCGGATTAGCACTTTTGGGGACAATGGGTAAAAAGTTTATGGAAAAACCATCTTTTTTACAAAAAACAATGCTTTTTATGCTTTGTCAATTGCATAGAGCGCCGCCGCCTCCGCGTGGATGCGCGCCGTGTCGAACACGGGAAGCGGAATATCCTCCTGCCGGATTAACAGCCCGATTTCCGTACAGCCGAGAATTACGCCCTGCGCGCCCTTTCGGGCAAGTGAACCGATGATTCTCATGTATTCCCGTTTCGACCGCTCCAATACTGCGCCGCGGCACAGCTCATTGTAAATGACGCGGTTGATAAGCCGCGCGTCCTCTCCCTGCGGCGTCAATACCCCGATGCCCTCGTTTATCAGGATATCTTTATAAAAATCCTGTTCCATTGTATAAATGGTGCCGAGCAGGGCCACTTGTTTAATCTGCCGCTGTTTGAGCCGCCGGGCGGCCGCCTGTGCGATATGCAGAATCGGGATATTTATATTTTCCTGTACCTGCGGCGCAATTTTGTGCATCGTATTGGTGCAGATGACGATAAAATCCGCGCCGCCGCGTTCTAGGCTCCTTGCGGCCCGCGTTAAAATCGCCGCGCTTTTTTCCCAGTCGCCGTCTGACTGGCAGCGCTCGATTTCGTAAAAATCCACACTATAAAGCAGCACCTTCGCGCTGTGAAGGCCGCCGAGCTGTTCCTTTATTACGGTATTGACAGTTTGATAGTACGTGACGGTGCTCTCCCAGCTCATCCCGCCAATCATTCCAATGGTTTTCATGAGAATTCCCTCCTTGCCGGTTCACAGGCCTGCGGTCAGCAAAGCAGCTTAATGAGCACCGGCGCGATATAAACCGCCGCGGCTGCAAGCCCTGCTGCGCCGAGCGTTACAAAGAAGCACACGCGGTCAAGCGGGTTACAGGCCGCACGTTTTTTCCGCCGGAATACCGCGTAGCCGGCACAGAGCAGCGCCCCCGCGCCGCAGATAATAAGGCCCGTCCACATTCCGCTTGGCACAAAGGTTAAAACGATGTGGTTTTCGCCCTGCGGCAGCGTTATGGCCATCCATCCGCCGAAAACCTTATCGATTTCGGCGGGCTGCCCGTTGACAGTAGCGGTATAGCCTTTATTATACGGAAAAAAGAGAACAAGGCTTTCGTTCTTCTTCGCGGCGCAATCCGCTTCTATTGTATTTCCCTTTACATGAATACCGGCCGTACGCGCCCCTTGCGCAATATTTTGAAGCCTTGCTTCCTCCAGCCCGTATACGCCGAACGACTTACAGGAGAAGCTCCGGTTGAGCTTTACCACAACGCGCACCGTCTCGTTTTCAAAGGAGCCGAGCTCCAGAATCCCGTTTTCCTGCTGGGACGGATAGCTTTCACTTATAACCTTACCGTCTGCCTCTACGGAAACCGCGTCGTTTACTTTTTCGACAAGGGACGCGCTTACGCGGTCGAAGCAGTCGAAATAAAGCGTCGTGCGTTTGTCTACCGGGATTTCATATACAAGCTCGCTTCCGGCTTCTTTTTCCACCATAATGGTATAGCCCTCGCCTTTACGGTAGCTTACAGACGCATCCACCGGTTGCTTTGGCTCAAAACGCGTGAATAAATCCGTTGCCCCGAACAGCTTTTCACACAGGTACTGCTGGATTTCAAGCCTTCCCGTCCTGGGCAGCCTTTCATTATCCGGCAACTCCGTTCCGGTCAAAATTGCCGGCGGCAAATAGACGTCATTTTCGCGGATACCAAAGGACTCGTTGCGGTAAAACGCGCCGTCAAGCAGGGCGTTTCCGATGGTGTAGCGGTTTGAAAGCAGCATATCGGAAAAAAGCGTGCCGCCGCTTGAAGAGACCTCCATCCAATAAGCGGAATACCCTAGCTTTTTCATCGTATAGAGGTAGTCTCCCGACGTGAGGGAGGAGTAATGGCCGAGCGTATTGTATCCGGCCGCGCCCGTAAGGTTGACGTCGTACCTTTTTTTATCGGTCTTTACCCGGTAAAAGCCGTCGTCCGCTGTTTTCCCCGCCAAATCCATAACCTGCCGGTAAGCCAAATCGTCGTGGCGCGGCGCCGCAAAGTATACGCCGCAGTTGAGCATGCATTCGCATACAAGCACCAGGGCGATAAGCCCCGCCGCCGCGGGTATACGCAGCTTTCCCTTATTCCAGAAGTAAAGAATACACCCATACGCGCCGCACACCAGCAGGAATGCGCCGCCTAAAATAAAAAACGAGTCCCTGTCTCCCCATAGCGTTTGCGTGTAGGCCTGCGCGCCGGAGTAAAAAAACAAAACAACAGCCGCGGCGCCGGCGCAAAGCACAGCGCAAACAGGCAAAATGGCGAAGGCCGTCCGGCGGCTGGCCAAACGGCGCGGCTCATGCCGCGCGGAAAGCCTGTCCATAATAAGCCCAAGCAGAACCAGGGCGAAAAACGCCGTCATGTATCCATAACGCGCGGGGAACGCCATATAATTGCCCGTATGCCACATTTTGTTTATGGGCTCCAAAACGAACGGAACAGCCGTCAGCAGGAACAGGAAAAAATAGAGCCTTGCGTCCCGCTCCCTCAGATGCCGGACAGTCAGCAAAATCACAGGGACAAAAGCCGCCGTACAAAACAGCAGCGGCCATACCGTATAAATATAGCTAATCCACGCGCCCGACGTGATGCTTTCAATCAACCCCACTGTACGCGCGGAGCTCATATACTGCGAAAGCATGGGCAGCCAGCATGGGGCGGAAAGCAGGCAGGCGCAGAGGGAGGATATACAAAAGGCCGACGCGGCGCGCTTTCTGTTTTCCTGCTTATTTAAAAGCAGGAACAGCCCCATATAAAATAAAACGCACAGCACGAGCATATAGCTCATATAAAAGTTGACCGCGACGCACAGCGTCAGCACGGCAATATAAAGAAACGGCCTGTTTCTCTTTGCCAAACGGTCGAGCGACAGCATCAGAATCGGGAACAGGTACATGACGTCGAGCCACATGGCGTTCTGGTAAAAAAGCAGCGCAAAGCCACAAAACGCGTACATCACACCGAGGATTACATTGCAGTGCCATTTCAGGCGCGGCAGCCTGTAACGGAAAAATACGCTTGCCGTAAGCGCGCAGGCCGCCATCTTGAGCGCGACGAGCACGTTCATAAAAAGCTGCATGTCCTGCTTGTCCACAAACCCTGTCAGAAGGGAAAAGGGGCTTGACAGGAAGAAAAGGAAAACACCCCAAAAGTTCATCCCGCCGCCGTTTTGCATATTGAGGAATAAATTGCCCTGACCCGAAAGGATATCCTTTAAATCGAGCAAAAACGGCAGCACCTGCTGGTTCATATCGCACCAGGAAACCGCGTATTTGCCAAACGGATAAAGGCCCGCACATGCGAAAAATACCGTTAAAAGCAAAAGCGCCGCCACGGGCGCAAGCAGGCAGGCGGCGTAGTGTTTTATTCTATTTTTTAACATCGCGTCGTCCTTTCCGCGCGCCGCAGACGGCGCCTTCCGTTTTTATGTACATATTAACAGAACGAATGGGCGCAATCGGGCGAACCCTGTCCGCCCCCCGTTTATTCCGCTGCTTCCCTGTTATAAAGGGCCGGCTGTGTTTCGTAGATATTGCCGCCCTGGCTGTCGATAACGACGACACAGGGGAAATCCTCGACCACGTAGCGCCTGATTGCCTCCGTTCCCAAATCCCCGTAGCATAAAAGCTCCTCACTTTTGATGCTTTTTGCAATCAGCGCGGCCGCGCCGCCGATTGCGGCAAAGTAAACGCCGCCGTTTCTTACAATCGCGTCGATTACCTCTTTGGAGCGCGCGCCCTTACCGACCATCGCCTTAAGCCCCCGGTCGAGCAGGGCGGGGGCGTATTTGTCCATCCGGTAGCTCGACGTAGGGCCTGCCGGACCGACCGCGTGGCCGGGCTTTGCGGGCGCCGGGCCTACATAATAAATCGTTTCCCCCTTAATATCGACGGGCAGCCTTTCGCCCCGCTCAATCAGCTCATACAGGCGCTTGTGCGCCGCGTCCCTGCCGGTGAGCATGGAGCCTGTAAGCAGCACGCTGTCGCCCGCCTTTAATCCCTTTATATCCTCCGCACGAAGCGGGAGCGTAAGCTTTTTCATTTGCATTCTGTCCTTTCCCCGTCAAATGGTAGTGCTCTTGTGGCGCGCCGCGTGGCAGCAGATGTTCACCGCCACGGGCATCCCCGCGATATGCGTCGGGAACGTCTCAATATTCACACCCAGCGCAGTCTGCGTACCGCCCAGCCCCGCCGGGCCGAAGCCCATTTGGTTGATTCTTTCTAAAAGCTCGTCCTCCAGCCGCGCGTAGCGCTCATCGGGGTGCTTTGTATCGATGGGACGCAGCGTCGCCCTTTTTGCAAGCTGCGCCGCCTTTTCAAACGTGCCGCCTATCCCCACGCCGACGACAATCGGCGGGCAGGGATTCGGCCCCGCGTTCCTTACGGTTTCCAGCACAAAAGCCTTTACGCCCTGCACGCCGTAGGAGGGCGTGAGCATTTTTATCGCGGACATGTTCTCGCTGCCGAAGCCCTTGCCTCCGACCAGGAGCTTTATGGTATTGCCCGGAACGATTTTCGTATGGATGACCGCCGGCGTGTTGTCCTTTGTATTGATTCTGTCGAACACCGGGTCGCTTACGACCGACTTGCGCAGGTAGCCCTGCTCATACGCCTGCCGCACGCCCTCCTGCACGGCGTCCTCAAAGCTGCCGCCTTCAATCACGGCCTTGTCGCCGTACTCGACGAACAGCACGCTCATGCCCGTGTCCTGACAAATCGGTATCTGCTCTTTTGCCGCAATTTCGTTGTTTTCGAGCAGCTGGGAAAGCACGGTTTTCCCAACCGGGGATTCTTCCCTTTCGCGCGCGTTTTGAAGCGCGCGGGTAATGTCCTCCCCGATATAATAGTTACAGTCCATAAAAAGCTGCCTGACGGCCCGCGTCACAGCCGACGCGCTGATTTTCCTGATTTCCGTTTCCGTACAGCCCATACCCGTCCACCTTCTTATAAATAATCTAATTTTATTATTATAAGCCCGCGGACATTGTTTTTCAACCGTTTTCACAGGAAGAGCCGCAGCGGAATGCTCCGTTGCGGCCCCTGGCCTCTTTTTCATAGCCTTCCAAGCTATTATTTACCGGAGCGTGAACAGTGTGTACGTTTTTCCGGATTCCGTTTTGAACTGTCCGTCCGCAACGACAGCGGTGTCTTCCGTAATGCCGCTGACGTCGAGCTTCTGCGTGGAATTACCGTTTGCGTCATAGAACTGGACGGTACTCCACATCACCATGGACGGAAGTCTGTAGCTGAAAACTCCGTCTTTCTTTTCGCACCTGCTCAGCTCGCCGAATTTCGTATCGAAGGGCATCTGGCCATCTCCCCTGTCGACTATCAGGGAACAATAGATATTCTCCTGGTCCCAGCCCTCCGGCGGCTGGAACTTAACGGCGGTCGAGGTATGCTCCTTGTTTTTTATTTCCTCAATCTCGCCGGCTGAAAGTGTGTTTTTGTAGGTATCTGTTTCTTCCGGGTCGGGCACGCGGAAAAGCTCCTGCGCGTAGCTGTCTTTTTTCAATTCCTCCGCGCCTACAGGCCGCATCATGAACCGGCCGAGTACTTCCCATGACCTTTCATAAGTCTCCGGCACGTTGAACATCTTCAGGCAGTTGTCGTCCTCTACCCGGTAGCCAATCGCAAGCTGGACCACGCCTTTTCCCTTTGCCGTGTAGGCGTTGTACGAATAAATCCCGTAGCTGTCGTCCTCCAGAATATCCTGGCGCAGCGCCGCGGCAAGCTCCATAAGCTGCCCGCGGTCCGTAATCATAACACCCTTTTCGCCGGGGGTGACCGCCGCTTCCCCGTCGTAATAAAAACCGTCCGAATGAGCGGTCATATAGGACAGGTATTTGTTTTCCATGACAAACAGCACGTTTGTCTGCTTTTTGTATTCCTCTGACGAAGTCAGCTTCTGCACCTTGCCGCTGACTTCGCCCAGGTCATACTGCCCCTCTTTGTACTCCCTTAAAACCGTGGAGCCGTTTTGGAGCGTGTATTCCATGCTGATTTTTTTCAGGTTGTACTGGCCTCCATCGCCTTCTCCATGAGAGAAGCTTCCCGAATAGAGCGTGTACGGGTAGCCTACCTTATCTCTCAGGTTTCCTGTGATTTCGCTGTGAACCGCTACGACCTCTTCTATTTGTTCTTTGTCCTCGAACTGGGCGGTGTCAACAACCATATCGTTGTTGCTTACGCTGTCGGTAACCGAAGCGTTTACGACAAAACGCACGCTTTTGACCTCGTCTGCCTTAGGAACGTATACGTCGCTCCCGAACAGGCCCGTCACGATGACGGAATAGCCTGCAAGCACAATGGCGAGCAGCGCGCCGTAGGGAATGAGGGATTTCAGGAATCCCTTCACGCCGCGGTTATAGATAAACGTCACGACCATGTGCGTGATAAACGAGCCGATGACCAGCCCCACTATAAACCAGAGGTGGTGCTGCATGACGTTGACGTCGCGGATGCCCGTGGAAATCGAGCCGAAAATCAGGCCGAACAGCAGGCCTATCGTCACACAGGCGATAAACCGCACGACGACCGCGGGCAGGCGGAACGCAAAGCCCGCCTGGGCGCTTTCCGCCTTGCGGCGGCGGGACAGTACCACACAGCCCGCAAAGCACGCGGCCGCAAGGATAAACCACCAAAGAAGCTGGCCGGGCATTTCAAAAAGATTGGTATTGTCATATCTTGCCGTGCTCGTAATCGCGGAGGTAATGCCCGTAACATACGGGGAAAACGCCGTATAGGCAACGACCGACGGGTTGAATTCCGTGATAACGCCCGGCAGAATGGTTGTGCTCATCAGCTGGCAGATTCCGACTGCCGCCGGGTACAGGCTGTTGATTGCAAGCACGGAAATGACCGTGTCGGCCGTGGTGCCGCAGCAAACGGCAATAAAGGCCGTAAACGTATAGGAAACGATTGTGGAAATAACCAGGCAGAGCATGGCGTTTAACAGCGCCCAGACAGCCCCGGTATGGGGCAGGCACATCGGTATGCATACGCCCGTAATTACGAGCAGCGGGACGAGTAAAATCGTCAGGCCCGCGAGATAGCGCGAGAAGAAGAGCGTGCGCCTGCTCATCGGCAGCGCGCCGAACATGTCTACACTGCGCTTTTTATGCAGGTAGCTGAACATAAAGACCGAAACGAGCAGGGTAAAGAGCATAAGAATTCCGCCGAAAATAAAGGGGTAAATCGTAGCGTTGGATTCCAGCAGGAAATCCGTGCGGTCCATAATGTTCGCCGCTGTCAGCGTATTGTAAAAAAGCAGGAGCAGCGGATACGAAAAAAGCAAAAACAGGCTGTATGTGATGATTGTCGCCATGTTCTTTCGCATGGACCACAGGTACATGCTGAAAAACTGGTGCGTCTTACTGTTGCATGATATTGTTGATGTCATATCCCGCTACCTCCATTTCACTGATAAATACTTCCTCGAGCGTCAAGGGAAGCGCCTCGATGAACACAGGGTTCAGCGTGTTCATTTTTGCCATGAGCTCCTCCTTGCCGCCGCGTGCCACGAGGTTGTAAAGCAAGCCCCTCTTCTGGATGTCGATAATGTCGATGTCCGCAAACGCGTCGTCGGGCAGCGCGCTTGTAAACGCGGCCTGCACCTTGTGGATGCCGAGCTTCATCTCGTCGAGCTCCTTCTCGAGCACGATACCGCCCTTATGCAGCAGCCCCACGTGGTCGCACACGTCCTCGAGCTCCCTCAAATTGTGGCTCGCAATCACGACCGTCATGCCGCGGGCGGCTACGTCGTCCATCAAAAGCTTTTTTAAAAGCTGGCGGATGACCGGGTCGAGCCCGTCGAATATTTCGTCGAGCAGCAGATATTGCGGGCAGCAGGCGAGCGCCAGAATCAGAGCGGCCTGCCGCTGCATGCCCTTCGACATGTTGATGATTTTCGCCTTTGTGTTGATTGGGAAGATACCGCAAAGCTGCTTGTATTTGAGTTCATCCCATGTGGGGTATAGCCGCCTGTAGAGCGCGGCGGTGTTTTCAACGGTCGAATCGTTGAAAAAGTACGGGTAATCCGAGATAAAGTAAACGCGGCTTTTTACCTCCTGGTCGTCGAAGCTCGGCCTGCCGTCGATGCGCACGGTTCCGCCGTTTGCCTCGTAAACGCCCGCAAGAATGCGCAGCAGCGTCGACTTGCCCGAGCCGTTCGAGCCGACCAGGCCGAATACCGAGCCCTTGCTGATGTTGCAGTTGAGCCGGTCGAGGGCCTTTACCTCCCCAAACGTCTTAGTAAGATTTGTAATCGTAATCATTTCTGACCCTCCTTCTGCGCAAAGGTATCGTCGATGACCTTTTTCAGCTCTTCCTTTGTAATACCTATGTCGCAGGCCTTGCTGATTGCTTTCGTCAGTTCCTCAAGCGCCGTCGCCCTTTGCAGCGATGCGGCCGTTACACCGGATGACACGAATGAACCCCTCCCAACAGCAGAATAGATGATGCCGTCCCGCTCGAGCAATTGATATGCCTTTGAGACGGTGTTCGGGTTGACGCCGAGCTGGGTCGCAAGCGCGCGCACGGGCGGCAGCTGCTCCTCCGGCTGTAAAACCCCGAGGGACGCCAGGCGGACAACATTATTATAAAGCTGTTCGTAGATTGGCTCCCTGCTTTGGAAATTAAGAGTAAACATCATAATCTCCCTTCCAAATTATTGTTGTATTAGTTGAACTATTTGTATTACTTCAAGTAGTACAATAAGAATATAACACGCTTCTGTTTAAAATGCAAGCCCTTTTTGTATTTATTTTTATGAAACGGAACGTTTCATTGTTTTCTTTCTTTGAAACGCCACGAAGAACTCCGCGCGAAGGCGCGGCACTGGGCGGTCCCGTAGTACCGTTTCTACACCCCGCACATAAAACGAGGAACGGACAAGCTTTCTATAAAACGGGGATGGTAAGGGGCGCAGCCCCTTGCTCGGCTGGAAAGGGTCAAGGGAAAACCTGCGACGAGGTTTTCCCTGTCGCCGGAAAGAAGATTCCAAAAGGAGGAAACCGGCGAAAACGGTTTCTTCCTTTTGAAAAAGATTACATGAAAAATTCAATGAAGAAATTCAAAAAACTGAAGCGTTTCAAAAAACACAAATAAGGAAAGGAGGAAACCGTTAAAACGGTTTCCTCCTATTTATTCAGAATCAAGCTTTAAAACCGCCATGAACGCGTCCTGCGGCACCTCTACGCTGCCAAGCTGGCGCATACGCTTCTTGCCTTCCTTCTGCTTTTCAAGCAGCTTCTTTTTACGGGAAATATCGCCGCCATAGCATTTAGCAAGAACGTCCTTGCGCATGGCCTTGACGGTTTCCCTTGCGATAATCCTGCCGCCGATACACGCCTGGATAGGCACCTCGAACAGCTGTCTCGGGATTTTCTCCTTGAGCTTTTCCGCCATTTTGCGCGCGCGCCCGTACGCCTTATCCTCATGGATGATAAACGACAGGGCGTCGACCACCTCACTGTTTAGCATAATATCGAGCTTGACGAGCTTCGACTGCGCGTAGCCGTCCAGCTCATAATCGAACGACGCGTAGCCGCGCGTGCGGGACTTGAGCGTATCGAAGAAATCATATATAATCTCCGCGAGCGGTAGCTCATAATGGATGTCCACACGGTCGGCGTCGATGTATTTCATATCCTTGAACACGCCGCGCCTGTCCTGGCAAAGCTCCATAATATTGCCGACGTACTCGCTCGGCGCGTAAATATGCGCGTTCGTCATCGGCTCCTCCGCGGTCTGTATGACGGAAGGGTCGGGGTAGTTGGTGGGATTGTCAATCATCTCGACCGTGCCGTCGGTTTTGGTAATCCGGAAAATAACGCTCGGCGCGGTGGTGATGAGGTCGAGGTTATACTCGCGCTCCAAACGCTCCTGGATGATTTCCATATGCAGCAGCCCCAAAAAGCCGCAGCGGAAGCCGAAACCGAGCGCGACAGACGTTTCCGGCTCAAAGGATAGGGACGCGTCGTTTAGCTTCAGCTTTTCAAGCGCGTCGCGCAAATCCGGGTATTTCGCGCCGTCGGTCGTATAAATACCGCAGAACACCATCGGCTGTACCTCGCGGTAGCCGGGCAAAGGCTCGGCGGCGGGGTTATCCGCAAGCGTCACCGTATCGCCGACCTTCGCGTCGCGTACCGATTTAATCGAGGCGGCAATATACCCGACCTCCCCGGCGGAAAGCTCTCCGGCGGGCTCCAGGCTTGTCGCGCGCAAAAAGCCGCACTCGACGACAGTAAATTCCGCGCCGGTCGCCATCAGGCGGATGGTATCGCCGGGCTTTACCCTGCCGTCCATCAGGCGGATATATATGATAACGCCCTTGTAGCTGTCGTAATAGGAATCGAATATCAACGCCTTAAGCGGCGCGTTTTCATCGCCCCGCGGGGACGGTACGTCCCGCACGACCTTCTCAAGCACCGCGCGGATATTGGTGCCGGCCTTCGCGGACACCTGCGGCGCGTCCTGCGCCGGAATGCCGATAACGTCCTCTATTTCGTCGATGACACGCTTAGGGTCGGCGCTCGGCAAATCGATTTTGTTGACGACCGGCACGATTTCCAGGCCGCCGTCAACCGCCAGATAGGTGTTCGCAAGCGTCTGCGCCTCAATTCCCTGCGACGCGTCGACTACGAGCACCGCGCCCTCGCACGCGGCAAGCGACCGCGACACCTCGTAGTTGAAGTCCACATGTCCCGGGGTATCGATTAAATTGAAAATATATTCCTCACCATCGTCCGCCCGGTATAAAAGCGAGACGGCGTGCGCCTTTATGGTAATGCCCCGCTCGCGCTCCAAATCCATATTATCGAGCAGTTGGTCCTCCATATCGCGAATAGCGACGGATTGCGTCTGCTCCAATATACGGTCGGCAAGCGTGCTTTTTCCATGGTCGATATGCGCGATTATGCTGAAATTCCTAATTTTATCCTTTGAAAAGGACATGACCTATCACCTGTTTCTAAAAGAATCCATCCCTGGGCAGCCTTATTTTTTACCCAGCGCCGTATCGCAAAAATCATGCATACAGCACTGCTCACATTTCGGTTTCCTTGCGTCGCAGACCGCGCGTCCGTGCAGCACGAGCCGGTGGCAGAAATCGTTCGATTCCTCGGGCGGCAGCAGCTCCCTGAGAATTTTCTCTATTTTTCCCGCGTCCTTTATATTATGGAACCCAAGGCGCGACGTAATACGGATGCAGTGGGTATCGACCACGACGGCGGGCTTGCCGTAAATATCGCCTACGACGAGGTTCGCCGTCTTCCTGCCGATGCCGGGCAGCGTCGTGAGCGCCTCGATGGTATCGGGCACAACTCCGCCGAACTCCTCCTTGAGCTTGCGGCACATCATAACGATGTCCTTCGCCTTCGTTTTATACAGCCCGCAGCTTTTAATATATGTTTCAACCTCTTCCACCTCCGCGGCCGCGAAAGCGTTCACCGTCGGAAACCGCTCAAACAGCGCGGGCGTCACCATATTGACGCGGGCGTCAGTACACTGCGCGGCTAAGCGCGTCGCAATCAATAGCTGCAAGGGGTCGGTATATGTCAGCGAACAAATCGAATCAGGATACTCCTTCTTGAGCGCCTCGACGGCAAGGAGCGCCTTTTTCTTGTCAGTCATTTTTATCACCTGTCCTTTGGGGCACCAATATGTGCCGAATTGTATTTTATCACAAAACCGCTTATTTGTCAGCACCCGCGCTTTATTTTCTTGCCGCGTTATGTTAAGATAGAACAGAAAATTTCTCTTTCTGATAAAGGAGTCCCTGATATGTACAAAAATTATTTGTTCGATTTATACGGCACGCTTGTAGACATCCATACAAACGAGGCAAAGCCCTACCTTTGGGAAAAAATGAGCGAGCTTTACGCGTTTCAGGGCGCGGCATATACATCAAAGGAATTAAAGGCCGCCTACTTTGCGGAGGTCGCGCTGGAAAAGTACCGCACGAAAGCGGAACATCCGGATTTTATGCATATTGACATTCGGCTGGAGCACGTGTTTGCGCGGTTATACGAAAACAAAGGCGTCAGCGCAGGCAAGGAGCTTGTTTTATATACCGCGCAGGCGTTCCGCGCGATTTCCACCAAGTACATCCGGCTGTATCCCGGCGCGCGGGAGCTGCTGGACGGTTTAAAGGCAAACGGCAAACGCGTTTACCTTCTGACGAACGCCCAGCGCTGCTTTACCGTACCGGAGCTGTGTTTACTTGATATTTATGACTTGTTTGACGGAATTGTTATCTCCTCCGACGAGTACACCTGCAAGCCGGACAAAGCGTTCTATGACACCATATTAAGCCGCTATGCCTTGAAAAAGGAAGAAACCATCATGATTGGCAACGATTATATCACCGACGTCCGCGGCTCATATGAGGCGGGGCTTCATAGCCTGTATATCCATTCAAACCTTTCCCCAGAGGTGGAAGGGGATCTTTTGAGCAAATACAGCGTGATGGACGGGGATGTCGGGAAGGTCTTATCTTATATTTTGTAACTGATAAAAAAGGGAACGGTTTTTAGCCGTTCCCTTTTATTTCTTGTTTTTCACAAGGTGGAAAATCTTAGTTGATAAAATTGCTTAACCCATTCGGGATATGTAAGATATGCCCCGGTTGCCTTTAACTGCTCCAGTGTTCTTTTTCCAACCCTCTTATCCAATACCGCAAAGATTTTAATAATGTAATTTTCAGATTCCAGCGCCTCCTGAATGGGCAAATTCCGAAACTGTAAGGCTGCAATTAAAAAATCCGTTTCACAATAGGTACAATTATGGTCCCAATCAGCCTTAAGCCTTTCCTCCGCTTCCCGAAATGGTATTTGTTCTTCGTCAGAAAGCCAGCCGCTTTCATACTCTTGATTACACATTTCTATCCATGAAAAGCAGACGATTTCCCTTCCGTCCACATTGACAGCGGCCCTGCCATAAGAATTATGGACTTTATGGTACCGTGTAAAAAAATACGCAACACGGCCCTTGAGTGAATCACATAATGATGCCTCTAATTGTTTTTTTAAGCCGTTCCACGATTTATAATGCGCCAACATATTTTTCCCTATGCTTTCCTTTTTCCACTCATCAGGTGATGCATCGTCTCCTGAATCGTTGCATAAAACACCAACCAGGATTAGCAGAATAATCAATGATAAAAAGGCAAGGACATAAGTCCTTGCCTTAATTTTTTATTAAAACTGCGCCCTAAAAACCGAATAAAGAAAGGGAAGAAAAGGGAAACGATGTAAGAAGGGTTGTGGTTGTTGTAAATCACTGCTTTCCCAAGTGTTACTCTATGGTCAAGCCCTCGACCTATTAGTACTGCCAAG
>UQHH01000021.1 GCA_900540865.1 uncultured Oscillospiraceae bacterium
TCCCTCTTTTGAATAAACATATAAAGTTTTATGAAGAATTCCAAGAAGCAGTATGTTTCTTAAAAAGAAGAAGCAGTATGCTTCATTAAAAAGAAACGGGACGTTTCAAAAAAATCGCACCCACGAAGAACTCCGCGCGAAGGCGCGGCGCTGGGCGGTCCCGTAGTATCTTTTCTACCCTCTGCGCATAAAACGAGGAACGGACAAGCTGTCTATAAAACGGGGATGGTAAGGGGCGCAGCCCCTTGCTCGGCTGGAAAGGGTCAAGGGAAAACCTGCGACGAGGTTTTCCCTGTCGGCGGAAAGGTGATTGCAAAAGAGGAAAACCGCCGAAACGGTTTCCCTCTTTTGAATAAACATATAAAGTTTTATGAAGAAATTCAAGAACCAGAATGTTTGGTTTATTAAAAAGAAACGGTACGTTTCAAATAAAAACAAGAAGCATAAGCTTCATAAAAACAAGAAATATGATTCAAAAAAAGGGAAAGGCTTATAAGCCTTTCCCCTTTTCCTTCTGTTTTTGTTTGCGCCGCAAGTACGCGTCTATCTGGTCCTCGTCGTACAGAATCAAATCCTTGTACCCGGCAAGCCCCTCGCAGTGGTGGCGTACCTCGTGCACCAGCACCTTGCGCAGGTGCTCGCGGTACGCTTCCCGCGAAACATGCCCGTACACTCTGCAAAAAGAGCCATAATAAATCTTTATGTACCTGCCGAGCGAGCTGGTGCAGTATTCCCCCATGATAAACAAATCGTTGCCTATGGCTTTCGGATGGATTTTCTCCTCCGGCAGCAGGACGATTCCGCCGTTTAAGTCGCGGTACAGCTCAAATGGAAGGGAATCCGCAATCTCGTCGAGCATTTCGTTCGTTTCTTCTATTGTAAACATGTGCAGTCACCGCCTTGTCTAAAGCGCCGCAGATAAAATCGTGGTTTGTTAGTCGAGAAAATCCTTGAGCTTTTTGCTCCTGCTCGGGTGGCGCAGCTTCCTTAAGGCCTTCGCCTCAATCTGCCGGATGCGCTCACGCGTCACATTGAACTCGCGTCCCACCTCTTCCAGCGTGCGGGAGCGCCCGTCCTCCAAACCGAAACGCAGGCGCAGCACTTTTTCCTCGCGCGGAGTAAGCGTATCGAGCACTTCGGAAAGCTGTTCCTTCAAAAGCGTATGGGATGCGGCGTCCGCGGGCGCGGGCGCGTCGTCGTCGGGGATAAAATCGCCGAGATGGCTGTCCTCTTCCTCGCCAATCGGCGTTTCGAGCGACACTGGCTCCTGCGCCACACGCATAATTTCGCGCACCTTATCGACCGGCATATCGAGCTCCTCCGCGATTTCGTCCGCGGTCGGCTCATGGCCGTTCGTATGGAGCAGCTGGCTCGATACCTTTTTCACCTTATTGATGGTCTCCACCATATGGACGGGAATTCGGATTGTCCTTGCCTGGTCGGCAATCGCCCTGGTAATCGCCTGGCGAATCCACCAGGTCGCATAGGTGGAGAACTTGAAGCCCTTCGTATAATCGAACTTTTCGACCGCTTTAATCAGGCCGAGGTTGCCCTCCTGGATTAAATCGAGGAACTGCATCCCCCTGCCGAGATACCGCTTCGCAATACTGACGACAAGGCGCAGGTTCGCCTCGGAAAGGCGCTTTTTGGCGACCGCGTCCCCTTTTGAGATGCGGATAGCAAGGTCTATTTCCTCTTCAGGCGTCAAAAGCGGCACCCTGCCGATTTCCTTCAGGTAAACCTTGACGGGGTCGTCGATGGCAATATTTTCCGCGCTCGTGTCCTCCGGCGTAGCGGGGCTGCTGCTGCCCGTCACGGCAATCTCGATGTCCTCGAGCGGAATATCGTCAAAATCGTCCTCTACGATTTCAACACCCATCGTCTCAAGAGAATCATAAAACTTTTCAAGCTGTTCCGGGTCAAAATCAATTTCGCCGATGGCGTCGAGTATTTCCTTTGTACTGAGCTGGCCCTTTGCCTTCCCCTGCTCCGTGAGCTCTCTCATCACTGTCTTTTTATCTGGCACCGGTGCTGTCGTCATATACGCCCATTCCTTTCCTTTATAAACCTTTACTGCTTTTTCTGTCTCAATTTATTTAAATAGTCGTTAATGTCGCTGATATCGGCATTTGCAGACTGTTTCACACTGATTCTATCATGCTCTGATAAAATAACATTTATGTATTCCTCAGCCGCCTGCCCTGTCGCGGCGTCCGCCGTATACTTGGAGAGCATTCCGGCAATCGCTCCGGTTTCATCCGGGGTAAACTGCTCGGAAATATCTATGAGCATTGCGCTTTTGCCCTGCGTGATACGCGACGTTACGATTTGGTAAACGCGGCGGTTGAAATCTGTCATCATTTTATCCGGCGGCAGTTTCCGCAAAACGCCCGCCGCGTTGTCGGGATTGTTCATCACATATGCAATGAGCGCCTCCTCCGCGCGCGCGGCGCGCAGGTTGTCCGCCTTTTGCGGGTTGATTTGGTCGGTACGCGCGGACGTTTCCGTCTGAATCTGACGAAACTGCTTTTTGCGTTCCCCGGCGGCCTTTGCGCCCGCGTATTTTTCAACCTGCTGCATGACGGAATCCTTTTGGATTCCGACCTCGTCGCTGAGCTTGCCCGCGTAGATTTCGCGTTCAATCGCGTTTTCCAAAGAAGCGAGCACCTTCGACGCTTCCGTCAAATAAGCGACCTTTCCCTCTGTCTGCTGTAAATCGAACGTACCCTTGAGCTTTTGCAGGCGGTATTCCACGTCGTTCCCGGAATTTTGAAGCAATTGCTTGAATTTTGCCGGGCCCTTGTCCCCGTTTTCCCGGATAAACTCATCGGGGTCCTTCGCGCCGGGGATGCTGACCACGCGGATGAGCATTCCCGCGTTCCGAAGCAGCCCGATTGCGCGCTGCGCGGCCTTCTGGCCCGCCTCGTCCGCGTCATAGCAGATAGCGGCCTCGTCGGCGTACCGCTTCATCAGCATCGCCTGCTCCTGCGTCAGCGCCGTGCCGAGCGTCGCAACGGCGTTTGTAAAGCCCGCCTGGTGCAGGGCGATAACGTCCATATAGCCTTCCGCTAAAACCAGCTTGCGCGACCCTTCGTTTTTTGCAAGGTTCAACGCAAATAGGTTCGCGCTCTTTTTAAAAACCATCGTGTCTGAGGTATTTAAATATTTCGGCTTCGCGTCCCCCATAATGCGCCCGCCGAAGGCAATCACATTGCCGCGCAGGTCGATGATTGGGAACATCACCCGGTCAAAAAAACGGTCGGCAATTCCGCCGCGGCTGCCCCGTACGGCAAGGTTTGCCTGCACCAGCTCGTTGTCCTTAAAGCCCTTTTTCCGCAGGTAATCGGTAAGCGTAAAGCGCGACGGCGGCGAATACCCCAGCCCGAAATGGCGGATGGTCTGCTCGCTCAAGCCTCTGCCGCGCAAATAGTTAAGCGCCTTCTCTCCCTGCTTCGTATAGAGCTGGCGGTAAAAGAAACGCCCGGCCTCGCGGTTTGCCTCATAAATGCGTTTGCGTAAATTGGAAAGCCCCTCGTCGTAGGAGTTCTCAGGCATATCGAGCCCCGCGCGCTGCGCCAAAAAACGAACCGCCTCGATATAATCGAGGTTTTCTATCTTCCGGATGAACGTAATCACGTCCCCGCCCGCCCCGCAGCCAAAGCAGTAAAACGAGCCGTTTTCCGGATAAATGTTAAACGACGGCGTCTTCTCGCCGTGGAACGGGCATAGTCCCACCATGTTGCGCCCGCGGCGCTTGAGGTTCAAATAGGACGACGCAACGTCAACCATATCGCTGCGCGCCTTGAGCTCCTGCAAAAAATCGTCAGGCAGCGGCAAGAAAATCACCATCCTTTCTTTTTTCAATCAACAGACTGTGCCTAAACGCTTTAAATCTGTTTTCTCCAGCTTTTCGGGATAAATAAATCCTCGTACATCTGAACCGCAAAGTGGTCGGTCATTCCCGCTACATAATCGCAGACCGCGCGGTCAGCGCCCTCTTCGGCCGCAATCAGCCTCAAATGGTCGTCCAGCTTTTCCGTATGCCGCAGGAAGTAGCGGTAGAGCTTGGTTACCAAATCGGGTACCTTTTTTTCCTCCGCCTTCGCATAGGGGCTTTTGTATACGGCCTCAAACATATATTCATGCAGGCGGTCGAACGCCTGCTGCGTTTTCGCGTCCATTTGTAAAACACCGTCCGCGCTGTTACCCGCAAGCGACAGCACCAGCGTGTTGATACGCGCGCTCGTCTTGTTCCCGAGCACGCCGGTCAGCTCCTTCGGAATATCGTCCTCGGTAATCACGCCGGCGCGCACCGCGTCGTCAATGTCGTGGTTGATGTAGCCGATACGGTCGGCTATGCGCACGACCTGCCCCTCGAGCGTCGCGGCCTGCTCGCCCTTCGTGTGGCAGAGGATGCCGTTTCGCACCTCCCAGGTCAGGTTCAAATCCTCGAGCCTTTCGACGACGCGCACGCTCTGCTCATAATGGCGGAAGCCCGTGGGAGAAAGCTCGTCGAGCGCGCGTTCCCCGGCATGTCCAAACGGCGTGTGGCCCAAATCGTGGCCGAGCGCAATGGCTTCGGTCAAGTCCTCATTGAGGGAAAGCGCCCTTGCTATCGTGCGCGCAATCTGGGAAACCTCGAGCGTGTGGGTAAGCCTTGTGCGGAAATGGTCGCCCTCGGGCGACAGGAACACCTGCGTTTTATGCTTGAGCCTGCGGAATGCCTTGCAGTGGATAATCCTGTCGCGGTCGCGCTGGTAAACCGTGCGCAGCGGGCACTCCTCTACAAAGCGCTCCCTCCCCCTGCTTTTGCTGGAAAGGGATGCCAGAGGAGACAATTTTTCACTTTCCAATTGCTGTGTGCGTTCTCTGACAGTCATTGCAGGACACCCCCTGGTTTTTAAAATGACGCCGCCGGCTGTATGCTGCTTGTTTTCTAAGATGATGTATGTTTCTGGCCAAATGAAGGAATTATACAGGGCCAATAAAAACAAAAACGAACCGAAAGAAGTGCAAAATATAATGCGCTGCGGTGGAACCGGGAAACACAAGGGATTTTAAGTCCCTGCGCTCTCTCGACATACCGGTTCGAATAAAAACCCATCAATTTAATATACGACAAAACTATCGCGGTTCCTGCAAGCTTTTGAAATTTTTTTGCGGTTCAGCCGTTTTTTAGAGGAAAATACGCTTCTCCTGTAATTTCAGCCTGAATCGTCCCGCTGCTCAGTTCGCTCAGCCGGCTGTTCAAAAGCCCCAGCTTCCCGCCCGTTATATGGAATTTTATGCAGACCCTGTCCGTAAAAGAAGTATCCTCCAAAACACCGCCGCATTCGGGCAGAAGCGATGCGATTTTACCGTACAAATCATAAGGGCAGGCTACAAGACAGATTTTGCACTGCTGCATCGTAACGATTTTGCCCGCATCGAGCGCAAGCCTTGCCGCATGGGAATACGCGCGGACGAGTCCCCCCGCGCCCAGCAGCACGCCGCCGAAATAGCGCGTTACCACAACGCACACGTCGGTCACGCCGCTCTTTTTTATCACCTCGAGCACCGGAACGCCTGCCGTGCCCTGCGGCTCGCCGTCGTCGCTGTAGCGCTCCGTAAAGCCGCCGCGCAGCACATAGGCATAGACGTTATGCGCGGCGTCCCAATGTTCCCTGCGCTTCTCCTCCAGAAAGGCAAGCGCCTGCTCCTGTGTTTCTACAGGACGGCAGTACCCGATAAACCGCGACCGTTTTTCCGTAAATTCATCTATTCCAGCGGCCTCGACGGTTTTATACTGCTCCATACAGACCCTCCCCTTCCTTATTACTTTTCAGGATATGAAAATGTTGCATAAGAGAAAAAAACAGGACGGACACATGCTTTTGTGCCGCCCTGTGAAAAAACAATTTATTTTTCCTGAATGCCATAACGCTTTTTGAACCTGTCAACGCGTCCGCCTGTATCGACGAGCTTCTGCTTGCCTGTGAAGAACGGATGGCACTTTGAACAAATTTCAACGCGGATATCCTTTTTCGTAGAGCCTGTCTCAATCACATTTCCGCATGCGCATGTAATAGTTGTCTGCTCATATTTAGGATGAATTTTCTCTTTCATTCTATTTCACCTCTTTCGCGCAAACCGTTAATAACATTTGAATTCTAACATAAAGAGCCGAAAAATGCAAGAAAAAATTTTTGTCTCTAAAAATTTAATTTTATTTGCTGCTTAAAATCACACGATGTCAGCAAAATATAGAATATATGTAAAACCTTACGCACTTTTGCGCAAACGCTTGTTATAAAGCGGCTCTTATTGTATAATGCATTTTGAATCGATTTTTTAAGATTACATTTTAACATAGGCTGTAACAGCCGTCTTGGCATGAAAGGAAGGCGCTTCTTTATGAGAAAAACTAAAATAATTTGTACGCTCGGCCCTGCGACCGACGACGAAAAGGTTCTGCGCGAGCTGATATTAAGCGGAATGAACGTTGCCAGGTTCAATATGTCGCACGGCGGCCACAGCGACCACAAGCGCCGCGCGGACGTAATAAAAAGGCTGCGCGAGGAGCTCAATATTCCCGTCGCCACGCTGCTCGACACCAGGGGCCCGGAAATCAGGACGGGTACCTTCAAAAACCAGAAAGAGGAGCTCATCACCGGCCAGACCTTTACCCTGACGACTAAGAATATCGAGGGAGACGAGAAGCGCTGCTCCATCACCTTCAAGGATTTGTATAAGGATGTGGAGCGCGGCTCCACGATTCTGATAGACGACGGCCTGATTGAAATGAAGGTCACGGACATCAAGGACGGCGACATCGTCTGCACTGTGTTGAACGGCGGTACGGTCGCTTCCCATAAGGGCATCAACGTACCGGGCGTGCGGCTTTCCCTGCCGTTTATCAGCGAGCAGGACAAGGCGGACATCGCCTTCGGCGTGGAGCAGGATTTTGATTTTATCGCCGCCTCTTTTACCCGCAGCGCCGAGGACATCATGCAGCTGCGCGGTGAGCTTGAAAAAAACGAATGCAACAATATCCGCATCGTCGCAAAAATCGAGAACGCGGAGGGTGTTGACAACATCGACGAGATTATCCGCGTATCCGATGGAATCATGGTCGCGAGAGGCGACCTGGGCGTAGAGATTGCCATGGAAGAAATTCCGATTATCCAGAAGGAGCTGATTTCCAAGGCATACAACGCCGGCAAGCAGGTCATCACCGCGACGCAGATGCTTGAATCAATGATTAAAAACCCGCGCCCGACCAGGGCGGAGGCGACGGACGTCGCAAACGCCATATATGACGGTACGAGCGCAATTATGCTAAGCGGAGAAACTGCCGCGGGCATTTACCCGGTGGACGCCGTCAAAACGATGGCAACCATTGCAGAGCGCACCGAGCGCGATATCGACTATATCGAAAAATTCAGGAAGCGCGATATACCGGAGCGTCCCGACGTGACCTCCGCTATCTCTCACGCGACCTGCACCACGGCGCACGACTTGGGCGCGGTTGCTATTTTGACCGTCTCCAAAACAGGACAGACGGCGCGCATGATTTCAAAATTCCGTCCCGCCTGTCCAATCATAAGCGGTACGACCAGCCCGAAGGTCCTTCGCCAGATGAACCTTTCCTGGGGCGTGATTCCGATTCTCGTAGAGGAGCAGGACAATACAGACGCGCTGTTTGAGCACGTTGTAAAGGTCGCGCACCAAAACGGCCTTGTAAATAACGGCGACCTTGCCGTTATCACGGCGGGCATTCCACTGGGGATTTCCGGCACGACGAATATGCTCAAGGTGCATTTGGTGGGCGACGTGCTCGTTTCCGGTACGGTCGTCAACCACAACAGCGTATACGGCAGGCTGTGCGTCTGCAAGACGGAGGAAGAAGCCTGGGAAAGCTTTAAGGACGGCGATATTCTTGTGATTCCAAAAAGCTCCAACGACATCCTCCCGCTCATCCGCAAGGCAAGCGGCATTATTACAGAAACGGACGGCATCAACTCCCACGCGGCGGTCGTCGCCCTGGCGCTCGACAAGCCCGCAATCGTCGGCGCAAAGCACGCTGTTAAGCTTTTGAAAAGCGGTATTACCGTCAAGCTCGACGGAACGCGCGGCATTGTCTTCAGCGCGCACAGCAAAAACGCTGAGAAATAAAACGGGCGGTATGGGCCGGCCCGGCAGAATGAACTTACAAACTAATAAACACAGAAAGGGAGGGTAAAAACCCTCCCTTTCTATTTGCCATTCATAAAAATATGCCGGCCTTATTCTTTCAATACCGCCCGAAAGGCGTTCGCCGCGGCTTCCCCGTTTTCCTCTACGACAACGAGCGTATATGTGCCGTCGCGTACCATCGTATAGTTCTGCAAAAGCTCATATTCCTTCGGACTGTCCTTAAATCCGGCCTGCTTCGTCGCAATATGGTCGGCCACAACCTTGTCGAGCTGGGGCTGGTAATTCTTATCCGCGATTTGAAAACAGGATATTTCAAACGCGGATTCCGGCGATTTTGACAAGTACATGGTTACGTCCGTAACCAGTCCGTCCGGTATGACATAATGCTTGGAAACCTGGTCCTTTGCCGTCTTGGAAAGGTCCTTGTAGTCCATTCGCACAATGACCTCTCTGACAATCTCGTCCGTACTCAAGCGGGAAACCGACACCTCTGTACTGCGCATACCGGTTCCCTGCGCCTTGTCTTCCCCGCCGCTCATCCATGAAGCGGCAAAAAAGCATGAAATGACCGCAACTATAATAATGACGGAAAGAAGCACGACGGTCAAAATCATTCTCTTTTTAGGTGATGCCATAAATGCACCTCTTTCTCCAACATATCAAACACATGTTACCCTACCCGTGTGTAAACCCCTTATCAACTGCCAAATCAGTCTCTTGCTTTCGTCTCTACCTCCTCGAGAATCTTTGAAAGGAATTCTTCCATTGTCATCGCGCCAATATCGCCCTTTTTGCGGGAACGGACGGACACGGTGTTGTTTTCAATGTCCTTATCCCCCATCAACAGCATATACGGCACCTTCTCAAGCTGTGCCTCCCTGATTTTATAACCGATTTTCTCGCTCCTGTCGTCAAGCTCACAGCGCAGGCCCTTCAATTCGAGCGCGCGCATAATCTCGGTTGCTTTTTCCACATGCCGGTCGGCAATCGGCAAAAGCTTTACCTGCACCGGCGCGAGCCATGTCGGGAACGCTCCGGCATACTTCTCAATAAGCAGCGCGAGCGTTCTTTCATAGCATCCTATGGACGTCCTGTGGATGATATACGGGTTCTTTTTCTGTCCGTCGCTGTCGACATATTCCATGCCGAACTTTTCAGCAAGCATCTGGTCGACCTGAATGGTGATGAGCGTGTCTTCCTTGCCGAATACGTTTTTAATTTGAATATCCAGCTTCGGGCCGTAGAACGCCGCTTCCCCGATTCCTATTTTATACGGAATTTCCAAATGGTCAAGGATTTTCTGCATCACGCTCTGCGCTTCTGCCCATTGCTCGGGCGTGCCAATGTATTTGTCCCTGTCGTCCGGGTCCCACTGCGAGAAGCGGTAGGATACGTCCTCATACAGGCCAAGTGTTTTTAAAAAATAAATCGCAAGCTCCAGGCAGGCTTTGAATTCGTCCTCCAGCTGGTCGGGGCGGCACATCAGGTGGCCCTCCGAAATGGTGAACTGGCGCACACGAATCAGCCCGTGCATTTCGCCGCTCGCCTCGTTGCGGAACAGGGTTGACGTTTCGTTGTAGCGCAGGGGCAGGTCGCGGTAAGAGCGGCCCCTGTTGAGAAACGCCTGGTACTGGAACGGGCAGGTCATCGGGCGCAGGGCAAAAACCTCTTTGTCCTTTTTCTCGTCGCCCAGGATAAACATGCCGTCCTGATAATGGTCCCAGTGGCCGGAAAGCTTATATAAATCGCTTTTTGCCATAAACGGCGTCTTTGTCAAAAGCCAGCCGCGCCGCTGCTCCTCGTCCTCGACAAAGCGCTGCAAAAGCTGAATGACGCGCGCGCCCTTCGGCAGCATAATCGGCAGGCCCTGCCCAATGAGGTCTGACGTGGTGAAAAGCTCCAGCTCGCGGCCGAGCTTGTTATGGTCGCGCATTTTTGCCTCTTCGAGCCTTTTTAAATGCTCCTCCAGCATAGAAGCCTTCGGGAACGCCGTACCGTACACCCTGCACAGCTGCGCGTTGTTCGCGTCCCCCCGCCAGTAAGCGCCCGTACAGTTTGTAAGCTTTACCGCTTTTATCGGGCTTACGCTTAACAGATGGGGGCCTGCGCAAAGGTCGGTAAACTCTCCCTGCCTGTAAAAGCTGATCGGCTCACCCTTTGAGGCGTGTTCCCTGCACAGCGCTACCTTGTATGGTTCATCCATCTCTTCCAGTAGCTTTACCGCCTCGTCGGGGGCAAGCTCTAACTTCTCAAGCTCCAGCCCGCTCTTAACAATATCTTTCATCTCTGCTTCTATTTTTTCGAGGTCTTCCGTCGTAAAGGGCTTCTCCACATCAAAATCGTAATAAAAGCCGTTGTCTATTGCAGGGCCGATGGCAAATTTTGCGTTCGGGTACAGGCGTTTTACCGCCTGCGCAAGCACATGGGACGCCGTATGCCAAAACGCCTTTTTTCCGTCCTCGTCGTCAAAGGTCAGAAGCTCCAGCTTGCAGTCCTTTTCAACGGGAGTTCGAAGGTCTTGAACTTCCCCGTCTATTTTACAGGCGCATACGGCTTTGTACAGGCCGCCGCCGAGAGATTTCGCAATCTCCGCCGCGGTAGTGCCGCACGCAAACTCCTTTATTACGCCATTTTTCAATTCTACCATTGCCATGACATCGTTCATTCCTTTCTCTTACAATTTTAATTTACAGAAAAAGCCTCATCCCGTAAGGGACGAGGCCTAAGTAACGCTCGTGGTTCCACCCAAATTCGGCAGAATATGCTTCTGCCCTTTTCAGCCTGTAACGGGGCCAGCCGTCGCGCCTTGTTACCGGCGCGCGCTCAAAGGCGGTAAAAGCAGCCTGCCTGCCGTACGCGCTTTCAGCCGAGGCGCATGCTCTCTGATGCAGGTAAATGGCTGTTTTTGTCCTTATCAACGTTTTTTCTATCTGTACGCCATGTTAGCACAGTTTTTGGGGGCTGTCAAGTTACACGTTTTTAACCCTTATCTCTGCCCTGCAATAATTTTCTGCATACTGACGACATCCTTCAGGTCCGCTTTGCCGCTTTCATCGAGGTCCGCAAGCTTAAGCTGCGCGGGCGTCAGGATAATCATGCCGGCAAGATGCTTCTGCACCTCGAGGACGTCTGCTATAGACAATTTTCCGTCTCCGTTTACGTCGCCCTCGGTTTTTCCAATCGAAACGAATCCGAGCTGGTATGCTTTTGCGTACGAGTAGGCATAGGACGCCGGATAGCCGTAAATTGAAAGCCGCTTGTTGTCACAGCCTGAAAACGCGGAAGACGAAATATCCTGGACCGTATCGAGCAGCCTTGCCTCTTCAAGCGAAGCACACCCGAAAAACGCCGCTTCCCCAACCGCCTGGATACCGCTGCCAAGTTCTACTGTTTTCAGAGCGGTGCAGTAGGCGAATGTAGCGTAGCTCAGCGTAGAATGGGAGCTGTTTACAACCGCGCTTGTAAGCCCGGTACAATTGATAAACGCGCCCTCTCCCAGATAGGTAACCGTTCTGGGGATTGTTATGGATTTTAGCCCCGTGCAGTAGGCAAACGCCTCGTCGTCAATAAAGATGAGGCTCTGCGGAAACGAAATACCGGCAAGGGAATAGCAGTTTAAAAACGCGCGCCTGCCTATGCTGTACACACCTTCCGGGATTGTCACAGAGGTCATGCTCGACTGGTTCATAAACGCGCCCGGTCCGATTTGCCCAACTGTCTGGGGAACCGTCACCGATTTTGCGTTTCCCTTATATTTAACAAGAATACGGTCGCCCTCGACGACGAAATCCCCCGAATAGCTCTGGAGCCACGCCGTATTGTCAAACGCCACAGGGCCTATGGTTTTTACGGAGGAGGGAATCGTTACGGAAGCTAGGTTTTTGCAATCGAAGAACGCGCCTTCCGAAATTTCCGTAACGCTGTCCGGTATCTTCACGGATTTTACATCCAAATTGTTTGCAAACGCGTACGCGGCAATCATCGTCGTTCCGCCGGGAACGGAGGCGGAGGCCTGCGCGCTGTTATACCTGAGCAGTACGCTGTTAATGGAAATATACGCGCCCTTTTGTGCCGCAAGCCACGGCGTGCCGTCGAACGCATAAGCCCCGACAGCCGTAACGCTCTTTGGATAAGATACCGCACTTAAATTTTTACAGTTGTAAAACGCCTTATTGCCGATATAATACACGCCGTCCGGCAGCGTTACGCTCTTGAGCGACGCGTTGCCCTCGAACGCGCCGTCGCCGATGTAAAATACACCTGCCGGAACCGTAACAGAGGCCGCGTTTCCACTGTACCTTAAAAGCACGCCGTCCACGACCTCAAAATCCGACGCAGCAGCCATTGCCGTAAAGGGCAATGTCGCCGCAAGCAGGCAGACCGAAAGCAAAAAGGCCAGCCATTTCTTTTTCATCATCCTAACTCCTTTCTCGTTTTCTGTCGATTTTTAATACTTCACTTGTTTATATAACACCTCAAAAGAGGCTTAAATCCAGCACGATTTTTTCGTCTGGCCCGCGAGATGAACGCGGCCGCCCGCCAAAGCAGGCAAATTCCCAGTAAGGAAAGCGGACAAACGCTTTCCGTTCTGTTTCAATGTTCTCTCAGGCGTCCAAAGGCTTGCTCCTGCAAGGCTTTGGCCTACGCCGTGAGGTTATTATAACAAAAAAGCAGGCTTATGAAAAGCCCGCTTCTCTTTTCTTTTATTTAATTATCGCCGTAAAGGCCGCAATTTTCTCAATCTTTAGAATCCTTGGAGGAAATTTCCAGGATAAGGCGGTCAATATCGTCGAGCTTGGAAGCATAATCGGAAAGGTCGGAGTTATTCTTTTCCTTTTTATCGGAATCCTTCCTGTTATAGTAGCCGACATACTCGACAGGCTCTTCCTTCTTTTCAGCCGCTTCCACCTGTTCCATGATTTTCTGCGCCTGCAGGGTTTCGGGGTCCTGCGCTGCCGCGCCCAGGCTCTGCCGCAGGTTTTCATGCGTTTCGGGCAGGACACCCAACGTTTCCACCGAAGTTTCCGTTTCCGCCTCGGCTTCCGGAACCTTTTCCTGCGCCCTTGCGGTAAGCTCTACCAGGAAGAAGATAATAAAGAGCGCAAGCGCCACGTACTCAAATATTTTTATATTGGAAAGGAAATATACCGACTGGCCGCTGTGAATCGTGGACGAAGCCCACGCTGCCGTGTAGGCAAATACGACCGCTGCCGCGGGTAGCCCGTACAAAAAGCACGCCTTGACCGGATTTTTGCTTTTCAGGCCAATATAAACCATCGAGGCGTTATAGAGGAACAGCGTCGTAAACACCATATATACGAGGTCGGACATATCGATGGCGTTGACCGAGACGGTCGTATAGCTCAAAAATGTGATAATCAGTCGCGCGGCGCTCCATATAGTCGGAAACAGCATTAAAAACGGTACCTTTTTCGCAAGGTTCTTTCCCGTCAGAGAGGAAAGGCCCATAACGAAAATCATCACGCCGCCCAGCACGGTAAAGATACCGTTGATAACAGCCACCAGGGCGTTGCCGGATTCGCCTATCCCTTTGAAAAGCATAAAAGCGTCCGTAAGAAGCAGTACGCCCGCCAGCATTCCAAATATTCCCGCGAAAATATTGCGCCCCGTCCGGTATTCGGGGGAAGTCTTTTTATCTGCGGCACATAGCACCGCGAGCAGAATTACCAGGAGAATAATACTTCCGACGAAAATCAGGGAAATTACCCCGCTGTCGAGAAAGCCCTTATCGACCCCGCTGTCAACAAACAGCACCTGATACACCCGTAAAAAAACCGCAGCAAACACAATAGGGATGAACGGAATCCATGATAACTTGCTCTTCATTGTAAAAAAACAACTCCTCTATTCTAAATCGGCCCGCCAAGTCATAAAAAAATGCCGCGGCATATATAAATAAAACAGGCCTGTCTGATTCTGGTCAAATCTACAAAACAATGTAAATTATATTTTAGTTCAAATCTCTTCCTATGTCAATAAAAACCATCCGTTCCTGAAAGGATTTACAAAAAATTTATAAACCGTAAAGCGTAAATCTTCGTACATTATGCGCATTATCATAGCGCAGCAAATCAAGGAAAGAAAAGGGATTGTCATGAAAAAAATACTGATTACCGCGCTGCTGCTCGTTCTCGTTATGGCCGCTGTCCCCATTGTCGCTTTAAACCGCCTGTCCGAGCCCGGCGCAAGCGCGTCCTCCCAAAAACCGGCAGCTTCCAGCGGCGCCGCTTCAGAAAAAAACACGTCCTCAAAAAAAGCGGCCTCCTCCGCGTCTGAAAAGGAAACGCCCGTTTCCTCCAAAACACCGGAGGAAACAAAGCCGCAGTCGCAAACGGAGTCAAAGCCTGCTTCCAAGGCGGAAAAGCAGAGCTTCCGCGTGCTTGACGAAGCGGACGGGAATATTAAAGAAATTCCTGATAAAGAATTCTGCGTCGGTGCGCTTGCCGCGGAAATGCCTCCGGCCTTTGAAAAAGAGGCACTCAAGGCGCAGGCCGCCGCACTCTATACTCATTTCAGCCGCCTGCGTGAGGAACAGCGCGAAGACCCGGACAAAACGCTTGAGGGAGCGGACTTTAAGGTAAACAGCGAGAAAAAGCAGGGCTACCTGCAGAAGGACAAAATGAAAGAGCAGTGGAAGGACACCTTCGACGATTCGTATAAAAAGCTGGAGGAAGCGGTAAACGACGTCTTTTCCGAAATCATTACATACGACGGAAAACTGATTACCGCCACCTACTGCGCCGTCTCCAGCGGAACGACGGAAACCGCAGGGGCCGTTTTCGGCAAGGATTATCCCTACTTGAAAAGTGTGGCAAGCCCCTGGGACGCCTTGTGCGACGGCTACCTTTCCACCGTGACCTTCACACAGAAGGAGGTTGAGGACGTTATAAAGAAAAAATGGGACGGCATCACCCTGCCATCCTCCCCACAGGAGTGGTTTTCCGATATAAAAATGACGGACGCGGGGACTGTATCCGCGATAACGGTCGGAAATAAAACGCTCAGCGGTAAGGACTTGCGCGAAGCCTTCTCCCTGCGCAGCGCAAGCTTTGACGTCGTGTATACCTTAGACGCATTCGTGTTTACCGTGCGCGGATATGGCCACGGCGTGGGCATGAGCCAATACGGAGCAAACGAAATGGCAAAGCAGGGTGCTAGCTATAAAGAAATACTCGCCTGGTATTATCCGGGAACGAAGCTTGAGCGCGTTTAAGCCGTTCTTTTATCCGTAAAACGGCAAAAATACATTTTGCGGAATGAAGCGGCTGTAACAGTCATATTTTAATATAGCGACAACTTAAGGAGGTTTTGCCATGGAATTACCAAAATGCCAGTCCAATCTCCCCTATCCGCCGGTCAAGCCGGAATGTAAAAATCCCATGTATGCCCAAGCCATGCTCAGCAACGTCGGCTCCGCAAATTCCGAAATGACCGCAATCAGCCTTTATATCTACAACCATTTCGTAACAGCCGGAAAAGACGAAATCGCACAGATTTTCCACAAAATCAGCGTTGTTGAAATGCACCATCTCAATATTTTCGGAACCTTTGCCAGGGAGCTCGGCGCCGACCCAAGGCTTTGGGCGCAGATAAACCGACGGATGGTTTATTGGACCCCGCAGTACAACCGTTACCCCACAGAGCTCAAGCCGCTTCTGCAAAATTCGCTCAGCGGGGAGCTCAAGACAATCGAAAAATACAAAACGCAGGCGCGCCGGATTAAAGACGCCAATATCGTAGAAAACCTGGAGCGCATCATCCTGGATGAAGAATGCCATGTCGAAATTTTTAAAGCCCTGCTCGCGGCCTGCTGAATACATACAAAACGGCCCTCCCGAAAATCCGGGAGGGCCGTTTCTTTATATCTCTATTAGATTACATGTCACGGAATTTTTTTACATTTCCCTTTTTCTTTTTCCCCATCATCGATACGGCAACCAGATAAATGATGAATAAGACGAGCACCAAAACCGCCGCGCCGATAAACCACGGGGAGGTAATCACGTTTTTAATGACCGTCGCCCCGTACACGAACTCGCTGCGGTCGACCGATTCGCTCGCCACCAAATTGACCGACGCGATTTTCTGCCCGCCGTACTTAATATCCGCCGTACCGATTTTCTGCCCCTTGGTTACGGGCGTATCGACCGATTTCGGTACGTTCGGGACAATCTCAACAGACTCCTTATCGTCGCCGACCGGCACCATCGTAGAGAACGAATATTCCGGTACAAGAAGCAGCGTGTCCTTATTAAACGCATAATTCACCTTTGTTTCGCAGATGGGCGTTTGCTCGCCCACGACCTTCTTGAGCGCCAGATTTCCAAACGCCCATTCGTAAAGCTGCTTGGAATCGAGCATTGCGCCGTTGTCGGTGTAATTACCGTCCTTGTCGTAGCAGGGCGCGTGCAGCGCGACACACAGGTACGCCACGCCGTCCTTTACGGCGGTGGAAATCAGGCAGAAGCCCGCCTCGTCTGTCGTTCCCGTTTTGATGCCCTTGGCGTACTCATAATAATATTCCCCGCCCCTGTTCGGGTCGATGAGATGGTTTGAGGTCACAAGCGGCTCGTCGTCGTCCGGGTTAATGTAATAGGTGGTCGTGTTGCAGATTTCCATAAAATGCGGCAGGGAAATCGCGTACTGCGCGATTTTATACATATCGTATGCCGTCGTATACTGGTTCGGGTCGTGCAGGCCGTGGGGATTGACAAAATTCGTGCCCTTACATCCAAGCTCCTTGACCTTCGCGTTCATCAGCTCCACAAAGCTGCCGACATTGCCGTTTCCGACATAATCACCGAGCACCAGCGCCGCGTCGTTGCCTGAGCTTACCATCATGCAGTAAAGCAAGTCGAGCACGCTCAGCTGCTCGTCCACATGGTCCTCCAGGCCGGAAAGCGAGCTTCCCGTCCCGTCTAAACGGTCGAGCACCTCCTGCTGAATCTTAACTTTCGTATTTTCCAGGTCTTTCACCTGTTCCGCTACGACAATATAGGTCATGATTTTTGTAACGGAGGCGGGGTAACGTTTTTCCCGTTCGTTTTTCTGATAGACCGGCGTGTCCGTATCGAGGTTCACAAGATAGATAGAATCGGATTTCGTCTCGAAGCCCGGGTCAAAATTCGCGGCCGCCGCGGACGGCAGGGAAACAGCCAGCAAAACGAGCGTGAGGAGGAAAGACGTTATATATGTTAACTTTTTCATCATAGAAAAATTCCCCTTTATATGTTAAACTTAGATTATTGTATTATCATACAATAAAAGCGCGTGGAATTCAAATTACAATCTTGAAAAATTTACTCTTTGTATAATCTGCATATAAAAGGAGGGCGCCTTATGAAGATATTGCATACCGCGGACTGGCATCTGGGCAAGCTGGTTTACGGCGTTTCCATGCTCGAAGACCAGCAGGCTTTTCTGGAAGAGACGCTTTATCCTGTCATCGAGCAGGAAAGGCCGGACTGCCTTGTGCTTTCCGGTGATATTTTTGACCGGAGCGTCGCGCCGCCTCAGGCAATCCGCCTGTTCGAAGCATGCGTACTGAAGCTCTGTAAAACATACCGGCTGCCGCTTCTCGCTATCTCCGGCAACCACGACGGCGCTGACAGGATTGCGCCCGCGGCGCAGCTTCTGCGTGAGCAGGGCGTATATATTGCGACGAAAATCGGGGACGCATTCTCTCCTATCGCGCTAGAAAAGGCTGGGACCGCGTACCATTTCCACCTGCTCCCCTATTTTGAGCCGGCCGAGCTTCGGGCATATTATAAAAATGAAGAAATCCGCGGCTTTTCTGAGGCCTACCGCGCCGCTTCCGGGCAAATTGCGCAGGGCTTCGATAAAAAAGCGGTACATATTCTCTGCGCGCACTGCTTCGTTACAGGCTGCACGGTAAGCGACAGCGAAAGCCCGATATACGTCGGCGGAAGCGGCGAGGTAAGCTCCTCCCTGTTTGAGCCGTTCAACCTGACGCTGCTCGGGCACCTGCACGCGCCGCAGAAGGCGGGAGAAAACGTCTTTTACAGCGGTTCGCCGCTGAAATATTCGTTCGACGAGGAGCATCAAAAAAAATCGCTCTCCATTATCGATATGGAAGGAAAGGATTATGAAATCAGGCGGATTCCGGTAAAGGCAAAGCACGATATGAAAACGCTCACCGGCAGCTTTGACGGGCTTTGCGAAAAGGGAAAGCAAAAAAAGGACGATGATTTTGTTTTTGTACAGCTTACAGACGACCGCCCCGTTTACATGCCGGTTGACAGGCTGAGGGAATATTATCCGAACATTTTGGGGCTTAAAAGCGAGTTTTTATCGCGTACACAGGCAAAAAGTGAAAAGAAAATCAGCCGGACGAGCACCGACGAGGAAATTTTCAACCTCTTTCTCTCGCAGATTTGTTCCTCCGAGGCCACTCCGGGCGACCGGGCGCTCTTTTTGCAGGCGATGAATCAGGCGCGGGAGGAAAGCCTATGAAACCGGAAAAATTGATTATGCAGGGCTTCGGCCCGTATCTCGGCAAAACAGAGGTGGATTTTACCCGCTTGGGTGCAAACAGCCTGTTCCTCATTACCGGGGCGACGGGCGGCGGCAAGACGACGATTCTGGACGGAATCTGCTTTGCCCTTTTCGCGCGGGCAACCGGCGGCCTGCGCAGCTGGAAACAGATGCGCAGCATCGGCGCGCCGGCTGAAACGCCAACCCTTGTCGACTATAGCTTCACCCTGGGGGACGTGCGCTACCGTTTTACAAGGAGCCAAAGCGTATATGCCGCCCGCCGGACAGGTGAACATAAAATCAAGGAAGAGCACGCCTGTTACCGGATGGAAAACGGGGAATGGGAGCTCCTGCTGTCGGGCGCGGAAAGTAAAGTCGCGCAATGCGCGCAGGAGCTTCTGGGGCTCGACTGCGAGCAGTTTTCCAGAGTCATTATGCTGCCGCAGGGGGAATTCCGCAGGCTGCTTCTCTCCTCCTCCGCCGATAAAGCCAAAATATTTGAAAAGCTCTTTTCCACACAGCGCTGGTCGAAGGCCACGGACCTCATTACCGCGCAGGCTGCCGCTTTACAGCGGCAGCTGGAGGACTTGACGCTTACGCGCCGCTCTGTTTTGGAACGGGAGCAGGTCGAAAACACTTCCCAGCTTGAAGAAAAGGAGGAAAGCATACGCCTTTCTTATGAAACGGCGCTCCGGGATGCGCAGAGGCTGGAGGAAACGGTGGATAAAGCCGAACAGGAACTGAAAGCGGCACAAAAAATAACGGAATACCGAAGCCTGTTAAAGCAACAGGAGCAGGCGCTCGACGCGGCAAAGGAGCAATTTGGGCAAAGCAAAGCCCATTTTGAAAACGCGCAGCAGCAGGCGCAGGAAATTCCCTCGCTCAAGGAACGGCGCGACCGGGCGCTGTCTGAAATCCCCAAGCTGGAGTCGGCGTATAAAAGCGCCCTGGAAGCGCAGGCGCTTCGCAAACGCGCCGCGGCGCTTGAGCTTGAACAGGAGCAGGTTAAAAATGCGCAGGAACAGGCGCAAGCCGCGGAAAGGCAGGCGCAGGAAAACACCGCCAAAGGGGAAGCGTATCTGGAACGTTTGAGGCAGGAAATCGAGCGGATTCCCATTTTGTTTACAAAATACCAGACGCTGTCTGAAATCGCGCAAGCCTACCAAAAGCTCAGAGAGCTGAAAACACGCCTCGATTCCGCACAGAAGGAATCGAGCCAGGAGCAGGGCAAGTGGGAAGAGAACAAAATAAACCTCTGTGCCCTGAAGGATAAGCATGAACAAATTACCAGGCAGATTCAGGAGAACATGGCGTTCACGCTGTCCCTGACGCTCACAGACGGCACGCCCTGCCCGGTCTGCGGTTCTGTACAGCACCCCTCCCCCGCCTGCCAAAACAACACGGGATTGAATGAATTGCAGCGGCAGGCGCAAAAGCTGGAAGCGCTCGTTAACAGCGCCGGAAAAACGGAGGAAGAAAGCAAGCTGCGTTTTCTGGACGCGCAGGCGCGCCTTTCCCAGATACAGGACGAGCTGTCCCGCCAGCAGGCGGTATGCGACGGCTATAATATATACTATAAAACCTTTGTCCGCGACCACGAAAAGGCAAAAAAGGAGCTGGAAGACGCGCAGGCTCTCCAGGAAAAGCTGCCGCGCGCGCAAAAGCTGCTTCAGCAGCGGCGAAGCGAGTACGAAACGGCACAAAAAAAGATGGAAGCCTGTAAAGCAAAGCGGGAGGAAATCGCCCGCCTTCTGGAAAGCTTAAACGGGGAGCTGCGCGCGCTTTTAAAATATTTGCCCAAAGACGGTGCGGACCCGCAGGAGCTTGAGGCCCGGCTTCGGGATACAAAGAACCGGGAGAAGGACGCGCAGAACAAAACAGCCGCCCTGGAGCAAGCGCTCGCGCAGACGGCACAAAACGTTCAGGTCGCGCAGGCAAAGCTTACGGACGCGCAGAGGCTTCTGGAGCGGGCGCAAATAGAGTATCAAACGTATCTCGGAGAGCATAAGGGAATCCATCCTGAACATATGGACGCTTACAGCAGCGCGCTGATTAATGCAAGGCAGGAACAAAAGGATTCTCTTGAAAAAACGGGGCGGCTGCAGCAAAGCCTGTCCTCCGTACGTCAAAGCCTTACCCTGCTTAAAAAATCCGACGAAGCGTCGGAAAAGGTACAGCAAGGCTTCGGTGAGGCGCAGCGCCTCTCTAAATTCTTATCTGGCGCAAACCCGGGCAAAACGCCGATAAAGATGTTCGTGCTCGGCATGATGCTCGACGATATCATCATACAGGCAAACGAATACTTTTCCGTATTTTCAAACGGCCGCTACAGCTTGAGCCGCATATTGGAAAACACGGGCGGCAACGCTCTCAAGGGGCTGGATATAGAAATTTTCGACGCGTACGCAGGCGGCACGCGCAGCGTATATACGCTTTCCGGCGGTGAGCTGTTTCTGGCCTCGCTATCCCTTGCGTTCGGGCTCTGTGACGTCGTGCAGAGCTATTCCGGAGGCGTTCGGCTCGATTCCATTTTTATTGACGAGGGCTTCGGCACACTCGACCGGGAGACATTGGACACCGCGCTCAAAGCGCTCGACCGCATCAGGAGCATGGGCAGGCTGGTTGGGATTATCTCGCATGTTTCGGAATTAAAGAGCCGAATCGGCGCAAAAATAGAGGTGCTCCCCTCCAAAAAGGGAAGCACCGTTCAAATCGTGATACCAGATTAATTCAGGCCGTTTTCTCCTACCCTGCCGAATAGCCGGCGTATCTCGGCGCGCAGGCTCCTTGCGGCGCCTGTCGACAGGTCCGGGCTTTCCTCCAGGATTTCCCGGGCTGCCTGCTGCGCGGCGTCCAGGCCGTCCATGTCGGTCAAATCGGCAATTTTAAGCTCCGGCAATCCATGCTGGCGCGCGCCGAAAAAATCGCCGGGGCCGCGGAGCTTCAAGTCCATATCCGCAATTTCAAAGCCGTTATTCGTCTGGCACATGGTGCGCAGGCGGGCAACGGTCTCTTCGTTTTGCGCGTCTGAAATCAAAATACAGTAAGATTTATACCGTCCCCTGCCGACGCGCCCGCGCAGCTGGTGAAGCTGTGAAAGCCCAAAGCGTTCCGCGTTTTCTACCGCCATAACGACGGCGTTTGGAACATCCACGCCGACCTCGATGACCGTCGTGGATACGAGCAAATCGATTTTCCCGTCCGCAAACGCGCGCATGATATGCTCCTTGTCAGACGGCTTCATTTTTCCATGGAGCAGGCCGACGCGGTAACCCTTGAATTCAAACTTTTGAAGCTCTTCGGCGTATTCCTGCGCGGAGGCCACCTGCAGCTCGCCCTCTTCCACCGCGGGACATACGATGTAGCACTGCCGCCCTTCGCCTATGAGCTTTTTCATAAAGCCGTACATACGGTGGCGCTTCGCGCTGTCGATTAGCATCGTATCGACCGCCTGCCTGCCGGGCGGCAGCTCGTCGATGACGGAAATATCGAGGTCCCCGTAAATAATCAGGGCGAGCGTCCGAGGGATAGGCGTTGCCGACATAACGAGCAGATGGGGATTCTCTCCCTTTGCAAGGAGCTTTGCCCGCTGAGACACGCCGAACCGGTGCTGCTCGTCCGTGACGCACAGCCCCAGCCGGCAGAATTCCACGCCGTCGGAAATCAGCGCGTGCGTGCCGATAATCAAGTCGATTTCCCCAAGCAGCAGGCTTTCTTTGATTTTCTTTTTTTGAGCGGGCTTTGTTGAGCCGGTGAGCAGCTCCACACGCACGCCGGTTCCCTCCAAAATCCCGCTTAAGGATTGGAAGTGCTGTTCCGCCAAAATTTCGGTTGGCGCCATGAAGGCCGCCTGCCACCCGTTTTTCGCGGCGCAGTAGCAAAGCGCCGCCGCGACCGCTGTTTTTCCCGAGCCGACGTCCCCCTGTATGAGCCGGTTCATCGGCGGGCCGCCCGTTGTCATATCGCGCACGCAATCGCCCGCAGCGCGCAGCTGCGCCCTCGTCGGGCGGAACGGCAGGAGGTTAAAAAAATCCCCCGCATAGTCCTTCTCCATAACGATAGACGTTTCGCTTTTCCTGCCGGCCTTGAGCCGGCGCAGGCCGAGGTTTAAAATCAAAAGCTCCTCAAAAACGAGGCGCCGGCGCGCGTCTTTCAACGCCTGTTCACTGCTTGGGAAGTGGATATTTTCAATTGCCTCGCGCAAGCCGCAGAGGCTGTATTTTTTCATAATCTTCTGTGGAATCGGTTCCTTGACCTTTTCGGGCAGCAGCAAAAGCGCGCGTTCCACAGCCGTTTCTATCTGGCGGGAGGAAAGCCCCGCAGTCGCGCTGTATACGGGGCGCACCCTTTGCCCCTGCTGTGCCGGGGAGAATTCCGGCGCGGTCATTTCCTTGCGTCCGGTGCCCTGCGTGATTTTTCCGCAGAAAATATACGTTTCCCCGGGCTTGAGCATATTTTTGATATAGCGGTTATTAAAGAAGGTAATCGGGAGCGCGCCGCTCTCGTCGTACACGCGCATGCGCGACAAAAGCCTGCCGCCCGCGATGCGGTGCTCGTTCACCGCGCCTTCAACCGTCGCTTTGATGCAGCAGACCTCGTTTGCCTGCGTCTGCGCAATCAAAACGGGATGGCTGTGGTCTACATAGCCGCGCGGGTAATAGCGCAGCAGCTCGCCGACGGTACGCACGCCGAGCCTGCGAAAAAGCCCGCCGCGCTTTTCCCCCACGCCCGAAAGCGTTTCGATTGGTTTTTCAAACAACGACGCCATCCGGGCATCCTCCGTTTCATTACAGATTATGGTATTATTTTGCCGCCCATAGGGCGGCAAAGGTGGGAAAAGAGCTATGAATGTCACTTTACGCTTCCTATGTGGGAAGCGAACGGCGTCGAGATACAGATTGTCGACGCCGTCATCCATTTCAATCCACGCTTCCCATGCGGGAAGCGACTCGGGGATAAGGCTAAAGAGCCACGTCAAAAACATTTCAATCCACGCTTCCCATGCGGGAAGCGACAGCAAAAGAAGCTGAATTTGCACAGGAAATCGCGTTCCACCTGTACAAAATAATCAAAAAACACTTCTTTTATACTATTCTATCATAAAAATACAATATTTCAAACTGTTTTTTATGGTGCGAACCTCCCTAGTTTTTTCTGTTTGCTTATGGTTCGCACTTTTTGCGCAATCAAACACTGTCATAGGGCTTTTACCATAATATAGGTATCTTCATTCTCCCGAACGATTTCAAAGCCCAGCCTTTTATACAGATTGACCGCGCGGTTTTCTTTTTTAGCGCTGAGCACCGCCTGCATCACGCCGTTATCTTTCAGATTTTGTAACAGCGCGCGCAGCAATCGGGTGCCAACCCCTTTTCCCCGGTATTGTTCGTATAGCGCGATGGAAAGCTCCGGTGTAAATTCATCGATAAACTCCGGGCCCATCTCTTCCCTGCTATAAAACCGCGCCCAGGCTGCTCCGCAGAGCACGCCCTCCTGCTCCGCGACAAAACAAGCATCTCCCTTTCTGCCGAAGTCATCGATATATCGCGCAAGGGAAGGCTTTTTTATAATGTCGCGCGGGAAGGGCTTCTCTCCCCTTGGGACGAACAGCGCCTGGTACAGCATTTCATTTAAAAAAGCATATTCCCTGTATCTGATTTCCCTGATTACCATTATAAAACCTCCCAGTCGTCCAGCAAATATAAAAAGGGCGGCCGGAGCCGCCCTGTAATCGATAAATTTTACTCCACGGAGATGATAAAGTAGTAAATCGGCTGCCCACCGTTTACGAGCGTAACGTCTACGCCGGAGCCGTACTTTGCCTGCACCTGCCTGAGACACGCCTGCGCGTCCTCGTCGGAGATATCCTCGCCGTAAATAATGGTGATGAATGAGGTGTCCTTTTTCACCATGCTCTTTGTCAGCTTATACGCCGCTTTTACCGGGTCGTCCTTGTCGGTAATGCAGAGCTTGCCGTTTTCGAGCGCGATAATCTCGCCCTCTTTGATTTTTGTGCTGCCGAACTCAGAGTTTCTCGCGGCAAATGTCACCTGTCCGGTCGTTACGCCCGAAGCAGCGTCAAGCATGAGCTGCTTGTTGCCGTCCGCCGTAAGGTCCGGGTCATAAGCGAGCATTGCGGAAAGCCCCTGTGGAATCGTCCTGGTAGGAAGCACAACGACCTTCCTGTCCTCGACGAGCGGCACGACCTGCTCCGCCGCCATGATAATGTTTTTATTGTTAGGCAGTACGAACACCGTCTTTGCGCCGGTCGCCTTTACCGCCTCCATAATATCGTCCGTGCTGGGGTTCATGCTCTGCCCGCCGCTGACGACGTGGCTGCAGCCCAAATCCCTGAACAGCTCGGAAAGGCCTTCACCCGCTGCAACCGCGACAAAGCCGATTTCCTCCTCCGGCACCGCTTCCACGAGCTTTTCCTTTTTCTTTGCATGCTTTTGCTTTTCCTGCTCGTTTTCCTTCGCGGCCTTGTGCTGCTCCTTCATGTTTTCCACCTTGACGGTGAGCAGTGAGCCAAACTCCAAACCGGCCTGCAAAGCGTTACCCGGGTCTTCGGTATGGACATGCACTTTGACAATTTCGTCGTCGTCCACAACCACGACGCAGTCGCCGATTGACTCCAGGTAGCGGCGCAGGTCGACGGGCTGTTTCTCCGTTTCCTTTTCGCGCCCGACGATGAATTCCGTACAATACGTAAAACGGATGTCGTCGTCGAATTCCGCGGCAGCGCTGCGGAAAAAGTCTGATTCTTCCTCTTCGCCGTCTGTTTTTACTTCTTTATATTCAATGATAACGCCGTCTCTAAAGACAGACATCATTCCTTCAAAAATTACGCAAAGGCCCTTGCCGCCCGCATCGACGACGCCCGCCTTTTTGAGCACCGGAAGAAGCTCCGGCGTGGTAAGCAGCGCTTCCTCGGCTGCTTTACAGATGACGTCCCACACGGCGACCGGGTCGTCGTTTTCCTGCGCGTACGCCTTACCCGCCTCACAGGCGACCCGCGCAACGGTAAGGATGGTACCCTCCGTCGGCTTCATAACGGCGCCGTAAGCAGACTCCACGCCGATGGAAAGCGCGTTTGCAAGGTCTGAGCCGGACGCGGCTTCTTTGCCCTCAAGCCCCTTTGAAAAGCCGCGGAACAATAGCGAAAGAATAACGCCGGAATTGCCCCTTGCGCCGCGCAGCAGCGCGGAAGCGGCTTTCTTGGCAACAGCGCCTACGCTATCGGCCTCCATCTTCTTGAGCTCGGCAGCCGCGGCACCGATTGTCATAGACATATTGGTACCTGTGTCGCCGTCCGGAACAGGGAATATGTTGAGATCATCAATCGAAGATTTCTGAGAGGTGATATGATTGGCGCCGGATATAATGGCGTCCTTTAAAGACACGCCGTTGACCATACAAAACACTTCCTTAATAGAGAGGCAGCCGGTAAACTGCCGGTATCACGCATTTAAGCGTGCTTTTTATTATAGCATAGTTCGGTGCGGAATTTCAATACATCGCTGGAAATATGGGCATTGTACACAACCCGTGGTATCGTCCCCGTCATATGCGGCGGCAACATGCTCACATTATTTCCACACGTTCCACCGACAGGGCTTTCCCCGACTTTTCATCGATTTCAAACAGAATGCAGTCGAGCTTGCAGTCGCCGCTTGCCAAATCGAACCGCTGCGGCAGCTTATCCTTGAGCTTTGCGATAATGATTTCCGTCTTAACGCCAAGCACCGAATGGATAACGCCCGTCATACCGACGTCCGTAATATACCCCGTTCCATTTGGAAGAACCGTTTCGTCCGCAGTCGGCACATGCGTATGCGTGCCGTACACCCCGGAAACCTTCCCATCGAGATAATAGCCGAACGCGCGCTTTTCACCCGTTGCCTCCGCGTGGAAATCGACCAGTATAATTTTCGCGCCCTGCTCCTTCGCCCGTTCTATCAGCCTGTCGGCCGTTTGAAACGGGCAAGCGAGCGCTTCCATAAACGCCGTGCCCATGATATTGAGCACCGCTACCTGTACCCTGCCCATATCGACGATACACATGCCCCTGCCCGGCGTCGTACCCTGCGGATAGTTTGCCGGGCGGATTAAATATTCGCATTCATCATAAAGCGCATAGGATTCCTTCCTGCGGAAAGCGTGGTTGCCCGTCGTGATGACGTCTACGCCGCTTTGAAACAGGAATTCCGCGCTTTGCGGCGTAATCCCGTTGCCGTCGGCTGAATTTTCACCGTTTGCGATTACGAGGTCGACCGCCTTGAGTTTTTTAAACTGGCTGAGCTTTTTGCGCAGGAATTCGCACCCAACGCTTCCAACTACATCGCCTATTGCAAGTATATTCATAAATTCCACCCTTAATCGTTATTATCGGCAGCAATCGCTCCAATATTATGGTACAGTTATTGGAAAAAATAAAATTCAAATTATATGGCGCCATCTGCCGCCCTGGTTTTTCAAAATTTTAAAGCAAACGATGGAAATACGGCTTTTCACAATGTAAGCCGTTCGACATAGTCAGCCGGATTTTGCTGTATCCGTATCTCCCCAATCCGCACTGTTTTTATTAATTTGCGTAACCGGAACGCCCTTCTCCTCTAAAAGGGGAAGCAGCTTTGTTTCAAATTCCTGCTCGGACATATAGTCGCTCAGCTCCAGGCCGCCGTAGCGATTGGTCATCAAGGCAAATTTTTTAAACTCGCTCCCGTCTTTCCGCTGGCCGTGCAGTACGAGCACCTCTTTAATATCCGCATAGGAACATGAGCCTCCCGAAAAAGCGCCGCGCGCTGAGCGGTTTGTCACCGTAGCTTCATAAAATGCAATATTATTGTTCGCGCTCATTATGGTGAACAGAAGGCTTACAACAACCGCGGCAATCGTAAGCGCCCCCATCAGGCGAAACGCCGTGCCTGTGTTTAAAATTGCGTCGTACTCAATCAAATGCTCCGCGCGTTTGCGCAGCGCCAGCCGGTAAAGCCTTTTCCTGAAACAGAACGTCAGGGCAACGCCGGTCAAAAGCGCGGGCAGGATAAGCGGCACGGTGTGGCTCCACTCGATTCCCGTCACATAAAGCGCCCCAAGGTTTAAAAGGTGCAGCGCAGCGTAATACACGCCTGTATAGACAGCATAAAAAACGGCTGTTAATACAAGGCTCGAGACAATCAACGGTATCAGTCCGGCCCTGCCCTTTGACAGGGAGCCTGCGTCTGTGAGCGTATTTATATTCTGTTTGTTCGCTCCATAAGGCTGCTTCGGTGCGGTATCCTGCATAAAAGCGAGCAGCCGGTTTTCATAGGAAAGCCTTTTTTTCTGCTTTGCATAATACCTTTGCGCCCTTTCATAATCGCAGGATAAAAATGCGCGGTACGCTTCTTCGCAAAAACGCTTGCGCTCCCAGTCGCGGTACATTTCCAGACGGTTTTCAATCATCGTTTTCCGGCGTTCCTCCTCAATTTGGGGGTCAACGTCGAACAGCGCGGGGTCCCAGCAGCTTTTAATATCCTCCAAAAGCTTATGCTGCGCCCGCGCGCACAAATCAGGGTCAGCGGCAATTTGAATTAAGCGCGGCAGAAAACGCTTTATATCACCGGCAAGCGCACCAAAGCAATCGTCCATCCGCTGCGCGTTTTCTATATAGGGATACATAAAGCAGGAAAAACAACCGGGGTCAACCATATCCATCAAATCGTAAAGTGAATAGTAAATTGGCAGCCTGCTTTCCTTTAACCACACGCGGCATTCAAGCACACTTTTAGGGCCGCCCTGGTCGGTTTTTGTAAGATAAACAAGCTCCAGGACAAGCTTTTCATAATGCAGAAAAGCCGCGGAGGCGGCCGGCTCCTTATGCTCTTTATCAAAATAAGCGGTTCTGGTATCACAGGAAAGCGGCTGTGTTTCCTTTGCAAACGCATCGACGTTTGCTTCAAATGCCTGCACAATGCGCGTAATATATATATTTTCCCTTTTTTTCATGATGGATGGCTCCTTTTGGGCGCTGATTTTATAGTTCACCCATAAAACCGATTTTAACACACCCGTGAAGGGTTCGCAACGGAATACGCCTGATTTCTTAAATAACAAAAACGCGGGCCTGCGCAAATTGCGCAGGCCCGCCGGAAACCCGTTATGTAATTCAGCCGTCGAGCTCTTTCGTCGTCTTGACATACTCGAACTCTTCTACAATTTCCTGCGACGGTTTTTTTGTCAGCAGGCTTACGACAATCATACCGGCAAACGCCAGCGCAAAGCCTACAACGAGGGAATAAAGCCCTGTGGCCTCGCCTAATGTCTGGCCGTTGATGATGGGCAGGTAATCCCAGGCAAGCACCGTGCCGCCGCCCAATATCATGCCTGCCGCGGCTCCCGGAAGGTTTGAGCGCTTCCAGAACAGCGACAGCAAAATAACCGGGCCGAACGCCGCGCCGAAGCCCGCCCAAGCGTTTGAAACAAGCCCCATAACGCTGCTTTCCGGGTCAAGCGCGATAAAGAACGCGATAATGGCAACCACCACAACCGTAATTCGGCTGACAAGCAGCGCGTTTTTGTCGCTTGCTTTCCTGTTGATTACGCCGCGGTACAAGTCCTCCGAAACGGAGGAGGAGGTAACGAGCAGCTGGGAATCCGCCGTAGACATAACCGCCGCGAGGATACCGCACAGAAGAAGCCCGCCGACGAACGGAAGCGCCCACTCGTTGTTGAAGATTTCCATAATCATCCTGATAAAAACGTTCTCGGATTCCCCGTCGGGCAGGATTCCGCCGAGATACGCCTTGCCAATAACGCCGACGAAGCATGCCGCCGCAAGCGATATTGTAACCCATATAATTGCGATAACTCTCGATTTTTTGATTTCGCCTGTAGAGCGCACCGCCATAAAGCGCACAAGGATATGCGGCATTCCGAAATAACCGAGCGCCCAGCCGAGATTAGAGATAATGGAGACGGCCGGCATCGGCTCGCCCTTTGAGGTAAGCATGGGGTTCAGGAAGCCCGAAACGCTTTCCACACCGTGGGACGCAAGCCCGGCGGAAACGCCGTCCGCCCCGCCAATGAGGAAGAACGCGACAATCGGTACCACCATGAGAGCCGCGAGCATCAAAAGGCCCTGTATGAAGTCCGTTACACAAACGGCTTTAAAGCCGCCGAAGAAGGTATAAACCAGGATGACAAACGCGCCGATTGCAAGCGCAACCGTATAATCGATTCCGAACACGTTGTTGAAAAGCTTTGCACCCGCAGTAAACGCGGAGGCCGTGTAAACCAAAAAGAACACGGTAATAAACACGGCGGAGATGATTTTCAAAATCTTCGTCCTGTCCCGGAACCTGTTTTCAAAGAACGAAGGCAGCGTCAGGGAATTGCCCGCTTTGATTGTGTATTTGCGCAGGCGCGACGCAACGAGGAACCAATTGAGTATCGTACCGATGAGCAGTCCGATGGCAATCCATATTTCGCCCGTGCCGGCTACATAAATCGTGCCGGGCAGGCCCATCAATAGCCAGCCGCTCATGTCGGACGCCTGCGCGCTGAGCGCCGCCGTCCAGCTGTTGAGGCTTCTGCCGCCGAGGAAAAAGTCCTCCGAGTTTTTTGTCTTTTTGAAATAGACGAAGCCGATGATTACCATAACCAGCAGGTAGACCACAAAGGCCGCAAGCGTCCACAACGTTTCAGACATTCTACCACTTCTCTTTCTTTATTCGGATTGTGTTCTTATTTATGTACATGGCTGTTTCCTATAAGAACACTGAAACATAAAAATAATAACAAAAATTAACATGGAATGCAAGTTTTTTTTCACACTTTGCATTTATCCCGCGGACGGTTTTCAAACAATTGACTTAAACGGCTGCGGGGAATATAATAAATATTTAAAGGTATCACATCAGCCGGAGGCATAAAATGAACAGTTTTGTAAAACGAACCTGGGCGGAAATCAACCTTGACGCTGTCATACATAATTATAAAGAAATCCGCAGGCAAACGGAGAAGAACGCCATGGTTTGCTGTGTGGTCAAGGCGGACGGTTATGGACACGGCGCGGTCGAGCTTGCAAGGGTTTATGAAAGGCTGGGCGCCGACTGGTTTGCCGTTTCTAACATTGAAGAGGCCATGGAGCTGCGGCGCGCGGGCATTGTGCTGCCGATTCTGGTTTTAGGCTACACGCCGTGCGACTGCGCGGAGCTTTTGAGCCGTGAAAATATAGCGCAGACGGTGTATTCCACGGATTACGCGCAGGAGCTTTCACAAAGCGCCGGGAAAGCCGGCGTACAGGTCAACATCCATTTAAAGCTCGACACGGGCATGACGCGCATCGGGCTGATGTGCCAAAGCTTCAGCCGCGACGATTCCTCGATTGACGAGGCCGAAGCAATTTGTAAAATGCCGGGACTTATCCCGCAGGGCGTGTTTACGCATTTTTCCGTTTCGGACGAGGCGCAGGATGGCAAGGACTTTACCCTGCATCAGTTTGACTGCTTTATGCATGTTGTTACAGCGCTTGAAAAACGCGGTATTCATTTTGACATCCGCCACTGCGCAAACAGCGGCGCGGTCATCGATTATAAACAAACACATCTGGATATGATAAGGGCAGGTATCATCCTTTATGGGCTGTCCCCTTCTTTAAAGCTCAAGGGCAGGCTCGATTTGGTCCCGGCAATGGAGCTGAAATCGGTCGTTTCACATATCAAAGAAGTAGAACCTGGGGCTGACGTCAGCTACGGCAGGACGTTCACAACGCAAAGCAGGATGAAAATCGCGACCATACCGGTCGGTTATGCGGACGGATATATCCGAACCCTCGCAAAGGAAGGAAGCATCGCGGTTCACGGGCAGCGCGCAAAGCTTATCGGCAGGGTCTGTATGGACCAGATTATGGCGGATGTAACAGGAATTGCAAGCGTATGCAGGGGCGACGAGGTGACGCTGTTCGGTACCGGAAAGGACGGCGGCCCGACAGCCGACGATATTGCCGCATGGTGCGGGACAATCAATTATGAGGTCACGTGCCTGATTGGAAAGCGCGTGGCGCGCGTCTATTTAAAGGACGGCAAAATCGTAAACGCAAGAACTCTAGCGGAGATTTAACAGAAGAAACCGGCACACGGCGTTTTCCCCGCGTTTCGGCGCCTGCACGGCGCAAAAGCGCCGCGTTTGCGCTTTGCGCAAAGAACGGCCGGCGCGCCGGCCGGAACAGGCGCCGCAGGTAAGGCCAACATGTTTAGGAGAAAAGAAAATGAAGCTTTTGGTAATCGACGGAAACAGCATATTGAACAGGGCGTTTTACGGCATCAAGCTTTTAACGACGAAGGACGGGCACTACACCAACGCGATTTACGGCTTTTTAACGATGTTCCGGAAAATCAGCGAGGATACGGCGCCCGAAGGCGTGGCCGTAGCGTTCGATATGCGCGCGCCTACGTTCCGGCATAAGGAATACGCGGGCTACAAGGCCCAGCGCAAGGGGATGCCGGAGGAGCTTGCGCAGCAGCTTCCCGTGCTCAAGGAGCTGCTTTCCCTGCTTGGCTATAAAATCGTCGAATGCGAAGGCTACGAGGCGGACGATATTTTAGGCACGCTCGCCGCCGCCTGCGAAAAATCAGGCGAGCAGTGCGTCATTGCGACCGGCGACCGCGACAGCCTGCAGCTCGTTTCTGAAAATGTAACGGTACGGCTCGCCGCCACAAAGATGGGACGGCCGGAGGTCACGGTGTACGATACGGATAAAATCAAAGAAACCTACGGCGTGGAGCCGAAGCAATTAATCGACATCAAGGCCATCCAGGGCGACGCGTCCGACAATATCCCAGGCGTCAAGGGAATCGGGCAAAAGGGCGCCGCTGATTTAATCGGAAGGTTCCACGACCTCGACTATATTTACGAAAACATCGGTACGCTCGATATTAAGGAGGGTATGCGGCAAAAGCTCATAGCCGATAAGGAAAACGCCTATTTGAGCCGCCGTCTTGGAGAAATCTGCCTGTGCGCGCCGGTCGACACAGAGCTTACACATTATACGCCTGGAACGGGCGACCCATCGGCCGCGGCGCGTTTGATGGCAAAGCTAGAGCTGTTTTCCCTGATTGAAAAGATGGGGCTGAAAAAAGAGGACGCAGCCGTACCGGAGGAAGACGGCAAGGAAAAGCCTACGGTTCAGGTAGAAAAAGCAGAGGATTTCAAAGCGCTTTATTCCCTTTTGCAAAAAGAGAAAAAGGCTGTGTTCGTAAGCCAAATTGAACAGGGCGAAATAAAAGCTGCCGCCTTTTCAACCGGAAACGGGGTCGCCGTCGCTGAAAATACAGACGGCTTTGCCCCCTTCCTGAAGGATTTGTTTGAAGACAAAGCAGTCAAAAAACAAACGCACGATTTAAAGCCGCTGTTTGCGGCAATCGATAAGCTCGGCATTACCATGGAAAACGCTGATTTCGACACGATGCTCGCGGCCTACCTGTTGAACCCGGCGGCCTCCGGCTATGATATCACGCGCCTTGCCGACGAATACGGCGTACAGGCGCCGCAGCTTTCCGGTGTATCGGAAGAAACGAGAGAGCTTGCGCTGTGCGCGGCGCTGCTTCCGGGCGTTATTGAGAAAATCAATTTAAAAATAGAGGCGAACGGCCAGGAAAAGCTCCTGCGTGAAATTGAAATCCCGCTTGCGGACGTTCTTGCGCATATGGAAAACGTCGGCTTTATGGTAGACGCCAGGGGTATCAAGGAATACGGCGGCGCGTTGGAGGAAAAGCTTCTCGAAATTCAAAATCAGGTTTATGAAGAGGTCGGCTACGAATTCAACATCAATTCACCAAAGCAGCTTGGAAGCGCGCTGTTTGAAAAGCTCGGCCTGCCAGCCGGAAAAAAGACGAAAAGCGGGTATTCGACCAGCGCGGACGTGCTCGAGGGGTTACGCTACGACCATCCGGCCGTCGCGCTCGTGCTTGAGTTCCGCACGCTGTCAAAGCTCAAATCCACCTACTGCGACGGGCTTCTGAAGGTTGTAGGTGAAAAGGGGCGCATCCATTCCAGCTTTAACCAGACGGAAACGCGTACCGGAAGAATCAGCTCCACGGAACCAAATTTACAGAATATTCCAGTGCGCACAGAGCTTGGGCGCGAGCTGCGCCGCTTCTTCTGCGCGAAGGAGGGCTGGATGCTCGTCGACGCGGACTATTCCCAAATCGAGCTGCGCGTGCTTGCGCATATCGCGGACGATAAGGTCATGCTGGACGCGTTTAAAAACGGAGACGACATCCACGCTATCACGGCCTCCCAGGTCTTCAATATGCCGCTCGAGATGGTTACCCCGATTATGCGCAGCCGCGCAAAGGCGGTCAATTTTGGTATCGTCTACGGCATCGGCGCGTTTTCCCTTTCAAAGGACATCGGCGTTTCACGCAAGGAAGCGCAGAACTATATCAATGCGTATCTTGAAAAGTACAGCGGCGTTAACGAATATATGCGCAGGACGGTTGAAAAGGCAAAGGCCGACGGCTATGTGGAAACGATGTTCCAACGCCGCAGGTATTTGCCGGAGCTCGTATCGAGCAACCACAATCTGCGCGCGTTCGGAGAGCGCGTCGCGATGAACATGCCAATCCAGGGTACCGCGGCGGATATTATAAAAATCGCGATGATACGTGTCCAGCGGCGGCTCGAACGGGAACAGCTGCGCGCGCGCCTGATTTTACAGGTACACGACGAGCTGATTGTCGAGGCGCCCGCCGACGAGGCGATGCGCGTGGCGATGCTTCTGCAGGAAGAGATGGAGCACGCGGCGGAGCTTAATGTTCCGCTTACCGCGGAGGCTTCCGTCGGGCAGACATGGTACGACGCGAAGGGATAACAAAAAGAAAGGATACCTCTATGAAACTGTTATTTGTCTGCACGGGCAACACCTGCCGAAGCCCGATGGCACAGGCGATTTTTACCGATATGGCAAAGGAATGCGGGATTGATTTTACAACCGGCAGCGCGGGGCTTCACGCACAGAACGGCACGCCCGCTTCGGAATACGCGGTGCTCGCCTGCGGGGAAACGGGCATAGATATAAGCGCCCACAGCTCAAAATCCATCCGCGACGAGGATTTTTCCTCCGTCGATTTGTTTGTCGTCATGACAATGGCCCACGCCCAGGCGCTGATGACCATGGGCGTGCCGAAAAATAAGATTTATATTTTGAATGTCAGCGACCCGTTCGGCGGCAGCTTGCAGGTATACAGGGACTGCCGCGAAGAAATCAGGGACAGGCTGATTATCCTGCTGGAGCTTATCAAACGGCAGGAACAGGGTGAATAGCGTGGACGGCGTGCGGATTGTCCCCATGCGGCAGGCGCATTTAGAGGCGCTTGCGGAAATTGAGCAGCTCTCCTTTTCAAAGCCGTGGAGCTTTGAGGCGCTGCGGGCAGAGCTTGGAAACGAAACGGCGCATTTTTTTGCCGCGGAAGCCCGTGGAAGCGCTATTGGCTACATAGGCCTGCATACGGTGTGCGGCGAAGGGTATATCGCGAATATCGCGGTACATCCCGGTTACAGGCGCAAGGGAATTGCGCGCACACTGCTGGAACATGTAAAAGAATACGCAAGGCAAAACAGCCTTTCGTTTTTAACCCTTGAGGTACGCCCGGGCAACGAACCGGCGGTTGCGCTTTACCGCTCTGAAGGTTTTTTGGAGGCGGGCCGGCGAAGGGATTTTTATTCTAACCCGCGCGAGGACGCGCTGATATTGACTCTCAAAATGGAACAGGTTGGTGAACCCGAATGAAGATGCTTGCAATAGAAAGCTCCTGCGACGAGACGGCGGCCGCCGTTGTGGAGGACGGGCGGACGGTATTGTCCTCCATTGTCGCGTCCCAGGTCGAGGAGCATAAGCTGTACGGCGGCGTCGTGCCGGAAATCGCGTCCCGCCGCCATGCCGAGGCGATTACGGGCGTGACGGCGGCGGCGCTCGAGAGCGCCGGATGTACCCTGCGGGACATCGAGGCAATTGGCGTCACCTATGCGCCGGGGCTCATCGGCGCGCTGCTCGTCGGCGTCAACTACGCGAAGGGCGTATCGCTTGCGACGGGCATCCCCATCGTACCGGTGCACCATCTGCGTTCGCATATTGCCGCAAACTATATTGCCCATCCGGATTTAAAGCCTCCGTTTTTGTGCCTTGTCGTCAGCGGCGGACACAGCCATATTGTAAAGGTAGACGGCTATACAGGGATGACGGTGCTCGGCAAAACGCGCGACGACGCGGCGGGCGAGGCGTTTGATAAGGCGGCGCGCACAATGGGCATGCCGTATCCGGGCGGTATACATTTGGATAAAATCGCGGACAGCGGCAACGAAAACGCGTTTTTGCTGCCACATCCCAGAGTAGACGGCGCGCCGTATGATTTCAGCTTTTCCGGGCTGAAAACAGCGGTCATCAATCTGATTCACAACGCGTCGCAGAAAAACGAAACGCTGCCGATAGCCGACCTATCCGCATCCTTCCGAAAAGCTGTCGTAGACTGCCTTACAGACAATTTTCTGCGCGCCGCGCACGACACAAACAGCACCGTGCTGGTGACGGCGGGCGGTGTGTCCGCAAACTCCCTTCTGCGCAGAAGGCTTACCGAAGCCTGCAAAGCGCGCGGATTACAGCTGTATATGCCGCCGCTTTCTCTCTGCGGGGACAACGCCGCGATGGTTGGCGCGCAGGGCTATTATGAATTTCAGTCCGGTAACATAGCCGGCCTATCCCTCAACGCATACGCTACCATGTCGATTGAAAAATAATAGGCTCCTGGACGATATTACGGTATGATGAGGCGCAGTGTGAAAGGTGCGCCCTTTTTTGTATGCCTATCGATTGCCAGCCTTCGTATGAACCTCCGCCTTCAGGACATCATAACTCCTGTAAACCATTCCATTTGGTTTGCCTCTCCCGCGGCTGCGTACCGCAATCCGGTTCCGCCAGTTATGTTATTTTTATCCTTCAATGTCCTGCAAAATGGTATTTTATATGTTGAGTATCCGCAAGTTTTTTACCCTATTTTGCAGGATTTAAGAAGAAATCATTCATAACGCTGGAAAAATGACGGGAATTTGACAGGAAATTAACAATTTATACATTGATAATTCCGCCCGTTTGTATTATAATAAATCTCAACGTCGTAAACCCGTCAAAGGGTAGAAAGGGGAAATACCAAAATGACAAATAATAAGTCCGTTCTTTCATGGCTTGATGAAATGAAAGAACTGCTCACACCGGACCAGACCGTCTGGATTGACGGTTCTGAAGAACAGCTCGAGCAGCTGCGCGCAGAGGCCTGCTCCACAGGCGAGCTGATTAAGCTCAACCAGGAAAAGCTTCCCGGCTGTTACCTCCACAGGACCGCTGTCAACGATGTGGCCCGTGTAGAGGACAGAACCTTTATCTGTTCCAGGAAAGAAGAAGACGCCGGCCCTACCAACCATTGGAAGGACCCGCAGGAAGCGTATAAAATGCTGTTCGACATCGCGAGAGGCAGCTATAAGGGACGTACCATGTACATTATCCCCTATTCCATGGGCCCCATCGGCTCCCCGCTTGCGCAGATTGGCATTGAGGTCACAGACTCCATCTACGTTGTGCTCAACATGTCCATCATGGCGCGCGTAGGCAAGGCAGTCATGGACCAGCTCGGCGACAGCACCGACTGGGTCAAGGGCCTGCACTCCCGCTGCGATATTGACGCGGAAAAGAGATATATCTGCCACTTCCCGGAGGATAACTACATCATCTCCGTGAATTCCGGTTACGGCGGAAACGTGCTGCTCGGCAAAAAGTGCTTTGCCCTGCGTATTGCCTCTTATCTCGGCAAGCAGAACGAGTGGATGGCTGAGCACATGCTCATCCTTGGAATCGAAAACCCGCAGGGCGAGGTAAAATACGTCTCCGCCGCCTTCCCGTCTGCTTGCGGCAAAACGAACCTTGCCATGCTCATTCCGCCGGAGGGCTACACGAGCAAGGGCTACAAGGTATGGACGGTCGGCGACGACATCGCCTGGATGCGTAAGGGTCCCGACGGAAGGCTTTGGGCCATCAACCCGGAGAACGGCTTCTTCGGCGTTGCGCCCGGCACCAATATGAAATCCAACCCGAACGCGCTGATTTCCACGCAGAAGGGTACCATCTTTACAAACGTCGTGCACAACCTCGACGACAACACCGTGTGGTGGGAAGGCCTCGACAAAAATCCGCCTGAGAACGCGGTCAACTGGAAGGGTGAGCCCTGGAACGGCAAAACCGCGACGGAAAAGGGCGCGCATCCCAATTCCCGCTTTACCGCTCCTGCAATCAACTGCCCCTGCATCAGCCCTGAATTCGACAACGTAAAGGGCGTTCCGATTTCCGCTATTATTTTCGGCGGCAGAAGAGCGCAGACCACACCGCTCGTATACCAGTCCAAGGACTGGAACAACGGCGTGTTCGTCGGCTCCATCATGGCTTCTGAGACAACGGCGGCCGCGACCGGCAACGTCGGCGTAGTGCGCCGCGACCCGATGGCGATGCTCCCGTTCTGCGGATACCACATGGGCGACTATTTCAAGCACTGGATTGAGATGGGCGAGCTGCTCGGCGACAAGGCTCCGAAGATTTTCAACGTCAACTGGTTCCGCCTGGACGACGAGGGCAACTTCCTCTGGCCGGGATTCGGCGATAACTTCCGCGTGCTCGAGTGGATTATCGACCGCTGCGAAGGCAAGGCCGACGCGGAGGAAACCGCAATCGGTTATGTCCCGAAGGCCGACGATATCAATATCGAAGGACTCGATATTGACAAAAAGACGCTTGAGGATATTCTTGTTGTCGACAACGAAAAATGGCTCAAGGAAGCCGAGGGCATCGAGGAGTTCTACACGAAGTTTGGCGACAAGCTTCCGCAGGAGCTCAAAAACCAGCTTGTTTCCCTCAAGGAAAGGCTTGCAAAATAAAAAACGGTACGGTTTCGTACTCCTAATAGAAGCGCCGCTGTCCCCTTTACGGGCTGTCTCTTATACACATCTCCGAGCCCACGAGACGTAGAGGAAT
>UQHH01000022.1 GCA_900540865.1 uncultured Oscillospiraceae bacterium
GGCCCCCACTTCGCAATCACAAGCATCGGCAATGTTGTCGGTGAAGTGCTTGCTCCCGGTGAGGATCCGCAGGCTGTTCTCGACGCATTTATTGCGAACTATCCGGACTATGCGACAGACGAGAAGGTTGCTGAGTTAAAGAAAACTTTAAAGCTTGACAGCGGCGATACTTCTTCTAAGAACGACGACAAAAAAGATGACAACAAGAATACCAGCAGCAAAAGCAGTGCTGCAAGCACCGGCACAACTGAGACTGGCGATGCTACACCTTTTGTAGCGCTTGCTGTGCTTCTTGTTGCGGCTCTTGGCGTTGCAGTTATAGCTTCTAAGAAAAAGGTTACTGAGTAATTATCGGTAATAGTTTTGCAGATGAAAAGCCTTCCCAGTTACGGGAAGGCTTTTTTGTCTTATCAATTGCAATAGTAAAACGGACGAAATCTCGTAATCAATCTGCATCATATGTGTGCTCGCATATTTCTTTGATTTTTTTCTGCAGCTTTAAAAAATCCTCAAAAGCATCCGGCTTTTGGCGAGGGTTACGAAGCAGCGCGGCCGGATGGAGCGTCGCCATCATGAGCAGACCGTTTTTTTCAAAGAATATTCCATGCTCTTTGGTGATTTTCATATCCGGTTTGATGATTTTCATTGCGGCAATTCTGCCGAGACATACAATGATTTTCGGCCTGATTAAAGCAACCTGGTTTCTCAGCCATCCAATACATGCCTCCTGCTCCTCCGGCAGGGGGTCACGATTTTGAGGCGGCCTGCATTTGACAATATTGGCTATATAAATGTTTTTATTGCGGTCAAGATCAATAGCCTTCAGCATTTTATCGAGGAGCTGTCCACCGCGCCCCACAAAAGGTTCGCCTTGTAAATCCTCGTTCTGGCCAGGACCTTCTCCTATAAACAAGACCTCGGCGTTTTGGTTCCCTACGCCGAAAACTACATTGGTGCGTGTTTTAGATAGGCTGCATTTTTCGCAGCAGAGGCAGTCTCGTTCCAAATTTTCCCACGATTCGTACATGTTTTTCCTTCTTTCTAAATTTCTTACTATATAAGGTATTGTCAAACAGCCTTTTCTTCTTTTATAAATGATAGCAGGAAATTGGCTGATTTAGTGCTGTCAAAATATATTAAGCATAATAAATGCAAGAAACGGCGAATACCAGATATGCTGTTTCCTTAATAATAACACACTAGGCCTGCTCTAAAAGGCGCAGCTACGCTGTTTCAATGTTCGCTCAGCCGCCGAAAGGCTTGCTTATGCAAGGCTTTCGGCCCGCAGCGTGAGGTTATTATAACATGCGAAACGGCTGCAAAGCAGGCGTAACCACAGCAAGGAAAGCGCTTGACGCTTTCCGAATATGTTTCAATGTTCTCTCAGTCCCCGTAAGGCTTGCTCATGCAAGGCTTTCGTCCCGCGGCGTGAGGTTATTATAACATATGTTTTAAAAAGGCGCAAAATATTTGCTGGAAAGGTTGAAATTACAGCGGAACAGTTGTAATATAATATCAGAAAAAATAATAAAAGCAATGCGTTCCGTGCGCGCGCAAAAGCGCGGAGAAATGGTGGTCAATACAATGAAGATTATGGTTGAAACCTCGGCAAGACATCTGCATGTAACTAAGGAGGCGCTTGAAACTTTATTTGGTAAGGGTGCTGAACTGACAAATAAAAAGGATTTGTCCCAGCCCGGACAGTTTGCCTGCGTGGAAAAGGTAAAGGTAGTGGGTCCTAAGGGCGAGCTTGTTATGTCAATCCTTGGGCCTGTGAGAAGCGCATGCCAGGTAGAGGTCTCTTTAACAGAGGCAAGGAAGCTCGGTATTGCGGCGCCGGTGCGTGAGTCTGGCGATATTACCGGAACGCCCGGCTGCAAGCTTGTTGGCCCCGCGGGTGAAATGGACATCGATTGCGGTGTAATTGCCGCAAAGAGGCATATCCATCTTGACCCGAAAACGGCACAGGAGTTTGGACTTTCAGACAAGCAGACCGTTTCGGTCAAAGTGGGCGCACAGGAGAGAATGCTTACATTCGGCGACGTCGTTATCAGAGTCAATGAGAAGTTTGCGCCCGCAATGCATATCGATACCGATGAATCCAACGCGGCCGGTCTTACCGGAACGGTGGACGGGGAAATCATCGCCTGATTCAATAAAGTAATCCGTTAATCAAAATCCCATTTGCCAATCAGCGGTAGTGCTGTGCGGCAAATGGGATTTCTGTTTTAAATTCTATTCTATTTTTATTTTTCCATGACAGCCAAAAGAATCGAAAAATAGTGAAAGATACTTCCGGCGATAGTGAACAGGTGCCAAATGGAGTGGAAGTACTTGATTTTTTTGATTGCGTAAAAAATTACGCCGACCGTATAAAATACACCGCCCGTAAGCAGGAAAATCAATGAAATTTGAGGAATGGATTCCATCAGCGGCTTGATTGCAAAAATAATCACCCAGCCCATCAAAATATAGCAGACAACAGAGGGCTTGCGAAAGCGTTCCAAATCAATCGAATTCAATACAATGCCGATGATTGCGGCGCCCCAGACGATGCCGAACAGTGTCCAGCCGAGCCAGCCGTTCAGGCAGAAAAGCGTAAGCGGCGTGTAGGTTCCAGCGATTAAAAAGAAAATAGTATTATGGTCCATGATACGAAAAAACTTTTTAGCCTTTTCGTTTGTAATCGCATGGTACAGCGTGGACATTGTATACAGGATAATCAGCGACGCGCCGTAAATACAGGAGCTGACGACGGCCCAGGTATTTGCATAAATCGCGGAGAATATAATCAGGATTACGGTTCCGGCGATAGAAAGCAGGCTGCCGGCCCCATGGGAAACAGAGTTGAAAATCTCTTCCCCTAGCGTATAGCGTTTGGGTGTTTTACTCATGGATAAGGCCTCCGTTGATGACTTTTGTTTTTATATCGGAAGAAGTCAGGCTGTAGCCGTCCGTCGTCCACTCTGCCACAATTTCGGTTAAGCTTGATTTGTCGCATACATTTGAAATACCATCGTCGTCATACAACTGGTATACCGCCTGCTCCGCTACGAAACCAACCAGGGAAAGCTGCCTTCGGTCCAGCTTGCCGGTGCACGCGGCGCTTTCACACAGCGGCAGAAGCTGATTTTTCCTGATGAAAATGGGAACCTCGTCAAGCGCTACATCTATATAATGGTCGCCCTTGTTCATAACGGAACACCTGCACAGCTCAGCGCCGCGCAGCGTAATAAATAGCATATCCTCCGGAAGATATACATAGCGTCCCGCGGCATTCTGCTCATAAACGGGGGCTATCATAATACTGTCGCCGACCATCAGCTGGTCTTCAACTTTTCTTGCGCGGAAATCTTCCCGGTAATCGAAGGCGAGAGGCCGGAACATCATGGTATTGTTCAAGGCGGCTTTCATGTATTCGCTGTACAGATAGGGAACCAGGCGGTAGCGTACGGATATAACGTCTGCAAACGCCTTTGTATCGCCGAACTGGTAGCATTCCTGCTCACGGGTGCCAAGCGCGGAGTGATTGCGCATCAAGGAGGTAAATACGCCGAAGGCGAGCCAACGAAGCAGCAGGTCGCGCGTTACGTCGCCTCCGAAACCGCCGATGTCGGCGCCTGTATAGAGAAAGCCGCACATATTGAGCGACGGCATCATCTTAATGTTGAGCAGCAGATGGGACCACCACGACTGATTGTCGCCTGTCCAGATGCCGCTGTACCTGTGCATGCCAATATAGGAGGAACGGGAGAAAAGCAGAACACGTTTATCAGGAACGATTTCTTCAAACGCTTCCGCCGCGCTGCGCGTCATATAATACCCATACAGGTTATGAACCTTATCATGGCGAACCTTCACGCCGTCCATATCGTGGTAAAAGCTCTGGTAATCGTCCATGCTGTTGGAAAGGGCACCAAACAAGCCGCGTAAATCAAAGAACGAATAAATATCGAGCCGTTTCTTTTTATACTCCTCAAGCGCGTCCCAAGCCTTTGAAAGCCCTTTTTCTGAATAAAAAATAGCGGGTTCGTTCATGTCGTTCCAAAAGCCTTCAATTCCACAATCGAGCAGCGTTTTGTACTGGTGCCCAAACCACCGGCGCGCGCCGCTGTTTAAAAAGTCGGGAAAATGCGTATGTCCCGGCCAGACGGCGGTGACGTAGTCCCTGCCGTTTTCATCCTTGCAGAAATATCCGTTTTCGGCTCCTTCCTCGTAAACGCTGTAGCCCTTTTCGATTTTCACGCCCGCGTCGATAATAGGAACCAGGCGGATGCCGTTTTTCTTCATTTCCGACACAAATTCAGGAAAACGGGGGAACTTAGAATTATCTACTGTGAAATCCTTGAAATCGTCCATGTAGTCGATGTCGAGGTAAACCGCGTCGAGCGGAATGCCGTTTTCCCGGTATCCTTCGACGACCTTGCGTATATCCTGTTCGTTTTGATACCCCCAGCGGCTTTGCTGGAAACCGAACGCCCATCTCGGCGCGAGGTAGCTGCGTCCAATCATTTGGCGGAACTGCGTGACAATATTGTTTTCGCTGTCCCCGGTAATGATATAGAGCTTAAAATCGGGTGTTTCCGGCTCAATCACGAGCAAATCGTGCATTTCATACCCGATGTCGAACACAACCCGCCCGGGGAAGTCTACAAATACCCCAAACGGTTCTTTGCCGCTTACCATAATAAAGTTATGCGCCCCATACAGGGAACGCTTTGTTTCCGTATGGTTCGGGTCATCGCAACAAAAGCTTTCATAGCGCCAGCCTCGTTTATCGATGCCCCGCATTGCTTGCCCAAGCCCGTATACGGCGTCGTTTTCTTCGAGACGGCAGGAAAGCCGAAGGGAGCCCGCCGTTCTGTCCAGGGTCAAAAAATCGGGAGCTTCGGAGCTGGGAGTGAATTCTGTGACGACTGCCTGCGTATTGATAGGGTTGCCGAAGCGGTAATATGTAATCATGAAAACTTCCTCCTGAGCCGGCCGTTTTATGTTGCAATTGCCGGGTGATTTCTTTATAATTGTTATTATACAAGCGAACCGGAACAATATATTGTCAGAAAATAATTATCGTGACAATCGAGGGGGAATAATTTTGGACAGGAAAATTATGCTCACGGCCGACAGCACCTGCGACTTGAATGGGGAGCTCATGCAGCGGTATCATGTGAAAACTTATCCGCTGCATATCGTGCTGGGCGGTAAAAGCTTTGAAGACAGCGTAAACATTATGCCCGATGAGATATATGAAAACTTTTATAAGACAGGCGAGCTGCCGAAGACTTCGGCAATCAACGCGGGAGAATATATCGATGTGTTCCGTCCCTTTGTCGAGCAAGGATATGAAATCGTACATATCAATATCGGAAGCGCGCTGTCCGGCTCCCACCAGAACTGCGTAACCGCCGCAAAGGAGCTGGGGCACGTATACCCCGTCGACTCCTGCAATCTTTCTTCAGGAACCGGGCTGCTCGTAATTGAGGCCGCGCAGCGGATTGCGCAGGGGATGAGCGCAGAGCAGGCGGCGAAAGAGGTGCAGGCCCTTACTGCAAAGAGCCATGCGAGCTTTATTATCGACCGCCTTGACTTTATGCGCGCCGGCGGGCGCTGCTCCACGGTAACGATGCTGGGGGCGAACCTGCTCAACTTAAAGCCCTGTATTGAAGTGGATAATGAGCATGGAGGCGCCATGGGCGTAGGCAAAAAATACCGCGGGAAGCTGGAAAAGGTTTTGCAGAGCTATGTTGAGGATAAGCTCGCCCAGTATGATAACATCAGGCCTGACCGGATATTTATTACACATTCTGGTATCTCGAAAGAGCGCGAGCGGATGGTTTACGACCTGCTCAAGAGCAAAAACTATTTTAAGGAAATTCTGATTACGCGCGCGAGCTGTACGATTTCCTCGCACTGCGGGCCGAATACGCTCGGCATCCTGTTCATGACGGAATAAGCCTTAGACGTTCCATGATTGATGATATTTAATTTAAATAAAAAAACCGCCCAGAGCTTGTTCTGGGCGGTTTGCTTATCATTAAGATTTGGAAACGGACTCCGTAAGGTCGCCCTCCAGCTTCTTTCCATCAAAATCGATTAGTTCACTGAGGGTCAGGGAAATGTCGCTCGACGTTGCGCTGGAGGCGCCTGTAATCTCAAAGGATACTTTGACGAGCACCTTTTCTAAGGCAAAATCAAAGCCGTCAAGATTGGTGGAATTGAACAGCAGCTGGTCTTTTTCCTTCGCGTTGTATATTGGGTTTCCAATTTCCGGGAACTCAATGGAATCCTCTTTTATTTTAAGAAGGCTGGAATTATAATTAACATAACCGTTTACTCCGCAGACAGATTTGTTTACGCCTCCTAGATAGGCCGTATAGGTGACGGTGTCTCCGACCTGGAACTCCTTACCGTTGATTGTAATCGCGCCGGGGGGATTGTTGTTCGATTCTCCGCCTGACGTATCGCCTCCAGATGAGCTGTTGCCTGAAGCGGGATTATCCCCGGAGCTGTTGCTGCTGCTGGAAGCCGTGGAGCTGCTGCCGGAGCCGGAGGACTGCCCGCCGCCGGAAGAGCCGTTTGACGTGTCTGAAGGGTTATCGGAAACGCTGCCGCCAGAACTGTTTTGAATGGCATTGCCGTTTTCGTCAGTCGGCAGCTCACTTGACGGGCTGCTGCTTGAAATGGGGTTGCCGTCCGGGTCGGTCGGAACCTGTGAAACGACGCCCGGCAGCTTTTCTGGACGAAATACAAAGCTGCCGTTATCGATTTTGAATACGCCAATCGCAAACAACGCGGCGGTAAGCAGGGCCAGTATGACGACGACGGCAATCACAATTTTTACACCCAGCGGAATTTTGCGCTGTTTTTTGTATGCGGTATTGACGTCGACATTATATTCCCTGAGTTTTTCGGGAATTTCCTCCTTTGGGGAAGCCGCGCCGAAATCGTCTCCGTAACCGCTGCCCGCAGGGGCTTGGGTTCCAGAGGCGGCACCGGCGGAACCCACAGAGGAATCAGCCGGCGTCTCCTGTTCGTCCATAGGGGAATCAAAGCCGTCGTGGTACTGCATGTCGTTATCGGAATGAATGACCGTCTGGTCGTCGTTATAAAGAGATTTTGTTTCTTCTAGCAAACGAGATACGTCTTCCTGCGGGTTGTATCCGCAGTTTGGGCACTGCGGGAGCTGCTCGTTATATTCGTTGTTACACTTTGGACAGCGAATCATTTTATCAGGTCCTTTCAGAAAAGATATACGGATTTCATGCTCCGTATATTCCGTTATCAAACAGATTATAACATTATCTGCACACGGAGTAAAGAAAAAGCGGGTATTTTCATATAATGTTAAAATATGTCGAACGGCTTCCTGTTCAAAAATTTTCCATAAAAAACACGCAGTTTCTTTACAGACCGATTAAACTTTGTTTTAATTTGCCGGTTATAATAAAAACATCAAAGGAAGAACAAACGGATAACGCGGGGCTTGATTTTTCCCCCTTGATTATATAGGGCTGTACGCGCAAGGAACGCCGTGCAGCCCAGATTTTATATATTAAGCCTTTGCTGTGTGGGGCGGCGCCGCTGTAAGGCTTAGCAATGCAGCCGTTTTGAATCGGGCGTACAGCTATCCCAATGGGTAAGGCTGTGCGCTGTTTTTATTTTAGTTGAAAGTTGACCAAAGCCGGTCAACTTTTTATTTTTTTACAGCGTTATTTGTAAGTGGTTTTATTGCTTACAAAAGAAGGGGGGATTGCGTGGAACAAATATTTAAAAAAAGGCTGACAAAGAAAGAACGTCTTTTCTGCGGCTGTTATGTCGAATGCGGCAACGCGGAGGAAGCCGCACGCAAAGCGGGATTTACAAAAGAAAAAGATACAATAGGAGCTGAACTTTTGTGCAGGGAGCATATCATGGACGAAATCAGCCGGCTGCTTTCCAAAAGGGATGAAATCCTGCGGTATAGGGTACAGTGCGGTTATGAGCGGCTCGTGTTTGCGAATCTGGCGGACAGCGTAAAGCTCTTGTTTATGCAGGAGCCTGATTTGTGTGAGCTTGACGGCCTTGATTTGTTCAACATTTCGGAAATCAGAAGGCCGAAGGACGGAATGATAGAAATTAAGTTTTACGACCGTCTGCGCGCGCTGGAAAAAATGGCAGGCCTGCAAGAGCAAAAGGGCGGCGAAGCGGTTCCGTTTTATAAGGCGCTGGAGCTGGGCGCGCACGCTCTGGAAAATAGGCGAAGGGGTGAAGACGGGCCATGACAGGGCAGTTTCATCCCTTTTCTGAAAAACAGCTTCGCGCCCTTACCTGGTGGTGTGAAGAGAGCGCGGACCATACAAAGGACGCGGTAATATGCGACGGCGCGGTACGCAGCGGCAAAACTATGTGCATGGGCATTTCTTTTGTCGCCTGGGCTTTTTACCGGTTTGAAGGGAAAAGCTTTGCCCTGTGCGGAAAGACGATTCGTTCCCTGCGGCGCAATCTCGTTATTCCGCTGTTTCCGATGCTTTCTGAGCTTGGGTTTGCCTGCCGCGAAAAGGTTTCGTCCAATGTGATTGAAATTTCGCGCGGGGCATGCGTGAACCGCTTTTATCTGTTCGGCGGGCGTGACGAATCCTCCGCCGCGCTGATACAGGGCATGACGCTATCCGGCGTATTGTTCGACGAGGTAGCGCTTATGCCGCGTTCCTTTGTCGAACAGGCGCTTGCCAGGTGCTCTGTAAACGGCTCAAAGTTTTGGTTCAACTGTAACCCGGAGTACCCCCAGCACTGGTTCCGGCAGGAATGGATTTTAAAGCGGGAACAGAAAAACGCGCTTTACCTACATTTTAGGATGGAGGACAACCCTTCCTTGCCGGACGAAGTACTCAGGCGTTACCGGACGCTTTATACGGGAACGTTTTACGAGCGGTTCGTCGAGGGAAAATGGGTTTGCGCACAGGGCGCCGTCTACCCGTTTATGTCACAGGGGAGTATGTTCTGCGACATTCCGCTGGGCCCGTTTGAACGTTATGCCGTTTCCTGCGATTACGGGACAAAGAACCCGGCGTCGTTCGGCTTGTGGGGCGAACAGGGGGATACCTGGTACCGGATTCGCGAATATTACTTCGATTCAAAAAAGGAAGGCTTTCAAAAAACGGACGAAGAGTATTATGAAGAGCTTTGCCGGCTGCTTGACGGCAGAGAACCCGCGGGAATAGTGGTCGACCCGTCGGCGCTGAGCTTTATCGAGACAATCCGCCGCCACGGAATATACCATGTAATACCCGCGAAGAACGGTGTGCTCGATGGAATAAGGAAGACATCCACGGCGCTCAAGCAAGGGAAAATCCGTATCTGTAATAGCTGTACGGACGCCATGCGGGAATTTGGCCTGTACCGGTGGTCCGACGGACAGACAGGCGATACCCCAATTAAGGAGAACGATCACGCAATGGACGACATCCGGTATTTTGTCACAACATTTTTAGAACAGGGCGGCGGTATTTATGCCATCGCCGCGCAGAGAACGGGGAGGTGAGGCTGTGGTTTTTTTAAAAAGAAAGAACAGCAGAAAGGCCGGCTGCTTTTCAGGCGTGCAGACGGCTCAGGGCATAAACACGGTCCGGCATCCATTTCGGGCAATAGACGGTTATGTACCGCTGAAAACGGCGGAGCATACGCTATACGCGGCGCTTCGGGAGGCGGTTCCAATCATCGACGCCGCCATTCTCAAAACAGTGCGGTTGACCGGGGATTTTACGGTGGAATGCGATAGCCCGTATGTTCAGAGGGAAATCAATGCGTTTTTAAAGACGGTAAAGGTTGGCGGATGCTCAAGCGGCATAACGGCCTTTTTATCGGCATATCTCGACCAAATGCTTACCTATGGGACTGCGGTCGGGGAAATTGTGCCGTGTTCAGACGGAAGAAGCATCGGGGCGCTTTATAACGCAAGCCTGGAGGGGATTGAACTCAGGGCGGAGAAAAACCCGCTCGACGTTACGGTATGTATGAAAAGCGCGTCGGGCGAAAGCGTTCCCGTGCCGAATCAAGAGCTGATACTCGTCACGCCGCTGAATCCTGAACCGGGAAATCTTTGCGGCACGTCCATTTTAAAGGGGCTTCCGTTTGTCGGAGGAATCCTGCTGAAAATTTTCAATACACTGGGCGTCAACTGGGAACGGGTCGGAAATATCCGGTTTGCCGTCACCTACAAGCCCCCGGGCGATATGAGCGAACGCGCCTTCACGCGTGAGCGGGCGCAGCAGATTGCGGAGCAGTGGGGCAAGGCCATGCGCGACGGCGGACAGGTAAGCGACTTTGTTTCGGTCGGCGACGTGAGCATTAAGGTCATCGGCGCGGACAACCAGGTGCTCGACAGCGAGGTTCCGGTACGCCAGCTTCTGGAGCAGATAATCGCAAAGCTCTCTATTCCGCCGTTTTTGCTCGGCCTTTCGTGGTCGAGTACGGAGCGCATGTCGAGCCAGCAGGCAGACATTCTGACGAGCGAGCTTGAATATTACAGGAATCTGCTTACCCCTGTAGTTGAAAAAATATGCGGGCTCTGGATGCGCATGAACGGCTATGACGGGGAATTTGAAATTTGCTGGAACAATATCAACCTGCAGGACGAAACGCAGCTTGCAAACGCAAGGCTTTTAAATGCGCAGGCCCTGCAGCTTGAAGAACAGGCAGAGGGGGAACAGAATGAAGCAGGGACAGATTTTAAAGAGCGTAATACTCAATGAAAAAGAGCTGGCGCTGATTAACCGCTATACGCGCAGGGAAATGTCGGAGGAAGAGGTTTATACCTTTTCGGTCGTACTTTGCGATAACGACATCGACCGTGATTTTGAGCGGTTCGACGAGCAGGCATTACATACGCTCAAGGAGCTTTTTGTAGGCAAAACGGGCGTGTTCGACCACGAGCCGAGGGCGGGAAACCAGACGGCGCGTATCTACGACTGTGCCGTAGAGAGAGTCGCGGACAAAAAGACCCGGACAGGCGGGGATTACCTGCGGCTTATCGCTAAGGCGTACCTGCCGCGCTCGAAAAAGAACGAGGATTTTATCCTTGCGCTCGATTCCGGAATCCAGAAGGAGGTAAGCGTCGGCTGTGCGGTGAGCGGAAATATCTGCTCTATCTGCGGTGCGGACAGGAAGAAAAACGCCTGCCGCCATCAGAAGGGCAAAACATACGGCGGTAAGCTTTGCCACGACGTACTCACCGGGGTGACGGACGCGTATGAATGGAGCTTCGTCGCCGTACCCGCACAGCGCGCGGCCGGCGTCGTCAAGGCGTGGAAAGCGCAGGAGGGACAGGTGAAAGAGCTGCAGGAAATTACAAAGGCGCTGTCTTTTGGGGAGGATATTTCCCTCAGCGCGCAGGAAGTAAAAAAGCTATACGGCTATCTTAGGTCGCTTGAGGATGACGCGCAGTACGGCAGGCAGTACCGCGCGGATTTAAAAAGCGAGGTCGTGCGCCTGAGCGTGCTCGTTCAGCCGGATATTGGAAAAAGCATGATGGAAAGCCTGGCCGAAAAGATGGATATTGGGGAACTCAAGGCGTTTAAAAGCGCATATGAAAGAAAAAGCGCCGCGTTATTCCAGCGCGCGCCGCAGCTTTTCCAGAGCGGCGGACAGGAACAGAAAGCGCAGGACAATCAGGAATATCACATTTGATTGCGGCGATTCCGCACGCAGATAAAACCAGGCCGGTTTGGCGGAAATAAAAAATTATCGGCGCGTGCGGTACGCCGGGGAAAAGGAGAGGGAGAATTATATGAAAGTGTCTTTTAACGGTTATGATGAGAAGATGATTACCTTTGCATGCAATGAAACGGTTAAAAAAGGGTCGCTCGTAAAGCTTACACAGAACGGGGAGGTCGCTGCCTGCGAAGACGGCGACAACTTTGTTGGGGTTGCGGTAAATGTCCGCGGCGGATACGCGGGCGTGCAGATGGGCGGCTACATAAGCGTGCCGGTAAGCGGCAGCGCAGCATTGGGCTTTCAGAAGCTGTCCGCAGCATCCGGCTCAGCGGTGAAAATAGCGGCATCCGGCGGCAGGGAGCACCTTGTACTCGACGTGTCGGAAGGCTTTGCCGGAATCTTAATTTAAAGGAGGGGTACAGATGGCAATGTATGAAAATATCACGATTGAAAAAGGCATGTACGGCGTCAGGGGAAAAAGCATGACGCAGGTGCTCGAACAGCTAGACCCGACGGAAAACTATAATGGTACGCCGCTTTCCGGGCTCGACGCGTTCCAGCGCCAGCTCAAGCGTTTCGATATCAAGGTTAGCGGCGCAAACTCGGACGCGGTGGAAAAATTTTTTCAGAGCAGCTCTTCGTCGGCACTGTTTCCCGAATATGTAAGCCGTGCCGTCAGGCAGGGAATGGAAACGGCCGACGTACTGCCGAACATCACGGCGGCAGTCACAAAAATTGACGGTATGGATTACCGCAGTATTGTTTCAACGCCAACGCAGGACGACAAAAGCCTAAAGCCGGTGGCGGAGGGCGCTCAAATCCCGCAAACGGTCGTCAAAACGCAGGAGAACCTCGTCAAGCTTCAGAAAAGGGGCAGAATGCTCGTTTCCTCCTATGAGGCGCTGCGCTTCCAGCGGCTCGACCTCTTTACGGTAACGCTGCGCCAGATTGGCGCGTATATTGCGCGGGCACAGCTCAAGGACGCGGTCGACGTACTGCTAAACGGCGACGGAAACGGCAATCCGGCAACGGTGATAACGGCGGACGGAGACGGGCTCACTTATTCCGATTTGCTCAAGCTTTGGGGCGGCCTTTCGCCGTATGAGCTCAACACGATTCTCGCGCCGACAGCGGTTATGCAGAAGCTGCTTTCCATGACTGAGATGCAGGATGCGCAGGCAGGGCTGTCTTTTCAGGGAACCGGAAAAATGATTACGCCAATGGGCGCCCAGTTGATTCATGTGCCGTCTATTGAGGGCAACACCATCATCGGACTCGATAAAAATTGTGCGCTCGAGATGGTACAGGCGGGAGACATTTTAACAGACTACGATAAGCTGATTGACCGCCAGCTGGAGCGTGCGGCAATCAGCTGTATTGCGGGCTTCGCTAAAATATTTACCGATTCCGCTAAAAAGCTTACATTTTAAGAAACGGGGGCGGCGGTATTGAATTTTAAAGAGGTCTATGAACGGTTTTTGTTGATTTCCGGCCTGGACACGGAAGAAGCATCCAAGTGGTCAGCGCTTTGCGTGGAGGCAATCGGCCAGCTGCGCGGAATGCTCAAAACAAATGTGAAGGAAGAGGAGAACAGCAGGCGGCTGAATACGGCCGCCGCCGCCCTTGCCCTATATAAAATGGCGCTTTGCAGCGCGGCGGAGGACATTGCTTCCTTCAAGGCGGGCGATATCAGCATAGGTGTCCGGCAGACGCTTCGGCAGCGCGCGTTGGCGGTCTGGGAGACGGCAAAGGCGGAGATTGCACCTTTGATGAAGGATGAAAATTTCTTTTTTGGGCGGGTGGCGCCATGAATCCGGCTGCATCAATCAAGCAGCTGCTCAAAATGCATGGAAGCTCTGTCGTTATAACGCAAAATGATAAAAGCGTTAAAACCAAAGCGCTGATACACCCGCTTTTTTACAAAAATAAAATGTATATCGACGGACATTACCTGCCGCAGGGCTACTGTGACGGCGGCCATTACCTGTATTACGGGATGCCGGACATACCCTTTACAGAGCCGTTTGAGCAAATCACAATAGAATGTCCCGCGCTGAAAACGGCCTACAGGGTCAAGCGCGCGGAGGTTCATCTGTTTCAGGATAAACCTATTTATGTTTGGGCTGTCGTTACTCCATGCACAACAAAGTCGGAGGATTACAATGAAAGCGTTTGATTTAATAGAACAGGAAATTTTGCAGGAGCTTAAAGAAGCGGCGGAGCTTAATAATATCACGTTTGTAAGCGCATATGGCAGAAGCCCGTTTCAGACTCCTGTAAAGAGGCGAATGGCTTCAGTCGGTATCGACGGCGCAATGAGCCATGTAAAAAGCGGCGCCCTGTCAGAGCGGATACTGAAAGAAAAACAACTGACCCTTGCTGTCGACCTGTTTTCTCCCTTAAGCCTGGGCGGGAATACCTGTGCCCAGACGCTTGCGGAAATTGCGCAGGTGCTCGAGCGCGGCGGGGACAATACACAGCACAGAAAAATAGAGTCCTATCCGGTCAAATATGACAGCAACGCCTGCGCGTTTAAAGGGGGGCTAAAGCTCACGATTTTGGAAACGCTCCATGACGGGGAATCACAATTGGAAGAGGATGCCCGTACCATCGGCGTTTCTATTAACGGCTTACCGGTGTTTTTCGTACAGCAGGCGCAGGCGGAGTCTGAAAACCGCGTTTATCCGGCTGAATGCTTTGGGGAAGGCGAAGCGCGCTTTTTTGCCTGTAGCGGCGGCACTCATTTGATTACGCTGGGCCGTTTTTTGACGGAAAAAAGCACAACAGATATTTTTTCGCTCAATAATTTTACGGTGTGCATTGCATCCGGCGGCAGAAACGCGCTGTTTGAAGGCTGCAATTGGGAGCGCATTGAGCAGTCCTTCCAAAGCGGCAGGTATCTGACGGAAAAAGCCGTAATCCGCGCGGAAAAAAGAATGGAAGCGGAGGGAACGGCATGAACGGCGATTTTAAGATAAAAGAAGAAGTGTTTTTGCCCGCGTCCGAATATCTTGACGACCATGAAAGGGCGCGGCGGCTGTCCGACGTGTTCGAGCAGGACGCGCGCCGGTTTGCGGGCGCGTTTACAGAGCAGGAGGAGGCGGGGCCATGATACAAGCTTCCATGCGTTTTTGCGGGTATACCCTGCGTCATAATCCCAAAAGCATTGAGGTAACGGACAAGCGGAACCTCAGCGAACTCGAAACGCCTTACGGGGGCAGTCTTTTGCAGGATATGGGAAACGGGCTGAAAACCGTGACGGGAATTGGGGAATTTTTCGGAAACGGCTGCATGCGCCAATATAAAGAACTGCAATTGCTGCTGCGCAGCGGTAAAAGCGGATTGCTCTCCCTGCCCGGTTATGAGCCTTTTTTTGCGCGATTTGCCCTTTTAGAGCTTACCCAGCCGCCCGCCGAGGATTTTATAAGCTACCGGTTTGTTTTCCTTGAGGAAAGTAACGCGGTGCCTAAAAGATATTCAGAAGGCGTAAAGTTCCACACGGTGGAAGAGGATGAAACGCTTTGGGACATTGCGTTTCGATATGACGTGCCGGTGGAATCGCTTTTAAAAGAAAATCAGCATATCAGGCGTCCGGACTGCCTGAAAACGGGAGAGAAGGTGAGCCTGCCGTGAATGTGAATGCGATTACGGCTTCAGGCGTGGATATTGTCCTTTCTGCGCCGCTGAGCCTGTGTATCAACAGGGAGGAGGACGTGCCGGCCGACGATTTAACGGCGGTTTTTGCGTATACAGCACCGCTCCCCGAGCTTTCGGAAATCAGAGTGACAGACGGGGATGAAATTTTATTTAGCGGCATCGTGGATGAACAAAGTGTCTTTTGCTCCGCAAACGGAATTGTCCTCAAGATTACCGCAAGAAGCATGGCCGCGCTGCTGCTCGACAACGAGGCGCAGCCGCAATGCTACGACCGGCCCTGCGCGGACGATATGTTCCGCCGCCATATTCTGCCGCTGGGGATTACGCGGTATTTCTGCGACAGGCAGGAGCGGCCCGCGCGGTTTGAAATTTTAAAAGGGATGTCGCAATGGCAGGCTTTATCGCTGTTTTGCAGAAGCTGCCTCGACAGTGCGCCGTCCGTAACACCCGACGGCTGTGTTATGATGTGTGAACATAAAAAAGCAGAGGCGCCTCTTTGCTTCGGCGGAAGGGAGGGGCTTCCCATAACGGAAGGAATTGTAAAAATAAAACGGTATAAGCGTTTGTCCCGGATTTTTGTCAAAACCGGAAATGACCAAGGCTACGATATGATTATGGAGGACAAAGACGCTCAGGAAAGCGGAATCAAAAGGGAGCGTTTTCTAAACGCTTCAAATCCGCTTTCAGTCCCCGTAAGCCGGGCGGATACGATGCTTGAAAACGGGAGAAAACAGTCGCTTGAAATAGTACTTACCTGTCCCGCCAGATTGACCGCGGCGCTGGGGAAGGCCGCGCGGGCTCAGGTGTGCGGCGAAACATACCGCAAGCTTTATGTAAGCGGGCTGCAGTATAAGCTGCTGACGGGAAAAGAGACAACGACGCTGACGCTCAACCGTATAGAGGAGGGACTGGCATGTGGCTGATGAAGCAAATGGCTGTAAACAGCGAAGAAAGGTATAATGCCGCGGATAAGGGAACGGTTGCGCTGTCTGGGGGCGGGAGCGTGAATGTACGGGCGTCTGGCGAGCATATCGGCGTACCGGTTGCCGCGCCGTATGGAATTGCATACGTACCGCCAGAGGGCGCGGACGCGGTGCTGCTGCCCGCAGCCGGAGGCAGTATTTGTATCGGCTCCGCCGTAAAGGACAAAGGGCTCGAGGCGGGAGAGATTATGCTCTATTCCGCGGGCGGGGCGGAGCTTATCCTGAAAAACGACGGGACAATCCTTGCAAACGGCAAAGTAATTGCGGGAGGTGCGTAGATGGACACGGCATTAAGCAGCAGCGGCGACTTTGAGCTTGACGGGCGGGGAATGCCTTACCTGTTAAGCGGGCTTGCCGAAATGATGCAGCGGGTGAGCCTGTGCCTGAAAATAAAAAAGGGGTGCTTTCCTTACGACAGAGAGCTTGGGAGCGAGCTGCATACACTCAAGGAAAGCACACAGCCGCTGCGCGACACGGCGGCGCTTTTGGTAAAGGAGGCGGCAGCGCAAATTCCGCAGGTTAAAATATTGGATGTAGAAGCATCGTTTGATGCTGAAAAAAAGCTTGGCCTCTCTGTTTTATTGGATTTTGGCGGGGAACAGGGCCGTCTGGAGATGAAAATATGATGGAAACCTATGATGTGATTTTAAAGAGGATGCAGGAGAAATTCCAGAGCCTGTCGGGGTACAGCGCGGACGACGCTTCAGACATCGGCATCCGCTTAAAGGTTCTTGCGGGTGAAATTTTTTCCATGCAGTCGTATGCCGATTGGCTGAAACGCCAGATGTTTGTACAGACGGCGGGCGGAGAACAGCTCGATTATCACGCCGGACAGCGCGGCCTTTCGCGCAAACCGGCGCAGTATGCGCAGGGAACACTGCTTTTTACGACGGAAAAGGAGGCGGAGACCGACCTGTATATACCACAGGGCTGCGTCTGCTCGACGCAGGGAAAGAACCCGGTTCGCTTCGTCACGACGCGGGGAGGTACCATCAAAAAGGGAAATAAATCCCTGTACCTTCACGCGCAGGCGGCCGATGCGGGCAGCGGGTCGAACGCGGCGAAGGACGCGGTGACGGTAATCGTAACGCCGCCTGCCGGAATCAGCCGGGTGACTAATCCAAGCGCTATGGAAGGCGGTATGGACGCGGAGGACGACGACACGCTGCGCAGGCGTATTTTGGAGCATATCAGGGACGTACCGAACGGAACAAACCGCGCTTATTACCAGAATGCGGCGGAAAGCTTTGAAGGCGTGTATTCCGCAAACGTTGTTCCAAAGGGACGCGGCGCGGGCACGGTGGATATTTACCTTGCGGGAAAGGCGTCTCCCGCGGGGAGCGGGCTGGTTGCGCGCGTACAGGAATATATGGATAAAATGCGCGAGGTAAACGTAGACGTAAAGATACAGGCGGCACAGACGGTTAGCGCCAGCATATATGTTGAGCTTGCGGTACGCGACGGCTACGATTTTGATGAAGTAAGCGCGCAGTGCAAGGAGGCGGTAACCAGCTTTTTTGACTCGCTTACCGTCGGGCAGGATGTGCGCCTGTCCAGTGTGGGGGAGGCGGTCTTTCATGTGCCGGGCGTGTCCTCTTACCGCTTTGACGATTATTACACAAGCGACAGCACAGCGCTGCCAAACCAGCTCTATGTGCTCAAGGATATTGTTGTAACGCAGTGGGAGGACGGGTCATGAGCGCGGCGGAATCTTTAAAAAAACGGCTTTTGCCGCTCGGCGTTTACCCGCTCAGGGAAACGGACGCCGTCTGGCGGGAGCTGTGTGCTTATGCGGCGGCGCTCGATGCCGTAAATGAAATGCTCGACGAGCTTCTGCGGGAAAGCGTAGTAGAAACGGCGGAGGGCTTTGGGCTTGAGATGCTGGAGCTCATATCTGGCGCGCCGCGTAAGGAGCTTACGCTGGCACAGAGAAGGGAAATGCTGATTGCGCGGCTGTCGCTTACCTTCGGTGATTTTACCCTGCCGGGAACACAGCGTGCGCTGTCGGCTCTGGGGCTTAGCGCGCGGATTTTTGAATATCCGCGCCAGATGGCGCTGCATATCGTCTGCAGCGGGACATACACAAAAACGCAGAGAAAATGGATTGCCGGCCAGGCACAGGCGCTCCTGCCGGCGCATTTGGACTTGATTATGGATTTCCGTACGCTCGATTGGGCGGCAATCGACCGGAAAAACCTGACGTTTTCCTATATGGATACAAAAAATCTAAGCTGGAAAGCGATTGAAGCCTATGGGGCTGAATTTTAAGGAGGGGGACTGAAGGCATGGCATCCAGTGAAAAAAGTGAAAATCTAGGGCTGAATTTATGGCTTGCGTCAGACAGGCCGGTTCGCGCGGATTTTGTAGAGGACAACCGCATCATCGATGAAGAGGTGGGCGGGCACATGGCAAACGGGGCCATACATGTGACGCAGAGCGAAAAGAATAAAATCACGGCTCCCTACATTGTAAAAATGTATGCCGGTACCGGCGCTTCGAGCTTTACCTATACGCTCGACTTTGCGCCGGGCTTTGTCCTGGTGTACAAAAAGAACGCGCCGCTTACGCTCAGCGCAAGCGGGGACACCATCGTAAACGGCGGCTTTGCCGCGCAGACGTACGGCGGCAGCGCGGGAATTTCCCTTTCCGCGAACCAGGTAACGGTAACGCAGCAAAGCACGGCGTCGCTCGGCGTGCGGTATAACCTGAACGAAAGCGGCGGCCAGTATGTTATAGCCGCCTATAAATAAAACGGAAAACAAAAACGGATTCCCAATTGGGAATCCGTTTTTTTATGATTAATAAAAATGCTATTTCGTATTTCAACACAAAGTAAATAACATAGCCCCGGCTCAATAATCCATGGAATATTGCCCAGCCGACAGAATGCCATGCCGTAAAAGCTGCTTTTAGTTTTTACGATGGCGGCATTGTTTTTGGGGGGCATGAACCTAACGTTCTTAAATTGTTTTTATGAATCAATAGGGTCTTTTCGGCTGGTCGTCGCCTAAGTCGATGTCGATTTCGGCGGTGTCGTATTTCTGTATTTTGTTCTTCTTCGGCTGATAAACGTGCTGCTGTGTATTTTTTGAAGGGGGAGAAGAACCTCCCTTTCCCTTGCCGGCCTTAATTTTCTTCGACCTGTTCACACAGTATACAATCGTCCCAATGATACCGGCAAGCGCCGCTGCAATCAGTCCGATGCCGAGAAACAGCATCCAGTGGTTGGAGTTCTCGTCGTCGGCAGATTTGTTGTTTTTGATAAAATTAAAATCGTTTGCCCCGTCCTGCCCGCTGCTCAGGTCAAGGGCGATTTTCCAGTCGGAGCTGTTGAGCTCGTTGGAATCGACCGTTTTGCTGACATCGTACAGGTCGTTGTCTACGCTGGAAACCACACCAGCGCTGCTCATACCGTCGCCGCTGTCCGCCGCGCCGTCGTCGTATGAGCTGTCGTCGTCATAGAACGAATAATTGCTTTCATAGCCCCCGAAGTCGTCTGAAGAGGGCGGTATATAATCAGGCTCCGAATAGCTGCTGCTGGGAATTGGCTCATAATCAGAAGAGGACGGCTCCGGTTCAGGTTCCGGGTCTGGCTGAGGCTCCGGATAGCTGCTGTCGTCCGGTACGGGTTCCGGAATATAGTCGGAATATGACTGGTCGGGTTCTCCGGCCTCGCTGTCGTCGGACCATACGGCGAACGCTATCATATTTTGGAAACATAGGAACAATACAGAAAGTACAATCAGCGCAGCGCTGCACAGATACTTCTTCATTTGCTTTCCCCCAAAAATTCTAATACAATTTATAATAGCACAATCCGGCAGCGTTTTTCAATACCCGACATGATATTCTTTTCCTTTTTAAAGCGTATGCCGCTTAAAAATACAATCTTTTATCCTATAAATGTGCAGATTGGCCACGATTATTCCGCCTCGGGAAGCGCTCCGGCTGTGTTTTCTTTATTTTTGAGAAAAGGCGGAGCAGGGATAAGAGAGCCCGCAAACGCCGCCGCCAGCAGCCAGACGACGCTTTGTGCCGGGAAGCACAGCATTAAAAGGAGCGCCGCGCAGACGGGCTTTTTCATCATCATGCCCATTGAGGCGGCAGTGACGACGCAGACCGAGAAAACCGGGGAGACAGGCAGCAAAAGCGAAAGCCCGTAGCCCAGGCACACGCCTGAAAAGATTGCGGGGAAGAAATGGCCGCCCTTCCAGCCGGTTTTTATACAGAGGTTTGTAATAAACATCTTTACAACCGCGGCGGCGATTAAAATTCCGGCAGAGTAAGAACCATAGGTGTCAATCAGCCGGGCCATCTGCTCTTCACCGGAAAACATCGTCAGCGGCAACAGGATTCCGCAGACGGACAGCGCAAGCCCGCCCAAAAGCCCCTTTAATACGGGGAAACGCGCAAGCGGCCTGACAATCAGCGCGCTTAAACGTTCGAACGCAAAGAATAAAAGGCCCAAAAGCGCGCCCGCCGCCGCAAGGATTACCGCAAAAAAGCAGTCCTGTGAAGAGATAGCGAGCTTTTCAAAGCGCGGCATGGACAGGCCGCCGCCGAAAAAGCCCGAGAGCAGTTCAAATACGCCCACTCCCGCAAGGATTGCGACAAAATATGTAATCAGCTTTTTCGATTTTGGAAATGGGGCGGCTTCCTCGTCGCCGCTTTGCTCAATCGGCATCATAAAACCGAACAGCGGCGCGCGGAAGATGACGCTTAAGGCCGCGCTGACCCCGATGTTTGTAAGGTCACGGAGATTTCTGCCCGCATAGCGGAACCGGTCGCCAGCCCAATAGCAAAGCCCTACGACCACGCCGGTAAGCCCCGCTTCGGGACCGATGCTTCCGCCGAATATAAGCGGCAGCACAGCCATTGCTAGGACGATGGGGATATTGTGGTAAGGGTATCGCTTTTCCCTTTTTACCTTTGCCATTACCTCGTTAAGTTCCTCCGGATAATCCCCGAAAAACCTGTGGAGCAGGCCGATAACAAGGCCGCCGAGCAGGCAGAGCGCAATGGTATAGCAGGCGCTTGGAATGGGAATTGCCTGCGGGATAACCTCCCAAAGCAGTGCAATACCAAGCTGCATGACCTTTAAAAACGCCCAAATGATGATGGAGAATACGCCGCCTACCGCAGCGGCGAACAGAAGGAACAAAAGCTGGTTGTTTGTCTTTGCTTTCATAAGCCTGCCACCTCAAACCCTGTAATAAGGAAATTATAGCATAAAACCACAGCGGATGATTCCTGAATTTAAAAACATTCGTATTTTTACGCAGAAACCAATAAAAAAACAGGCGGGATTCCCGCCTGTTTTTTATATAAGCCCTGTCTCTTATACACATCCTTTACTGGTTCATATACTCCTTGAACATGGAGGGCTGGTATTTGTTGACGACCGCCTCGTTCTTTTCGCATTTGTAGTCCTTTGCCTGCGCTTCCATGTCGTCCTGGAATTCTTCAAACTTCATTTTTCTCAGGACATTGGTGCGCTGTGTGTCGTCGAAAACATTTTCGGCGGCTTTATTGATGTCGCCCTTGTAGACGAGGTAGAGCACCGCGGTGGTGTCCTTGCCGACCTGGATAACGGTTGCCTTGCCGTTGTCTAAATCTTTAATCGCCTTTTTCAGCTCGTCGCCGATGGAAGAATCGTCGAGTACCTCGGTATTCTTGACCGCCGTGCTTTCCTCAAGCCCCTGGTCCTTTACAAATATTTTGTCGATTTCGTCGAAGGTATTCTTTCCGTCGTTGATGAGCTTTGCGTAATCGTCAAAATCGGCCTTTGCCTTTTTGATTTCCTCATCGCTCAAAGCAACGGACGTCGTGCCGGTAGAGGAATCGCTGCTTTCCTCTGATTTATAAAGATTCAGCGGCAGATAAGCGTAGTCGGTGTAGTTTTTGATAAAAAAGTCCTTGATATCGTCGTCCGGGACGGCCTTTTCGCCGCCGATTCCGTAAATGGACTTGAAGATGGCGTTGTACCTTGCGGCAAAAAGGTATTCCGCGTTGTAGAAGGAATCCTTTGAAATACCCATTTTCTCATAGGTCGTGCCGTAGTAGCTCCACATGGTGTCCGCGTTCGACTGCGCGGCGGTTTCCTCTTCTTCCGTAAGCTTGAGCTTTCTCTGTGCAAACAGCCTGTTCGTGTTCAGCAGGTTTTTGCAGGCGAGGTCGGCTTCACGCAGGATATAATCCTGGGCGTTAATTTCCTTGTCGTCCTGGTCCTTGATTTTCTGTGTCAGGACGTCGACGCTCTCTGTGGAGCTCGAAGACGAATTTGCGCTGCTCACCTGGGACGCGGCATAGCTGTAGCCGCCCGACATATAGTAGATATAGGTTCCCGGGGACAGCGTGTTCAGGTCGTCCTTATAAGACCATGACTCGTCGGCACAGCCTGTTGCGACTGCGGCGAACATGCCCATTGCCAGAGCCAGGGCAAGTATCTTTTTTGAAGTTTTCATTTTCTAATACTCATTCCTTTCGTTTGATACAAAGCGTAAATTATTATACACGTTTCCGCAAAATTTGTCTATATCAAAAGAAATAATTTAACAAATTTACAAATTAAAATTCCCTGAAAGAACAAACTGGACATGTTCCGGCTGTTACAGGTCAAAAATGCGGTGGAGCGCGTCGAGGGCGGGTGTATCCTTTCCCATTTTGACGGCAATGTACGGCTTGTTCCCGGCGCTTAGCATAGCCCTGCCCTTTAGCCTGCCGATAATGTCCGCGACACCCTGCGATTTAATCTGCCGGACGTACAGAAGGAAGGTATCGTTCTGCTGCTTGATTTCATAAATGCCCATCAGGGCCGCCGCGTTGCGCACAAGCGCCACGTCGATAAGGCCAAGCACGGATTTCGGCGGGTCGCCGAAGCGGTCGATGAGCTCGTCGGTGACGTCGTGCGCGTCCTCGGGGCTGCGTATGTCGGAGATGCGGCGGTAAATGTCGAGCCGCTGGCTCAGGCTTTCGATGTAGTCCTCCGGAATATGCGCCTGTACGCGTACATCGACCAGGCATTCGAGGTCCATATCCTCTACCGGCTCGCCCTTTTCCTCCTTGACCGCCTCGCCTAAGAGCTTCAGGTACATGTCGTAGCCGACGTCCTCCATATGGCCGTGCTGCTGCGCGCCGAGTATATTGCCCGCGCCGCGCAGCTCCAAATCGCGCATGGCGATTTTAAAGCCGGAGCCGAACTGCGTAAATTCGCGGATGGCCGTCAGCCGCTTCTGTGAAATTTCGCTCAATACCTTATTGGGAATAAAAGTAAAATACGCGTAGGCGCGCCGGGAGGAACGCCCGACCCTGCCGCGCAGCTGGTGGAGCTGGGAAAGCCCCATGCAGTCGGCGTTTTCTATAATCAGGGTGTTGGCGTTCGGTAAATCGACGCCCGTTTCGATGATGGTCGTGCAGACGAGGATGTTTACCTCCTGCTCCAGCATCTTCCGCCAGACCTCGGAAAGCTCCTGCTCGTTCATTTTTCCGTGCCCTACGGCGATTTTCGCCTCCGGAATCAGGGACGCAAGCTTTGCCGCCCTGCGCTCGATTGTTTCCACCTTGTTGTGCAGGTAAAAGACCTGACCGCCGCGGCGCAGCTCGCGCCGGATGGCCTCGCAGACGACGCCGTCGTCATGCTCGAGCACATAGGTCTGGACAGGATGCCTGTCCTGCGGCGCTTCCTCGAGCACCGACATATCGCGTATGCCGCTCATTGCCATGTTGAGCGTGCGGGGGATAGGTGTGGCGGAAAGGGTGAGCACGTCGACGTTTTTGCTGATTTCCTTGAACCGTTCCTTCTGCGCCACGCCGAAGCGCTGTTCCTCGTCGATGATGCAAAGCCCCAAATCGTGGAACACCACGTCCTTCTGTACCAGGCGGTGTGTGCCGACCACCATATCGATTTCCCCGCGCTTTAAACGGCGGATGATGTCCTGCTGCTGCTTCGGCGTGCGGAAGCGCGATAAAAGCTCCACGCGCACGGGGTAGCCCTCGAACCTGCGCAGTACCGTCTGGTAGTGCTGCCAGGCGAGGATTGTCGTCGGGCACAAAAGCGCGCATTGCTTGGAATCGGTCACACATTTGAACGCCGCGCGCAGCGCGACCTCGGTTTTTCCAAAGCCCACGTCGCCGCATAATAGGCGGTCCATCGGCGCGGTGCGCTCCATGTCGGACTTGATTTCTTCAATGCAGCGCATCTGGTCCTCTGTTTCCTCATATTCAAAGCGGGCCTCAAAATCCCTCTGCCAGTCGCCGTCCGGCGGGAACGCGTGCCCAGGCGCCTGCATGCGCTGCGCGTACAGGACCGTAAGCTCCTTTGCCATGTCCTTGACGGCGCTCTTAACGCGCGCCTTGGCCTTCTGCCAGTCGGTGCCGCCGAGCCGGCTTAAACGCACGGCGGAGTTTTCCCTTGGGCCGATGTATTTGGATACCAGGTCGAGCTGTGTGACGGGGACGTATAAAACATCCTTTTTGGCATACTCTACCCGGATATAGTCCTTGACGACGCCCTGCATGTCGAGCTTCTGGATGCCGCCGAACACGCCGATGCCGTGTGTGGTGTGCACCACATAATCGCCGGGAGAAAGCTCGGACAGGCTGTAAATCTGCTGGGCGTTTTTATTTTTTGCCTTTTTCCGCTTTTGTACAGCGGCAACCTGCCCGTGCGTAATGACGGAAAAATGGAGCGACGGGTATTCAAAGCCGGAGGAAAGGCAGCCCTCCAGCACATAAATTTTCCCTGGAGCGAGCTCTGCGGGGTTTTCGGCAAGCTCCGCGGGGAAGCCCTGCTTTTTAAGCTCCTCCGTTACGCTCTGCGCGCTGCGCTGTGTTCCGGCAAGCACGGCGATACGGCTGTTTTTATGAAAATCGGCCTGCAAATCCTCGCAGAGCACCTTCATGGAGCCGCTCCATGAGGATAGCTGCTTTGCTGTAAAGGTGACGAGCTCCCGGAGCGGCAGCTCGTAATTTCCATGCGTGAAGTTATCGAGATAAACGGTGCGCGTGCCGCGCAGGATGTCGAGCAGCTCCACGCGGTCAAGCTGGTATTTGTCGAACCCGCGGCAGAGCGTGCCGTCGGAAAAGCAATCCTGTAATTCCTCTTCAAACAGCCGGTTATACGCGCGCAGGCGCTCGTTTGTTTTGACCGGCTCCAGAATAAACAGCAGGTCTTTTTTGTCCTTATAATCGAATAGGCTTCCGGGGCTTTGGTAAAGCAGGCCGATGAATTTATCCATCGAGCCGGGACGCACGCCGTTTCGCAGGCCGTCCGCCTCCCGCTGGAGAATCGCGCGGGCCTGCGCGGCGGTCTTTCCGCGCAGCAGGGAAGCCTTGTGCTCTATTTTACCGGCGAGCTTTTCCGTATCGCCGGTTAAAAGCTCCGTCGAAGGGGTGAGGGTAAGCTCTTCGATATAATCGGTGCGCCGCTGCGTTTCCACGTCGAAGTAGTTGAGCGTGTCGATTTCGTCTCCCCAAAACTCGGCGCGCACGGGGGCCGGGGCGTCCGGCATAAAGAAATCGAGGATGCCGCCGCGCACGGCGAACTGTCCCGGGCCCTCCACCTGCTCACAGCGCTCATAGCCGTTCAAGGTAAGCGCCCGCACCGCCTGTTCAAGCGGCAGCTGCCCGCCGGACCGGAAGCTTACGGTAGCGTCCCGAAGCGCCGCTGGCGGGATGGTGTACTGGATTGCCGCGTCGATACACGCGATAACCGCCGTATAATCTCCGCGCAGCATCTTAGACAGTACATTGAGCCTTTTATGCTCGTATTCGCGCGACTGGCTGTTTACGTCGCGGAAGGTAAAGTCGCGTACGGGATAGACGAGCGCTTTCCCGCCCATGGAGCACAAATCGTTTGCGAGCGTCTGCGCCTCCGCCTCGTCGGACGCGACAACAAAAGCCCTGACGCCTTTTTCGGCGCAGAGCGCGTGGATAATATGCGCCTTGTGTACGGTAGTAAGCCCCGCCGCTGCCACTGCCGCGGGGAAAAAATCGAGGCATTCGGAAAGGCGTTTGTACTCGGACAGCTGTTTGATGACGTTTGATAAAAATTTCATTGGTTTCCTCTGTCAGCCCGTTTGGGTTACGGCTGCTTCGTTATGAATTGTAAAGGTTCATCGCGCGGTCAATGTCCCCGCCGATGATAAGCTCTAAGGCGCCGCACGCCTTTTCGGCGGCTTCCAGCAGGAGCTTCTGCTCATTTGGCGTAAAACGGGACAATACCCATTTTGCAAGGTCCCAGCCGGGGTTCGGCTTTGCGCCGATGCCGATTTTCACGCGGGGAAAGGTGTCTTTGCCAGTTAGGTAGATAATGTTTTTCAGGCCGTTCTGCCCGCCGTCGCTCCCCTTCCTGCGAATGCGCAGCTTTCCCGGCTCGAGCGAGATGTCATCGAGTAGTATAATCACCCGCTCGGGCGGAATTTTGTAGAAAGACATCGCCTGCGTTAACGATTGCCCGCTGTTGTTCATGAACGTCTGGGGCTTCATAAGCAGGACGCGCTTTCCCTCCACCATGCATTCTCCGCACAGCGCCTTGTATTTCAGTCGGTTGATTTGGACGTTATGCTTTTCCGCGAACCGGTCGATTGTAACAAACCCCGCGTTGTGCCGGGTGTTTTCATATTCCCGCCCCGGATTGCCAAGTCCCGCGACAATAAACTCCACCGGCCCCTGCGGCGCGGCGGCATTGCTTTTGTGAAACAGATTTTTAAACATATTGCTTCCCTTTCTGGCGCTGCATCATTTTGCAATACGGCTTGAGATATACAGGAATCCCGTTCCCTGCACGGTAAAATTTCTTTGTCCGGCCAACGGCTAAAAGGCGGCATTTTGGATGCCGCCTTACTGAAACCTCTTTTATTTTATATGCATATGCGGGGACCGCCCTGTTTATTTGAACATGGGGGAGACGGGCTTGTCCGCGTAAATCCTTTCGATTGCCTCCGCGAATACGGGCGCGACGGGAAGGATGGTGAACTTGTCGAGCATTTTGTCCTCCGGGATTGGAACCGTGTCGAGCAGGATAAGCTCCTTGATGGGGCTCTTTTCAATCCGCTCGATTGCGGGGCCGGATAAAACGGCGTGCGTCGCGCAGGCGTATACGCCTGTTGCGCCGCCCTTTTCGATAATGGCGGAGGCCGCGTTGCACAGCGTACCCGCGGTGTCTATCATGTCGTCGACGAGGATGACCTTTTTACCCTCGACTTCGCCGATGATGTTCATGACCTCGGAAACGTTCGCCCTCTGGCGGCGCTTATCGATAATCGCAATCGGGCAGCCGATTTTCGTCGCAAAGTTCCTTGCTCTCGTAACAGAGCCTAAGTCGGGGGATACGACGACAAATTCGTCGGTGTTTCCGCTGATTCTCTCCCTCATATGCGCCGCGAGCATTGGGGCGCCGAGCAGGTGGTCGACAGGGATATTAAAGAAGCCCTGAATCTGCGCCGCGTGCAAATCCATCGTCAAAACCCTGTCCGCGCCGGCGGTCGTAATAAGGTCCGCGACAAGCTTTGCGGAAATCGGGTCTCTCGCCTTAGCCTTGCGGTCCTGCCTTGCGTAGCCGAAATACGGCATAACGGCTGTAATACGGGCGGCTGAGGCGCGCTTCATCGCGTCAATCATGATAAGAAGCTCCATGATGTTGTTGTTGACCGGGTCGCATGTCGACTGGACGATAAAGCATTCCGAGCCTCTTACGGACTCATGCAGCGAAACGGAGATTTCCCCGTCTGAAAACGTGCTGCAGTCAGACTTGCCCAGCGGCAGGCCCAGGCATCCTGCAATACCCTGCGCTACGTCCTTGTTCGAGCTTCCTGTGAAGATTTTGATGTCCTTACCGTGAAAATTCATTTTGAATAATATCCCCCTACATCCGGGCTATGAAAATTTTGCTCTCGCAAAATTACCCTTACCCGGTTTTTATATAAAATAAATATCTGACGATTTAGAAAGCTTGAAAATGTGTTCAACCGAATTTTTTTCTGGCGATTTCGTTTAATTCCGCAAGCTGCTGCGGGTCGTTCGCGCCGAGCACCGTATCGCTCGACGCCGCCGTATACGCGCCTACGGGCATATCCTGCTCCAATAACAGCTTTAGCGCGTCGGGCAGGTAATATTCGGCGGCGTTGTTGTTTGCGGTAATCTTATGTAATACGCTCAAAAGAGCGGCGGTATCAAACCAATAGCCGCCGGAATTGACCTCGTTTATTTTAAGCGTTTCGCCGTCCGCATCCTTTTGCTCAATAATTGCTTTGAACGCGCCTGTGTTTTTATCGCGCACAATCCTGCCGTAGCCCGCGGGGTCGTCCACCTTGGCAGAAATGACGGTCGCGGCGCTGTTTGTTTCGTCATGCTGGGTAAAGGCGCCGGTAATCGTCCGCGCGTCCATAAACGGCGCGTCGCCGTTTAAAATCACGACGTCGCCGCCGCGCCGCTTTAAAAATTCTTCAGCCATCATGACGGCGTGGCCCGTGCCGAGCCGCTCAATCTGGAACACCGTTTCAATGTGCTCCGGCTGTGTTTTCAGGTAATCTTCAATGCATTCCTTCCGGTAGCCGGTGACGACACAAATGTCCCCGATGCCGCTTTCTTTGAGGGAATCGATTATCCACCGGAGCATCGGCTTGCCGAGCACGATGGAAAGGGTCTTCGGTTTATCCGAATTCATTCGCTTGCCTTCGCCGCCCGCGAGAATCACAGCGCTGCGCTGCGCCATAGAAAGCACCCCATTTTCTTTTGTACTGTACGCGCCGCCAAAAGGGCGCAAAAATACATTATACTGTTTTACAGACATCCATATTATCTCACACATTGTGTAATTTTCAAGATGTAATTCATAAGGCTACCGAATTTTAACGTTTTTAACAGTATTGTCAATCGTTTGATTCTCTAAATTAGTTCGTTTTTATCGGAAAAAAGTCTAGTCAATTCAGGAAATGTTTGCTATAATACAGGGTGGACTGACATAGTCAGTAAACAAGGATGTGTACAAGCTTTCGTTTGTTTGTATGCGAAGAATTTTAGGAGGTAGTTTCCAATGAGCCACAAGTATGTTTATCTTTTCTCTGAGGGCAACGAAAACATGAGAGAGCTCCTCGGCGGAAAAGGTGCGAACCTTGCAGAGATGGTCAGGCTAGGCATGCCTGTTCCCCAGGGCTTTACCGTTTCTACGGAGGCCTGCACACGCTATTATGAAGACGGCAAGAAGATTGGCGCCGATATTGAAGAGCAGATTTACGCGGCGCTTGCTAACGTCGAAGAAATCAACGGCAAAAAATTCGGTGACCCGAAGAACCCGCTTCTCGTTTCCGTCCGTTCGGGCGCACGCGCTTCCATGCCCGGTATGATGGACACCATCTTGAACCTCGGCCTCAACGACGACGTTGTAGCTGGCCTGATTGCCGGCAACCCCAGCCCGACGTTCGAGCGTTTTGTATACGACTCCTACCGCCGTTTTATCCAGATGTTCTCCGACGTTGTTATGGAAATCTCCAAGAAGCGTTTTGAGGTCATCATCGACGAGCTGAAGGAAAAGAAAGGCGTTAAGAACGATATCGACCTCGACGCGGAAGATATGAAGCAGCTGGTTGTCCTGTTCAAGGACTACTACAAGAAGGAAAAGGGCGAGGATTTCCCGACCGACCCGAAGGTCCAGATGATGGAATCCGTCAAGGCTGTTTTCCGCAGCTGGGACAACCCCCGCGCAAACGTATACCGCCGCATGAACGACATCCCGTATTCCTGGGGCACGGCGGTCAACGTACAGCCGATGGTATTCGGCAACTTAAACGAGAATTCCGGCACAGGCGTTGCCTTTACGCGTGACCCGGCCACAGGCGAAAAAGCGCTGTTCGGCGAGTACCTCATCAACGCCCAGGGCGAGGACGTCGTCGCGGGTGTGCGTACGCCGAGCCCGATTTCCAAGCTCGCTGAGGATATGCCTGAGGTTTACAAGCAGTTTGTCGAGATTGCAAACCGCCTGGAGAACCACTACAGGGACATGCAGGACATGGAGTTCACCATTGAAAACGGCAAGCTCTATATGCTCCAGACAAGAAACGGCAAGAGAACCGCTGCCGCCGCTCTGAAAATTGCTGTCGACCTTGTTAAGGAAGGCATGATTACAGAGAAAGAGGCAGTTTTGAGAGTAGAGCCCAAGCAGCTCGACGCGCTGCTCCACCCGCAGTTCGACACGAAGGCTTTGAAGGCCGCCACACCGATTGGCAAGGGCCTTGCGGCTTCCCCGGGCGCTGCCTGCGGAAAGGTCGTATTTACGGCTGAAGACGCAAAATCATGGGCTGAACAGGGTGAGAAGGTCGTCCTGGTACGCCTTGAAACCTCTCCTGAGGACATCGAGGGCATGAACGCCGCCGAGGGTATCCTCACTGTAAGAGGCGGCATGACCTCCCACGCGGCGGTTGTTGCGCGCGGCATGGGTACCTGCTGCGTCTCCGGCTGCGGTGAAATTAAAATCAATGAGGAAGCAAAGCAGTTTGAGCTCGGCGGTAAGACCATCAAAGAGGGCGACTATATCTCCCTCGACGGTACGACCGGCGACATCTACGGCGAAGCTATCCCGACGGTTGAGGCCGCTATCATCGGCGACTTCGACGTATTCATGAAGTGGGCCGACGAAGCAAGGACCCTCAAGGTCAGGACAAATGCCGACAACCCGCGCGACACGGCTCAGGCCGTCAAGTTCGGCGCTGAGGGCATTGGCCTTTGCCGTACGGAGCACATGTTCTTCGAGGGCGACAGAATCAAGGCTATCCGTGAAATGATTGTTTCCGATACGGTCGAAGGCAGGAAGGCTGCCCTTGCTAAGATTATGCCGTACCAGCAGGGCGACTTTGAAGAGATGTACAGGGTGCTCGAGGGCCGTCCGATGACGGTTCGTTTCCTCGACCCGCCGCTGCATGAGTTCGTCCCGACCAAGGAAGAGGACATCGAAGAGCTCGCAAAAGAGATGAACATCACGGTAGAACACCTCAAGAACGTAATCAGCGGACTGCACGAGTTCAACCCGATGATGGGCCACCGTGGCTGCCGTCTTGCGGTTACCTATCCGGAAATTGCCGAGATGCAGACGACCGCCGTCATCAACGCGGCTATCGTTGTCAATAAGGAGCATCCGGAATACAACATCGTTCCTGAAATCATGATTCCGCTCGTCGGCGAGGTCAAGGAGCTCAAGTATGTAAAGGACGTTGTTACAACGACGGCCGACAAGCTCATCGCGGACGCGGGTGTCGATATGAAATACCACGTCGGCACCATGATTGAGATTCCGCGCGCCGCTTTGACAGCGGACGAAATCGCGAAGGAAGCGGAGTTCTTCAGCTTTGGTACGAACGATTTGACCCAGATGACGTTCGGCTTCAGCCGTGACGACGCCGGCAAGTTCCTTGATTCGTACTACGAGACGAAGATTTACGAGTCCGACCCGTTTGCAAAGCTCGACCAGACAGGCGTTGGCAAGCTCGTCAAGATGGCTGCCGACCTTGGCCGCAAGACCCGCCCCGACATTAAGCTGGGCATCTGCGGCGAGCACGGCGGCGACCCGTCCTCCGTTGAGTTCTGCCACAACGCGGGCCTCAACTATGTTTCCTGCTCCCCGTTCCGTGTGCCGATTGCACGCCTTGCCGCTGCGCAGGCCGCACTGAAAGCCGCGAAATAAGCATCGCTTAATAAAATCATAAGCATATTAACGGACAGTTCGTTTTTACGGACTGTCCGTTTTTTTATGTTCTTTTTTAAATCGCATTTTTAATATAACAAAAAGTAAAAGTATATTTACGTCTTACATTTATACAAAACATCACAAAAATTATACAAAACATAACAAGTTATTGATATATTTTTAAAATTGTGATATGTTTATAGAAGATATACGTATAAAGCTTATAAACAAAATATTTTTATCGTAATAATAAAAACGATTGTAAATTGAATGGAGGCAATTATTTAAACAGATGGGAGGAGATTCCAATGGGCTGGGTAAGGTGCCGGTAAAAGAAGCAGTGTAAAATAAAACACGGTTCAAAGGAGGAAACAATGATGTTAAAAAACAATAAAATGAAGAAGAGAAGGCTTTTTGCAAAGAGTACAGCGGTGTTCACCTTAACCGCCGTAATGGTTGCCGCGGGCTGCGTATTTTCCGCGAACGCGGCGGCGGAGCGCTGGACCTGGACGGCGGAGGCCGCCGCGACGGGGACGGAAACCATCGTTGTGACCGCTGCGCATAACGGTACCCGCAAGGACACGTTCGGCTCTTACATTACCATCTACAATGGTAAGAGCTATACGCAGGGTGACTGCTATGTATTGCAAAGCGGAGTAAAAAAGGGAAAACAGAAATATAAGCTGGTCGGTGGCATTCCGTCCCACCCGACCATTGATTTTGGGTCGGTCGACAAAGGGCAAAGCCAGCATTTCTACATAAACACGTACGGCGGATTCAAATCCACGGTCGATACCTACCAGTATTACTAAATTATTAAGCCTGCGTGAAGTGGCCCACCCGCGGGGTTTTCCCCGCGGGTGGGTGTCCACAATCAAGGAGGGCGCTCATGAAACTGCAAAACTATACCTTTTTGGCAAACGCGAACAGAAAGAGAGGAAAGCGGAGCACGGCCCTTTTTTTGCTGCTGCTTTTTTCCGTGATAGCGCTTGTATTGATTACAAGCGTGACCTCCATGCTCCACCGGGTAATGGACGGCTTTACGAGCGTGGACCCCGCAAGAAGGATTGAAATTGACTCTTTATTTCACGAACCTGGGAAGGGGGTCGTGCTTACAGAGGAAGTACTCAACGACATCAGAAAGCTCGAACATGTGCAGTCGGCCGACATCAACGACGGGATGGTGCGGCAGATTTTCAATATCACCGCGCTTAGGGATGAAAACGGGGAAGACTGCAGCGGCATGATGCCGCCTACAAATGAATACGGGTATTCCGTAGAGGCGTGGTCTTTATATAAAACGCAGGAGATGGAGGTCGTAGCGGGCAGGCGGCTCGACGAAAGCCCGGTATTCTCCTGCCTGGTGCCGAGCACCTTTTGTCCGGTCAGCGACTATACGATTGATGAAAACATCTTTTCGTTGCAAAACGGGGCGGATTATATTGGGAAAACCTTTACAGTCATGCCATTTGGAGACAATTATGAGTTTTGGACCTACAGGGAGGACGCAGATGGAGGCTATATGACGCAATTGCAGTATCTAACCGGAGTTGAATATCAATTAGAAGTCGTAGGAGTATATTATTCCTCTTATGCTGGGACGGGGTCGCCAAAAGAGATTTATGTTTCCAACGAAACGGGACAAAAAATAGAGGAAATGGCGGTCAAGGCAACAAAGGATTCGGACTTTATAGAACAGTATCAAAGGGACAAAACTAACCCGGCTATGCACAGCTATACCGTGCTGGCGGATTCCTATGAAAGTTTCAATACCGTCCGGCAGGAGATTAAAGATATGGGAATTTCTATATCGGCCTTTCCGGAACGGTTTATTCCACCTGAAATAGAATTATTCGCAACAGTTTTCACGGCAGCAGGCAATTTTTTCACCATTGCTATTTTGCTCCTGACGGTAATCAACCTGTTTCTTGCGACCTCAAGCGGACTGCTGGAGCGCAAGGGGGAAATTGGCCTGCTTAAGGCAATCGGCTATAAAAACCGCCAAATATTCCTGACCCTGTACCTAGAACAATTAAAAACCGGGCTGCGCGCCTTTACGATTGGCGGCATACTCTCCGCCGTGTGTGTGACGGTCATGAATTTAGTAAACGCGAACGGCCCGTTTGCCGGGCGTATTTACGTGGTAAGCTGGCTCGACTTCGCGCTGCTTGCCTTAGCCGCGCTGGCGCTTACGACAGTCATACCGTTATTGTGCGAGCTAGTCATGGTAAGAAGCCTTACGAAAATCAGCCCGCGCGAGGCAATGGCACAGCAATAGAGTAAAGAACCTGAGTGTATTTTAGAAATTAAAGGATGTGTTTAAAAGAATTAAAGGGATGTGAAAGGATGGGATGTATGAGACTGCAAAATTATACCTTTTTGGCAAACGCGAACAGGAAAAGGGGAAAACGGAGCACCGCCCTCTTTTTGCTGTTACTATTTTCCGTAATTGCCCTTATGTTTCTAATGAGTTTTATTGTTACACTGAAGAATGCCATGAGCGACTTCATTAATCAAGACCCTGCAAGGCGATTGCGTATTAATACTTTATTTACTGATTTGGGATATCAAGTGTTAACACCGGAACTGCTTGAAAAGGTTGGACAACTGGAGCATGTACAGTCTGTCGATATGAACGATGGGATGGAATACCAGTTTTTTAAAATTAACGCTATATTTAATGAAAAAGGTGATGATTGTACTGACATTCTTCCAGTTTCACCTTCAGATACATCGGTAGAGGCGTGGTCGCTCTTCAAAACACAAAGGATGAAGGTTATAGCAGGCAAACGGCTCGACGAAAGCCCGGTATTTTCCTGCTTAGTTCCGAGTACGTTTTGCCCGTATAAAGACTTTGATTTGCAAAGTAAGGACGATATAGAATTGGCGCAACGGGGAGAAGACTATTTGGGGAAAACATTGACGGTAAAACCATGGGGAAAATATTATGAAGTGATAGAATTTAAAAAAAGCGGCGGTGTTTATTTGACACAATGGGATTCACTTCCTGCTTTAGAATACAAATTAAAGGTTGTGGGAGTGTATGACACCCTCTACAACGGAAATGGAAATCCGGGAATAATATATGTCTCAAACGAAACAAGCAAACAAATTGAACAAATGGCGGTAAACGCCACAGAAAGTGATTTTTATATTGAGGAGTATTATGACGCATTGGAGCGTACGGATCTGCATAGCTTTACGGTGCTGGTAGATGAAGCAGAAAACGTAGATAAAGTCAGGGAAGAATTGGAGAGTCGAAAAATAAATGTTTCCTCAACTACGGAGCTGTCTATTCAGCCGGAGGTTAAGCTGTTCGCAACAGTTTTCACGGCGGCAGGCAATTTTTTCACCATTGCTATTTTGCTCCTGACGGTAATCAACCTGTTTCTTGCGACCTCAAGCGGACTGCTGGAGCGCAAGGGGGAAATTGGCCTGCTTAAGGCAATCGGCTATAAAAACCGCCAAATATTCCTGACCCTGTACCTAGAACAATTAAAAACCGGGCTGCGCGCCTTTACGATTGGCGGCATACTCTCCGCCGTGTGTGTGACGGTCATGAATTTAGTAAACGCGAACGGCCCGTTTGCCGGGCGTATTTACGTGGTAAGCTGGCTCGACTTCGCGCTGCTTGCCTTAGCCGCGCTGGCGCTTACGACAGTCATACCGTTATTGTGCGAGCTAGTTATGGTAAGAAGCCTTACGAAAATCAGCCCGCGCGAGGCGATGGCACAGCAGTAAACGTATTATTTGGATATTTTTAACCATTCGGGAATTTAGCGCATAAAAAGGGAGCGGGAATTTCTCCCGCTCCCTTTATTTTAAGATTTCCCTGCCTGCGTTTTTTTAATAGCCTCAAAGCTTTCCGCGCTGATGACATGCTCGATGCGGCAGGCATCCTCAACGGCTGTCTTTGGGGCTACCCCCAGCCGGATCAGCCAGTCGGACAGGAAGGTATGGCGCTCATACATGGTTTCCGCGATTTCGCGCCCCATTTCCGTAAGCGTAATAAAGCCATCCCTGTCTACTTCGATATATCCGTTGGTACGCAGGTTTTTCATAGCGACACTGACGCTCGGTTTAGTAAATTCCAATTCGTTGACAATATCAATCGAACGAACGGCGGGATTCCTGTGGCTTAAAATCAAAATCGTTTCTAGGTAATTTTCCGCCGACTCATGTATCTTCATTTGCCCGCCTCCTCTTATACGGCTTTTTAGGTGTTTCCCCTTATTTTTAATAAGCATAGCATATTTTTTTCCGGATTTCAAATTTTCCTCCCTTTTTTAACTGTTTATTGCCTGAAATTCAGGTGTGAAAACGTTCGAAGCGGCAAAATAGGAACGCTGATAAATAAAAGTAACAGTTCTTCACCTTTTATTGACAGGCATTGCTTTTTTCTATATCATGGAATTATCGGAATAAATTACATTGTGGATGGAGGTTTTTTTATGAAAATAATGAAAAAAGGGGTATCAGTTCTGCTGGTATTCCTGTTGGTGTTCGGTATGTTTGCGGCTATGCCGATGTCCGTAAGCGCGGCCACGGACGACTCACAGGCGGTAGGTGACAAATACGGCGATTTTGTCTATACAGCCGACACGGACGAATACGGGAATCGCTGCGTCTGGATTACAGATTATTTGGGAAACGACAGCAAGGTTACGATTCCAAATACGATAAAGAACATGTATGTCATAGGAATCGACCAGGAGGTGTTCGCCTACAACGAAAGCCTCCGTTACGTTTCTATCCCTAAAACGGTGAAATATATCGGTTACTGTGCGTTCAGCGGTTGTATCAACCTTCAAGAGGTTACGCTGCCCAAGGACTTGATTTATCTGGATGCAGGGGCTTTTTTAGGTTGTATCAGTTTAAAGACGGTCACAATCCCTTCCACGATTAATTTCTTTGGGTACGGCTCTTTTGCGGTATGCGACAGACTTCAGGAATTCAAGGTTACCTCTGGCGGGAACAATGTTACCGCTGTAAACGGTGTGCTATACAGCGGTAACAAAAAAATGTTGCTCTCTTACCCCTGCGGAAAGCCCGGCTCTGTATTTAAGGTGCCGGCCTCTGTTGAGGAAATTGCCCCGAACTCATTTATGGGCAATTTGAATATAAAAAAGCTGATTATCCAAAACAAGTGCAAAACCATTGGGGATTATGCTTTTGCTTTCTCAAATATAGGCGAAATACTTGTGCCGAACAGCGTAAAGGAAATCGGCTCGAATCCGTTCGAGGGAATCCAGAATGTGTTGGTATATTGCAATGAAGGAAGCGCAATGTACCGGTACTGCCAGGTCAACGAGATTAACGGCGGAGGCCCTTATCCTGTCCTTGTTACGAGCATCAAGCTCAACACGAATAAAATCAGCTGGCCGGTGGGAAAGAGCGGTTCCTTCAAGCCGACGGTAACGCCATCGAACGCGAAGAACAAGGCGCTGACGTGGAAATCGAGTAACCCGAAGGTCGCCACGGTAGACGCAAACGGCAAGCTCAAAGCGGTGGGTATTGGCAGTGCGACGATTACCTGTACCGCAAAGGACGGAAGCGGCGCGAAAGCGACGTGCGCCGTTACGGTTTACCAGCCGGTGAAGAGTGTCAAGCTCAACACGAATAAAATCAGCTGGCCGGTGGGGAAAAGCGGTTCCTTCAAGCCGACGGTAACGCCATCGAACGCGAAGAACAAGGCGCTGACGTGGAAATCGAGTAACCCGAAGGTCGCCACGGTAGACGCAAACGGCAAGCTCA
>UQHH01000023.1 GCA_900540865.1 uncultured Oscillospiraceae bacterium
TATAAGCGTGGGTTCGTCATATTTGGTGTGGTATCTTTAACTATGGGAAACTCCGTTTTCCCATTTGGAAATCGTCTGTCTCGATACGCCCAGCCGTTCGCCAAGCTCTTCCTGCGACATGCCCGCCTGCTTGCGCAGGCGCTGGAGCTCATATTGAAATTTCATAGCCGCTGTCTCCTGTTTTCTTTGTTTTGGTATAGTCAAAGTATAGCAGAACCGCGTTCTTCTGTAAAACAAAGACTATTTCCTTTTATGACAACAACTGTTGTCATTGGCTTTAACAAGCCGTTTTTTATTGTTGTTTATTTGAAAACGAATTTTAACGCAATCTTAATTCCATGAGCCGGAAGCTTATACCGCCTTTATAAAAAGGCTGATATGCTAAGGGCAGAAAAGGAGGCAGCGTTATGACAACAAGAATTTTTGTAATGAAAAACGTTACTTGCGGCAAGTCCTATACGGAAAAAAGACGACGCGGCTTTGTGAAAACCGATTGGGAACGGCTGATTCAAAAACACCCGTATTCTTTCTTGTTTTTATCCTGCGTGACGGGGCCAATTTTAATCTTAGCTGCGGTTGGCGCCGTTTCCTTTGCTGCTGTGCTGCTTGTCGCTCTTATAACAGGCGGCCTGCTATAAAAACGATTTTTAGAAGAAAGGAAATCAAAATGAAACCGGTCATATTTAAAGGCTCCGCGGCGGCGCTTGTTACACCAATGAACGCGGATTACTCCATCAATTACGATGAGCTCGAAAGCTTAATCGGCTTCCACCTGGAAAATGGGACGGACGCCCTCGTCGTGGCGGGCACCACCGGAGAATCCGCAACGCTTACCGATGAAGAGCACCTGGAATTAATCAAATTCTGCGTCCAAAAGGTGCGGGGGAGAATCCCGGTCATCGCGGGAACCGGCAGCAACAACACGGCGCACGCGGTTTACCTGTCCAGGGAAGCGCAGCGGCTCGGCGTGGACGCGCTCCTGCTCGTTACCCCTTACTATAACAAGACGTCACAAAAAGGGCTTTACCTTCATTTTGAGGCATGCGCGAAGGCGGTGGACCTCCCGGTTATCCTTTATAACGTACCCACGCGCACGGGAATGAATATTCTGCCGGAAACCTATTTGAAGCTGTCACGAATCGAAAATATCGTGGCTACCAAGGAGGCAAGCGGGAACTTTTCACAAATGGCCAAAATAGCATCGTTGTGCGGGGATGATTTAACCGTTTATTCCGGCAACGACGACCAGATAACGTCGTCGCTCGCAATTGGGGCAAAGGGTGTTATTTCCGTGCTCGCAAACCTCGTACCGGCACAGACCCATGAAATTTGCCAGAGCTATTTTGACGGAAATACCTCACGCAGCGACACGCTCCAGCTTGAGTACCTGGAGCTTATCGAAAACCTGTTCAGCGACGTCAACCCGGTTCCGGTCAAGCAGGCGCTTGAATTTATGGGCTATCATGTGGGAAAATGCAGGCTGCCGCTTTGCGAAATGGACAGCGCGCCCGCGGAACGCCTGCTTGGCTGCCTAAAACGGTATGGGCTGGCTGAAAAAGAAAAATGCCCCGTCGGCACCGTCACGGTCAGCCGCCCGGCGTATACGCTTCTCTGGCGGAAAAACCACTAATCACAGAAAAGCGGAAATCTTTATACTTTCTTTATACACAGCCACAATTCATTAACACCGTTTTTATCAAAGCGGTGTTATTCTTTACCCGTAAGGAGGGATTTCAATGAGTTATATCGTAGGAATATTCGGCGCCTGCGCCGCAGGCTTGCTGATATACTATGTAATCATTTTAATGCGGGGTGATAAACAATGACAAACACGATACTGCAATACCTTTTTTATCTCGTCATTCTTGTCGTGCTGGCAATCCCGCTCGGGGCTTACATAGGAAAGGTCATGAACGGGGAAAAGACGTTCCTGTCGAGAATATTCGTTCCCTGTGAAAAAGCGGTTTACAAGGTGATGCATGTCAAAAGCGACGAGCAGATGACCTGGAAAAAGTACGCGGTCTGCGTACTGCTCTTTTCGGGCGTGGGCCTTTTGCTTTTATTCCTGCTGCAGCTGCTGCAGGGGATTCTTCCCGGCAACCCGCAGGGGCTTCCCGGCGTGCCGTGGGACCTGTCGTTCAACACGGCGGTAAGCTTTATCACCAATACGAACTGGCAGGCGTACAGCGGCGAATCTACCTTAAGCTACCTGACGCAGGCGCTCGGGCTGACCGTGCAGAACTTTGTATCGGCGGCGACGGGTATCGCGGTGCTGTTTGCGCTTATCCGCGGATTAATTAAAGTAAAAACGGACGGCCTTGGCAGCTTCTGGGTAGATATGACGAGAATTGTCATACACATCCTGATTCCTTTAAACCTGATTATCGCGCTTTGCCTTGTGGGCGGCGGTGTTATCCAGAATCTAAAGGCCGCCGAGACGGTTTCCCTTGTCGAACCAATCGCGGTAAGCGCGGACGGCGAAATTATAGAAAACGCCGTCATCGATTCGGAACATAACACGGTAACGGTTGACGGAAAAACCGTTGACGGGGCGCAGATAGTCACGGAGCAGTTTGTTCCGATGGGCCCGGCTGCAAGCCAGGTCGCAATCAAGCAGAGCGGTACGAACGGCGGCGGCTATATGGGAGTAAACTCCGCGCATCCGCTCGAGAACCCGAACCCCTTTACCAACGTAATTGAAATGATTTCGCTGCTGCTGATTCCGGCGGCACTGTGCTTTACGTTCGGTCGCAATGTAAAAAATAAAAAGCAGGGAACCGCCATCTTTATGGCAATGTTCATCTGCCTGGTGCTTGCGCTCGGCGCGGTCGCCGTAAGCGAACAAATGGCGACGCCGCAGCTTGCCCAGGACGGTGTGAATATAACCGCGGCAGGCCAGGCGGGAGGTAATATGGAGGGCAAGGAAACGCGCTTCGGCATTGCAACCTCCTCCACCTGGGCGGTATATACGACCGCCGCCTCCAACGGCTCGGTCAACTCGATGCATGACAGCTACACGCCGCTGGGCGGCATGGTGCCGATGCTCCTGATGCAGCTCGGCGAGGTTATCTTCGGCGGCACCGGCTGCGGGCTGTACGGAATGCTGGCCTTTGCAATCCTGACGGTCTTTATCGCGGGGCTGATGGTTGGGCGCACGCCTGAATTTTTAGGAAAGAAAATCGAGCCGTACGAAATGAAATGGTCGGTCGTCGTCTGCCTTGCAACCCCGGTTGCTATCTTAATCGGCAGCGGCATCGCGGCGGTGTTCCCCGGCATTATGGACAGCTTGAATAACGGCGGCGCGCATGGTTTTTCAGAAATGCTGTACGCGTACTCCTCCGCGGGAGGAAACAACGGCTCCGCGTTTGCGGGCTTTAACGCAAACACGGTATTTCTGAACCTGTCGCTGGGCCTTGTGATGCTGTTTGTCAGGTTCGTACCAATTATCGGCACGCTCGCAATCGCGGGCAGCCTTGCGAAGAAGAAAAAGGTTGCCGTTACGGCGGGCACGCTATCGACCACAAACCCGATGTTTGTGTTCCTGTTGATTTTCATCGTGCTGCTGGTCGGCGCGCTGAGCTTCTTCCCGGCGCTCGCGCTTGGGCCGATTGCCGAATTCTTCGGCAGCATCGCATAAGGAGGCGTTACTGATGGCTGCAAAAACAAAAAGCGCTTTGGCGGACAAAAAAATGGTCCTCCGGGCGGTGAAAGATTCTTTTATAAAGCTAAGCCCGAAAACGCAGGCGAAAAATCCGGTGATGCTGCTGGTATTTATTTCGGCGGTCCTGACGACAGCGCTCTTTATCGTATCGCTGTTCGGCATAAAGGACGCGCCGGCGGGCTATACGCTTGCAATTGCAATTGTACTTTGGTTTACGGTGCTGTTCGCAAATTTTGCGGAAGCCATCGCGGAAGGCAGGGGAAAGGCGCAGGCCGATTCCCTGCGCGCCGCTAAAAAGGACGTGGAGGCGCATATGATAGCGTCGCTCTCCGATAAGGAGAACGTGACGGTGATTTCCTCCGCGGCCTTAAAAAAGGGCGATATTGTCATCGTCCGCGCGGGCGAACAGGTTCCGGCGGACGGCGAGGTTATAGAGGGCGCGGCGTCCGTCGACGAAAGCGCCATTACCGGCGAATCCGCCCCGGTCATACGTGAAAGCGGCGGAGACAGGAGCGCCGTCACAGGCGGCACCACCGTGCTTTCTGACTGGATTGTCATTGAGGTTACGAGCGAGGCCGGCGAGAGCTTCCTCGACAAGATGATTGCAATGGTCGAGGGCGCGGCGCGCAAAAAGACGCCGAACGAGATTGCGCTCCAGATTTTCCTGATTGCGCTGTCCATTATCTTTATCCTTGTAACCGTATCGCTTTACACCTATTCCATCTTTTCGGCGCAGCAGGCTGGCATCGATAACCCCACCTCCGTCACGACGCTCGTCGCCCTGCTTGTATGCCTTGCGCCTACGACCATCGGCGCTTTGCTCTCCGCCATCGGTATCGCGGGCATGAGCAGGCTCAACCAGGCAAACGTGCTTGCCATGAGCGGACGCGCCATCGAGGCGGCGGGCGACGTGGATATTTTGATGCTCGACAAAACGGGCACTATTACGCTGGGCAACCGGCAGGCGTGTGATTTTATTCCGGTGGACGGCACAACTGCTGAGGAGCTAGCCGACGCGGCGCAGCTATCCTCCCTTGCCGACGAAACGCCGGAGGGCCGGAGCGTCGTCGTGCTTGCAAAGGAGCGGTTCAACCTGCGCGGCAGGACGCTTGAAGATAAAAACATGCGGTTTATCCCGTTTACGGCGAAGACCCGCATGAGCGGCGTGGACTATAACGGCAGCGAAATCCGCAAGGGCGCCGCGGACGCCGTCAAAGAGTATGTCCTTGCGGGTAACGGAGGCTACAGCGGGGAATGTGACGAAGCGGTCAAGCGTATTTCAAACCAGGGCGGCACGCCGCTTGTCGTCGCGAAAAACCACAAAATCCTCGGCGTTATCCATTTAAAGGATATTATCAAGCAAGGCGTGAAGGAAAAGTTTGCCGACCTGCGCAAGATGGGCATCAAGACCATTATGATTACAGGCGACAATCCCTTAACGGCAGCCGCCATCGCGGCGGAGGCAGGCGTGGATGATTTTCTCGCGGAAGCGACGCCTGAGGGCAAGCTCAAAATGATTCGTGATTTGCAGACGAAGGGCCACCTTGTAGCAATGACGGGCGACGGAACCAACGACGCGCCTGCGCTTGCGCAGGCGGATGTTGCCGTTGCGATGAACAGCGGCACGCAGGCCGCGAAGGAAGCGGGCAACATGGTAGACCTCGATTCCTCACCGACAAAGCTTATCGACATTGTTCGCATCGGCAAACAGCTGCTGATGACGCGCGGCAGCCTGACGACCTTTTCTATCGCTAACGACGTGGCAAAATATTTCGCAATTATCCCTGCGCTGTTCATGGGGCTTTACCCCGGCCTTTCAGCGCTCAATATTATGGGCCTGCATTCCCCTTTAAGCGCCGTTTTGTCGGCTATCATATACAATGCGCTGATTATCGTCGCGCTGATTCCGCTGGCGCTCAAGGGCGTAAAATACCGCGAGGTTTCGGCAGGCAAGCTTTTATCGAGAAACCTGCTGGTATATGGCCTGGGCGGGCTTGCCGCACCGTTTGTTTTCATTAAATTAATCGACCTGCTGCTCGTCGCGTTCGGTTTGGCGTAAGCATGGAAGAGGCGGCGTATGCGTTTTAAAAATAGGAGGTACCTGACATGAAAGCTTTAAAATCCATTCTCCCGCGGGCGGCGCTGTTCGTACTGATTTTTACAGTCGTCTGCGGCCTTGTGTATACCGCTGTGGTCACGGGGCTTGCGCAATTGATTTTCCCGCACCAGGCAAACGGCAGCATTATTGAGGTCGACGGAAAGAAATACGGCTGTGAGCTGCTCGGACAACAATACACGGACGATGGACATATGTGGGGCCGTATTATGAATATCGACGTGGCCACCTATCAGGACAAGGACGGCAAAACCCTGATGTATGCCGCCCCGTCAAACCTGAGCCCGGCAAGCGAGGAGTATAAACAGCTTGTCTCTGAGCGCGTGGAGAAGCTTAGAAAAGCAAACCCCGGCATGGACGGCACGCAGGTCCCGGTCGACCTTGTTACCTGTTCGGGCAGCGGCCTTGACCCCGACATTTCACCGGCGGCGGCAGAGTACCAGGTGGATAGAATCGCAAAAGCAAACGATATGCCTGAGGACGAAGTGCGGGCGATTATAGAAAAATGCACGAACGGCAGATTTCTCGGCCTGTTCGGCGAGGAAACCGTAAACGTTCTGAAGGTCAATTTAATGCTCGACGGGATACTAAAATAAATAAAAGGCACTCAAGCGCAGAAACGGCTGTATTTCCCGCCGTTTCTGCTTTCTTGGCTTTTCAAACGTAAAAAAGGAGGCCTGCAGCATGCAGAAAAAGCATACCGCGTGGACGGGGCGGCTGGAGCTTATGGAGGAGCTTTCCCAGGAAAGCAGGGAAAAGCAGCTTTTAAGCCTTATTTACGGGGTCAGCGGAGAAACGGCCCAAAACCCACAGGTTTATATGTCGGACGGCCATATCCTATGGATTTATTATGAGTATTCCTGTTATACTACGCGGACGCTTTTTGAATCGTACGGCACAGCGCTTGCCGCCGTTTCGCAGAAATACCCGGTTTCGGTTTATGGGAACATAGACGGTTGTGAAAGCGGGGAACTGACAGCAAGCCTGCTCAAGGGAAATAAGGCCATACAGCTTTCCAAACGCAATGTATCGGCAGAAGATTTTGAGGAAATATCAGATATTTGCCTGAAAATTATCTTTCCCACGGAAATGGAGCAAAAGGAATTTGCCCGGCTGATACAAAATATGGACTTCCACAAGCCCTATCTTGCAATGCGCAGGACGCCCTTTACGGAACGCGTGCTTTCAGGCTGCCCGCAGCTGAGCGGGGACTCCTGCTTCCGATACCTTTTGCTGGGGGAACAATGCGGGCAGAGCTACCTGGACAGCCTGCCGGTACCCCTGATGAAAGAGCTGTGGCTGCTGTTTCTGCGCGACAAATTTAGTCCCCTAGAATTTGACGATGCACGAAACGCGCTGCAAAAGGGAGAATGCTGCGCATTTCCGTGGGAGCTTTCCCTGCACCTTGCGCTCAGTGAGGCACAAATTGAAATCAGCTATGAGCAAGGCGGCTTTCAGGTGGTTGACCAATACGGCAAACGGGTTTATTTCAACTATGAAAATGAATGCTCTGCGGAAAAGCTCTTTTTGAAGCTCCTGTTCCCGCGGGAGCCTGGTGGGGATAAGCCCGGCTCATCATACAGGGCTTCTTTATGGTAATTAGCGCGCGCGCCTGTTATAATAACCAGTAGAAGAAAAACCGCTGGGAGGTGGAAAGGTTGGACGAACACAGGACAGACCCCGAAAGGCTTCTGCAAAAAATCAAGCAGGAAAGCGGGGCGCAGGGCAGGGGGCACCTGAAAATATTTTTCGGCTATGCGGCGGGCGTTGGGAAAACATATGCCATGCTCAAGGCCGCGCACGCGGCAAAGCGGCGCGGCGTAGACGTCGTCGTTGGGTATGTGGAGCCCCACATGCGCCCGCAGACGACGGTGCTTTTAAACGGGCTGGAGCAGCTTCCGGCGCTTGAAATCGAGCATAAAGGAATTAAGCTGCGGGAGTTCGATTTGGACCAGGCAATCAAACGCGCGCCGCAGCTGATATTGGTCGACGAGCTTGCGCACACCAACGCTGATGGATGCCGCCACAACAAGCGGTATCAGGACGTACAGGAGCTTTTGACCGCGGGCATCGACGTGTATACGACGGTGAACGTTCAGCATATCGAAAGCCTTAACGACATGGTCGCCTCAATCACCGGAGTGTCCGTGCGAGAGCGCGTGCCGGACCATCTGTTTGACGAGGCGTCGCAGGTAGAGCTCGTGGACATCGAGCCGGAGGAGTTGATTGAACGGCTCAACGACGGGAAAATTTACCGTAACGAGCAGGCAAAACGCGCGCTCGGCAGCTTTTTCAGTGTGGAAAACCTGACGGCCCTGCGCGAAATCGCACTGAGGCGCTGCGCCGACCGTGTGAATAAAATTGCTGAGAAGGTTAGGCCGACGGGCGGAAGCGATTATTTTACCGACGAGCAAATCCTGGTCTGCCTTTCCTCGTCCCCGACCAACGCGAAAATTATCCGTACCGCCGCGAGGATGGCGGACGCCTTCAAGGGCGGCTTTACCGCGCTGTTTGTGGAAACGCCCACCTTTGCGGCAATGGACGGCGAAGACAAAGAACGGCTGCGCGCCAATATACGCCTGGCACAGCAGCTCGGCGCCGCCATTGAAACGGTGTATGGGGAGGACATTGCCCTGCAGATTGCCGAATTCGCAAGGCTTTCCGGTGTTTCAAAGATTGTTATGGGCAGGAGCAGCGCCAGCCGCAGATATTTTTTCGGGAAGCCTTCCCTGACGGAACGGCTGACCGCCGCCGCGCCGAACCTCGATATTTATATTATCCCGGACAAGGAGGCAAAACGTTACCGCCCGCAGCGGCCGCGTAAACGGCGGATACAATTTTCCGTGTTCGACCTGCTTAAAAGCTTATTGGTGCTTGCCCTTTGTACTGGAATCGGTTTTTTATTCGACTGGCTGGGTTTCAGTGAGGCAAACATCATTACAATTTATATCCTGGGAGTACTCACGACGGCGGTAATTACTACGGGGCGTGTTTACAGCCTCGCGCTTTCCGTTGTAAGCGTCCTGGTTTTCAACTTTTTCTTTACAGACCCGCGCCTGACCTTTCAGGCCTACGACAGCGGGTACCCCGTCACCTTTTTTGTCATGTTCATAGCGGCGTTTATAACAAGCTCGCTCGCCACAAAAATTAAGCTGCACGCAAAGCAGTCCGCGCAGACGGCGTTCCGGACGAAAATTCTGTTCGACACAAACCAGCAGCTCCAAAAGGGACAGGGGAAAAGCGAGATTATTTCTATGACAGCTAACCAGCTCGTCAAGCTTTTAAAGCGCGACATTATCTTTTACCCGGAGGAAAACGGAAGGCTCGGCACACCCGGCGTCTTTTTGGCAAACGAAGCAAGCGCGGCGGAGCGTTACACCGCACCAAACGAGCAGGCGGTCGCCGCGTGGGTTTTTAAAAACAACAAACGCGCGGGCGCTACGACCGGCACGCTCGGCAGCGCGAAATGCCTGTACCTTGCCGTGCGGGTAAGCAGCGCCGTTTACGGCGTTATCGGGATTGGCATAGGGGATCAGCCGCTCGTTTCGTTTGAAAACAGCATTGTCCTTTCCATATTAGGTGAATGCGCGCTCGCGCTTGAAAACGACAAGGCGGTGAGGGAACGGGAGCAGTCGGCGGTGCTTGCGAAAAACGAACAGCTCCGCGCAAACCTGCTGCGCTCCATTTCGCACGATTTGAGGACGCCGCTTACGTCTATTTCTGGCAATGCCGGGATTTTGCTTTCAAGCGGGGACTCAATCCCGCCGGACAAAAAACAAAAGCTCTACACCGATATTTACGAGGATTCCCTGTGGCTCATAAACCTTGTGGAAAACCTGCTTTCGGTAACAAAAATCGAGGACGGCTCTATGCATCTCAACAAAACGGCGGAGCTTATCGACGAAATCATATCCGAGGCGCTGCGGCACATCAGCCGTGAAAGCAGCGCGCATAAAATCATTTTCCGCCCGCCGGACGACATGCTTTTGGTCAAGGCTGACGCAAGGCTCATTATGCAGGTGGTCATCAATATCGTAAACAACGCAATCAAATATACGCGGGAAGGCTCGGAAATCCGCATCCGCGTCAAAAAAGTAAAAAATATGGTGATGGTGGAGATTGCCGACAACGGTGAGGGAATTCCAGACGACGCAAAGCAGCGGATTTTCGACATGTTCTATACCGCCAATCCCACGGGAATTGCGGACAACAGGCGGAGCCTGGGACTGGGGCTTGCGCTTTGCAGGTCAATCGTCACGGCGCACGGCGGGGAGATTTCCGTTTCGGATAATCGACCCTGCGGCACGGTGTTCCGCTTTACTTTACCGTCAGAGGAGGTAACGCTGCATGAATAAACCGCTTGTACTGGTCGTCGAGGACGACGCGGCCGTCCGCAACCTAATTTCCACAACACTTGAAACGCACGATTACCGTTACCATACCGCGCCGAACGGAAAGGACGCGATACTGGAGGCCGCGTCCCATAACCCGGATGTAGTGCTGCTCGATTTAGGTCTGCCGGACATTGACGGAATCGAAATTATTAAAAAGATACGCTCCTGGTCGAACATGCCGATTATCGTCATCAGCGCGAGAAGCGAGGATACCGATAAAATCGAGGCGCTCGACGCGGGCGCGGACGATTACCTGACGAAGCCTTTTTCCGTGGAGGAGCTGCTTGCAAGGCTGCGCGTTACATTCAGACGGCTGCATTACGCGCTGGAAAACGCGGGGGCAGACGGCGCCGTGTTTATGAATGGAGGCTTAAAAATCGATTACGCGGCGGGCTGCGTATACCGGGACGGCGACGAGCTTCACCTGACCCCGATTGAATATAAGCTGCTGTGCCTGCTTTCAAGAAATGTGGGGAAGGTCCTCACGCATACCTTTCTGACGCGGGAGGTCTGGGGCAGCGCGTGGGACAACGATGTGGCCTCCCTGCGCGTTTTCATGGCGACGCTGCGCAAAAAAATTGAGAAGGACCCGTCCGCCCCGCGGTATATCCAGACTCATGTGGGCGTCGGCTACCGGATGCTGCGTGTAGAATAAGCCGGTATATAAACGAAATATATAAATAAGAAGCGCCCCCTGTCCGGTTAAAAAGACAGGGGGCGCTTCCTATATAAAATATCAGGAGAGGCTTGTTTTAACCGAAAAATTCCGCTTCAATCATTGCGCAGAGCGTATGGTAAACGGGCAGATGGCATTCCTGTACCTGCGCCGTACTTTCACCGGGGCAGGCAATGGTTACGTCGCAGAGCGCTGACAGCGTGCTTTGGCCGGGCCCTGTGAGCGCAATGGTACGCAGGCCCATCTGCCGGGCAAGTTTTACCGCGTTGCAGACATTTTTCGAGTTGCCCGACGTGCTGATGGCAATTAATACGTCGCCCTTTTTTCCGTAGCCGAGCACCTGCTGCGCAAACGCGAGGTCCGGCTCCACGTCGTTGCTAAACGCGGTAAACAGCGCGCTGTGGTTCGTAAGGGCAATCGCGGGCAGTGCCTTTTGCAGAAGCCGCGGCTCCTGCGCGCCGTTTCCAAACGCTGCCGCCGCTTGCGTATAATCGGCTCCTGTAAGCTCACGCTTTAAATAGAAGCCCTTCATCAGCTCGCCGACGATATGGTCGGCGTCCGCCGCGCTTCCTCCATTGCCGCAGATAAGCAGCTTATGGCCGGAGGAAAAGCATTCCCGCAAAAGGCAGAAGGCGTCCATAATCTGGCCTGACAGCGGCTTTAGCTGCGGGTAACGCTCAAACAACATATCATAATGCGCTTTTGCGCAGGCCTTCGGAGCATCGGTGCTTACGGGCATCAGCCCAAGGCCGAGGCACGCGGTCAGGACGCTCGCGTAATCGCCGATTTGGTCACGAAGCTGGGCCGGCTTGATTTCACAGACTGCCCGCGCTCCGGGAATCGCTTCGCGCTCAATGGCACGTTCCATTGCCGGACGCAAAAGCTTTTCACAACGAGCGAAAATGCTGCCGATAACGATGCATGACGGGTTGAACAAATCGATTAAATACGAAACTGCTTCCCCAAGCCTTTCCCCGACCATATCCCACAGCCGCAAAGCGTCCGGGTCACCCCTGTGCGCATATTCGGACAACAGCTTCGCGCTGAGCTCTTCTTCTTGATAACCGTCGCTTACCCATGCGGGTGTATGGCCGTTTTTCAGCAGCTCTTTGGTTTCTATCTGAATGAGCTGTTTTATACCCGAACCGCCGCAGAAGCCTTCCGCGGAACCGGCCTTCCCAAACCCCACGGGGCCGTCGGGCGCCAGGCGGATGTGCCCGACCTCACCGAGCAAGTCGTTGGTTCCGGTGAGCAGCCGCCCGTCGGAAATCACGCCGCAGCCGAAGCCCGTCCCCATTGTAAGAAAAAGCATATGGCTGCTGACCTGCCCCGCGCCGAGCTTCCATTCCGCCAGCGCGCCGGCGTTTGCGTCGTTCTGTAAAAAGGCGGGGACCTGGAAGCGGTCGGTGAGCATCTGTGTAATTGGGATGTCGTCCCAGCCGGGAAGGTTCGGCGGGGACAGTACCCTGCCGGTCCTGCCGTTGAGCGGCCCGCCGCAGCTCACGCCGATGGCGCGGATGTTTTTAAAGGAAAGCCCGTGTTCCTTTACAAGCTCCCCGGTTTTTTCTACAATGCGTTCCCAAAGGGGTGTAAAGCCTTCATCGGCATGGGAGGGAAACTGTATACGCCCCACCATTTCAATTTTAAGACCTGCTTTTGCAAGGATAACGGCGCATTTGGTTCCGCCGATATCCAGCCCGACGATATACTGCATAGAACTGCCTCCTTATTGTGCGTTTCATTATCTATAGTATAGCGGATAGAAAAAGGTTTTTCAAGCATTTTGCGCATATAATTTATGCGCACACAGAAAATAGCAAAATAAATACTATAAATTACTAAATATGGACAAAATTTTTAAAAGTTTTTAAAATTTTATCAAAAAAATACGCATAAAACGCTTGACTTTTGATTTTATACGCGTATAATGAAGATAAAGAAAGCGAAAGGGGGAACGGATATGAAGCATGTTACGGTGGTTGGCTCCCATACCTCCGCTTATTTGATGCATTGTCCGCGCCTGCCTACCCGCGGCGAGTTTATCATGGGCGATTCCTTCAATGAGTCACTCGACGGCGGCAAGGGCTCCAACCAGGCGCTTGCGCTTGCAAGGCTCGGCGCGCCGGTTGATTTTGTCGGCGTCGTCGGGGACGACAAAGCGGGCGAAGGCTTCCGCCGCTATTTTACAGACAACGGCGTCAGCCTTGATTATACAGTGACGATACCCGGCGGTAAGACGGCAATGGGCCTTGCTTTTATAGACCCGCAGGGGCAAATCATCGGCGCGACCGACCCCGGCGTTTTAAAAGATATGACGCGCGCGCATGTGGACGCGGCCGAAGAGAGTATAAAGGGCTGCAGCGTTTTACTCACACAGCTTGAAATTCCCGCGGATGTTGCGCTGTATGCGTGCAGGGTGGCAAAGCGGTACGACAAGGTGACCATTCTCAATCCGGCGCCAGCCGACCATATGACGCTCGGCCATATCCGAAATGTGGATATTCTCACCCCAAACGAGCCGGAGGCAAAGCTGCTTTTGGGAATAGACCCGCAGAAAGAGATGACGCAGGAGGACCTTGCGATTGAATATACGGCGCGCAGCCTTCCATTTGCAACCGTGATTACGCTCGGAAGCGAGGGCGCGATGATTGTCTCGCAGGGAAAGGTGCGCAGGGTACCCTGCCCCAAGGTGCAGGCGGTCGATACGTCCGGCGCGGGCGACTGCTTCAACGCTGCGGTCGCTTACTGCATCGCCCAGGGCAAAAGCCTGCTGTCTGCCGTCGAGTTTGCCGTAAAGGCCGCTTCTTTTTCCGTTATGAGGGAACAGGTATGGCCGTCCTACCCGACGGTCGACCAAATCATACAGCCCGGATAAAATTTTCGTTATAAGGGAGGAAATAAAATGGACACAAGCAAGACCGCTTATACCTGGAACGAAATGCTGATGGTCCCGGTCGAAGAGCTGCCCGCGCGCTCCAGAGTGCCGATTGAAATATTCGACGACCCGAAGGACATGTTCTACCAGCTCGCGCGCAGGGTTGTCGACACGGTCAAGAGCAACAATGAAAAGGGACTTAAAACAAGGATTGCGTGGCCGGTCGGCCCGAAAAAGAATTACCCCCTGATGGTGGAAATGTCAGTGAAAGAGAACGTCTCCTGGAAGAACACCATCCATTACCAGGTGGACGAATGGCTCGACTGGCAGGGCAGGAAGCTCCCCGCGAACCACCCGTTTAATCTGGAATGCTGGCTCAAGCGTGAATTTTTCGATAAATTCCCGGAAGATTTAAAGCCCAGGGAGGAAAACATGTTTTTCCACCGTCCGCTCGAGGTCGATTACGTGGACCGGATGATTGAGCAAAACGGCGGAATCGATATTCTGCTCGGCGGCTTCGGTTTTACGGGCCACATCGCCTACAACGAGCCGGTGCCCAGCCGCTGGTACGAGGTATCGGACGAGCAGTTTAAAAACGGCTCCTCCCATATCGTCTATACAAACGAGGAAACCTTTATCATGCATTCCCACCGCTCCACGGGCGGCAATACCCGCCAAATTCCGCCGTGCGGCATTACAATCGGGTTCAAGCAGATTTTATCTGCAAAACAGATATATTTGGTCTCCGACGGGGGAGAATGGAAAAAGACCATTTTGCGTATTATGTGCTTCCATGAGCCGACCGCGAAATATCCGTGTACGTTCGTGCAGGAGCACCCCAATACATTGATTATGGTAGACAAAAAGACGGCGGATTGCCCGTCTATGAATTTCATTGGTTAAAAGGAGGAAACAGGAAATGGCAAAGATTGTTCTAATCGGCGCCGGCAGTATGGCGTTTACGCCTACGCTTGTCGCCACGTTCATCGCGGACCCGTTTTACCGCGGGTCGGAAATCGCCCTTGTGGATATTCACGAGGAACGCCTGACGATTATGCATAACCTGCTGCTCAGGCTGAACAAGGAAAAGGATTTGGACATCAACTTCACAGCGCATCTCGACAGGGAAACGGCGCTGCCGGGCGCGGACATCGTGATTTTGTGCTTTGCGGTCGGCTCGCATGAGGCGTTCCTCAAGGACAACGAAATCCCGACGAAGTACGGCTTTGTCCAGTCTGACGGCGAAACGCTCGGACCGGGCGGTATTTCAAGGGGCCTGCGCCACATCCCGCTGGCGGTTGCAATCGCGAAGGACTGCGAGCGCCTCTGCCCGAACGCGCACCTCTACAACTACACAAATCCCATGGCTCCCATGACGCAGGCCGTCTACAAGTACACGAACATGAAGTGCACCGGCCTTTGCATCGGCGCGGAGCTTACAAAGAGCTTTGCAATGGAAGTACTGCGCGAGAAGGACAACGGAGACATCCAGTTCCTTGCCGCCGGCATGAACCACGGCCACTTCCTGCTCGAGCTGCGCCGCGGTACGGAGGATTTGTACCCGAAGCTCAGGCAAAAATGCCGCGATATGTTCAAGGGTAGAACCTTCAACGAGGTTACGGCCGAAATGGACGAAATCTCAAAGAACATGCCGGAGAACTCCGCGCACTTCAACGAGCTGTCCCTCTGTGTTGCCATGTGCGCAAAGATGGGCTATTTCCCCGGACCGGGCGACGGCCATATCGGAGAGTTCTATCCCCAGTGGTTTACTTCTACGCCCGACCAGAGAAAGCGCCACGACATGGACCAGGTCTATATCCGCAAGCTGCTTGCGACCTATAAGCCGTTCGCGGAGAAGATTAAGAAAATGTCGAACTACGAAATGCCGCTCGATTACGACCTGTTCCAGGTCGGAAAGACGTGGGAAGAAAGCCAGCTCAACGACATCGAAATTGCAATGCGTGAAAACCGGGGCGAAATTTTCCATATCAACATCCCAAACCACGGCTATATTGCCGATATCCCGGACGGAATCGTCGTGGAAATCCCTGTCATCGTAGACGCGGGAGGTTACCATCCCATCGGGGTAGGCAACCTGCCGAAGGAAATTGCCCCCTGCATCGTGCGCCACGCTTTGAGCCAGGATTTGCTGATTGAAGCCGCGATGGAGGGCGACTTTGATAAGGTGATGGCGGTATTTGGCAACGACCCGAACTGCTTCGATTTGGAAATCGGCGAACAGTGCATGAGAGAACTGATTGAAGCCAATATTGAGCACCTGCCGCAGTTCCAAAAATAAATCTCATCCAATATAAACGCTCAAAACGAATTTTTATTGCACGTTATGCTTAATACCTGTATAATAAAAAGAAAATATTGGAATAAAAGGAGCGTTTATAGATGAGAGTTTCCGCAGATATCATATTAAACAGGCAGCAGCAAATACTGGAAAGACTACAGCAGCAACAGAGATTATCGATCGACGAGATAGCAGAGATGTTTGGTATTACTCCTTCAAGCGTCCGCAGGCAGCTGCAGGACATGGAGGAAAAGGGACTCGTTACCCGCACCTATAAGGGCGTTATGCTCGCTCCCGACTGGGAATTTGAAGAGGATGTCCGCTCCAGGCGCTATGCGCAGACGCTCGAAAAACGGGCGATTGCAAAAAAAGCGCTGGAGTACATAGGGGAAAGGGATATTATCCTTTTGGGTAACGGCACCACGACGCTGGAAGTAGCAAAGCAGCTGAAAAACCGCGAGAACCTGATTATCATTACAACCTCGGTTCCCGTAGCTGCCGAGCTTTACAACAATCCCGGTATCGAGGTGCAGATGGTGGGCGGAATCGTCCGCCCGTATACCGGCTCAATCGTCGGGCCGCAGTCCCTGCGTTTTCTGGAGGGCGTCCATTTCAGCAAGGCGTTTATCGGCGCGGACTCCATCTCCCTGGAAAACGGTATCACGACACCGAACCAGATCGAAGTAGATATCGACCGGTTTGTCATTGATAATTCCGCAGAGGTGTTCGTACTCGCGGACCATTCAAAATTCGACAAGGTGACGCTTGCGCATTTAACGAATCTCGAACAGATCGATTATATCATTACGGACACACAAAACAGTTCCCAGTGCATACAGGAGCTGAAGAAACGGAGCCATCCGAGGGTGCTTGAGGCGCCTGTCGATTACAAATAAGGCTTCGCGGATGCCGCCATATCGCTGGGACAAGCTAAGTATGGAAAGGAGCAAAAAATCTCATGAAAAAAAGAAATAAGATTATCTCCGTAATACTATCCATCCTGCTCGTTGCCGCCATTTTCGCGGGCTGCGGCGACAGCGGCACATCAAGCACAAGCTCCCCGGATTCTTCCTCCGGCGGAAGCTCTGGCGGCTCGGACGCGGACAAATCGTTTGAGCTTACCATCTGGCACGTCAACACCGACGAGGGCCAGAACCAGCTGATGCTGAACTCTTATAAGCGTTTTAACGAAAAGTATCCGAACATCAAAATCAATAACGTTCCCGTCGCGTCCGACGCCTTCGAGACGAAGCTCGCGCCGGCCATCGGCTCGGACAACCCGCCCGACATCTTTATTACTTGGAGCGGCGGCAAGCTGTTTACCTACGCGGACGCGGATAAAATCATCGACCTGACCCCGTATATGGATAAGGACGGCTACAAGGACCGTTTCCTAGAGGGCGCGCTGAGCCAGGCGACCTATAAGGATAAAATTTGGGGCGTTCCGGTTGAGAACACCACCGCCGGCGTATTCTTCTATGACAAGGAGCTGTTCAAGAAGCATAACGTAAAGGTTCCTGAGACTTACGAAGAGCTGACAGAAGCCTGCGAAACCTTCAAAGCGGCAGGCATCGCCCCGTTTGCCCTGGGCAACAAGTTCATGTGGCCCGGCCAGCAGTATTATATGTATCTCGCACTCAGGCTCGGCGGCGCAGAGGCGTTCACCGACGCGGCTGAAGGAAAGGGTTCGTTTAGCTCCGAGCCGTTTGTCAAGGCCTATGAAATGCTGCAGGATATGATAAAGAAGGATTATTTCAACAAGGGCTACAACACGCTCGATACCGACGCCGGACAGCCCAAGCAGCTGCTCTATTCCGGCAAGGCAGCCATGTACCTCAACGGCACATGGGAGGTCCAGCTCATCCAGCAGGAAAATCCTGATTTCTACAGCCGTATGGGCGTATTTGGATTCCCGTCCATCGAGGGCGGCAAGGGCAACGCGGTCGACGTGGCCGGTACGCTCGGTGATAACTTCTACAGCATCGCGAAGGCATGCGCGCATCCCGACGAGGCGTTTGAGCTCATCCAGTTCCTCATCGACGACACGTCTGCCAAGGAAAGGACCGACGCCGGCAAGATTCCCCCGCTCAAGGGTATTACGGTTTCCGACCCAATCCAGCAGGCTGTTCTCGACATCGTAAACAAGGCGGAATATGTCCAGCTGTGGTATGACCAGTACTTCACGGCGGAGGTCGCCAACAAGTTCCTCCAGGCCAACCAATCGGCCTTTGCTCTGGAATTGTCGCCGAAGGAAGCGGCCGACGTGCTCCAGAAAGCTTATGAGGAAGACCAGAATAAATAAGTGACTGTCTGTGCCGGCGAAAAACGAATTCCTTCTTTCTTTCGCCGGCACAGCTTTTGAAAAAAGCCAGGGCGGGCCGCATATGCGGCGGGCTTTGGAGAAAAGGAGGCGGATCATCTTGTCAGAGATACAACCACCCGGCAGAACGCTCAAGAAGCGCCGCCGCAGCAAAGAAAAAATAGTGGTCAACTGCCTGTTTCTGCTGCCCGCTGTCGTCCTGATCGGGGTATATATCGTTTATCCGATAATCAATTCGTTTTATATCAGCATGTTTGAATGGAACGGGCTCGACCCGGTCAAGAAGTTTGTGGGCCTTGCAAACTGGGAAACACTGCTGCACGACCCGGTATTCGGCAAGGCGGTTTTAAACAATGTTTTTATCGTCGTCCTGTCCATTGTAATCCAGCTTCCATTGGGAATGATAGTCGCGATTCTTCTAGCCGAAACAAAGCACTTTGCAAAGCTGTTGAAAACGGCGTTTTTCCTGCCGATGCTGATGTCGGCGGTATCCATCGGCATTCTTTTTACGTACATTCTCGACCCGAATTTCGGCGTCGTTACCGCTGTCGCGGAGGCGCTCAACATGGCTGCGCCCGATTTGCTCGGCTCGCAGGCAACGGCGTTGTTTACGGTCGTGCTTGTCATTTGCTGGCAGTTTACACCGTTTTATATGGTGCTGTTTGTGTCCGCCCTCGCGACCGTACCGGCCGATACGAAGGAATACTCCCAGATTGACGGCGCGAACAAGCTCCAGTATTACATTCACATCGCAATTCCGATTGTCAAAAATAACATCTTTACCGCCATGGTATTGTCGCTGATTGGTTCCCTGAAATACTTCGACCTGGTGTATGTCCTTACAAACGGCGGGCCGAGCGGCTCGACCGAGCTGATGGCGACCTACATGTACAAAACCGCTTTTACCAGCAGCAACAAGGGTTACGGAAGTACCATCGCGATGGCGCTGTTTATCATCGTCATGATTTTCTCGATGCTGTGCAACTGGCTGCCGCGTAAAATCAGCAAGCGAGGTGAACGGAAATCATGAATGCTGTTGCTGTCAAAAAAAGAAGAAAACCTCTGCGGATAGGCACCGTTATCAAGTGGCTGTGCCTGCTGGTTATTTTGCTGGTCTGCGTTATTCCGTTTATCTTCATGATTTTTACAAGCCTCAAGAGCAGCGCGGACCTTTACACGATACCCGTATACCAAATGCCTGAGGTATTCCATTTTGAAAATTACTGGCAGGTGCTCACGGGAGGAACCTTCTTCCAGTACTTGCTTAATTCCTTAATCGTCATGGCGGCAAGCGTGCTGCTCATCCTGCTCGTTTCCTCCATGGCGTCGTTTTCCCTGGTTCGCGTCGGCTTTAAGGGCTCGTCGGGCGTGCTCGGCATGATTATCGCCGGTATGGCGATTCCCGTACACGTCGCGCTGGTCCCGCTGTATTTGATGAGCATCGATATGGGGACGTATGATTCCCTGCTTGCGCTCATCGGACCTTACGTCGCGTTCCAGATTCCAATGTCTATCTTTATTCTGAGCGATTTCATGCGCACCGTCCCGAAGGAAATAGAGGAAGCCGCCATGATTGACGGCTGCCCGCGGTATAAGGTGTTCTTTAAGATTTTCCTGCCGCTGACTTCCCCGGCGCTCGTAACGCTCGCGATTTACAACGCGGTGCAGCTTTGGAGCGAGTTCCTGTTTGCGCTCGTTTTAACGCAGAGCATCGGCAGCCGGACGCTGCCGCTCGGCATCTGGGAATTCAAGGGCGTGCACCAGGCCGACATCCCAATGATTATGACCTTCCTGACGCTTTCCACCCTGCCCTTGTTCCTCGTGTATATCGCGGGACAGGACCAGCTGATTAAGGGCATGATGGTCGGTTCGGTCAAGGAGTAAAGGGGAGAATTTTATGCGCAGGGTTTGGCAGACGAAAAACGGGCGTTTGCGTGTTTGGGAAACAAAGGACCCGGCACGTATCGACCGCAGTGTGCTCCATATGGAAAACGCCAGGGTGCGCCTGAGCGTACTGCCGTGCGACGGCGGAAGGCTTATAAGCCTTTACGATAAGCAGCATGATTTTGAGCATATCTGGACAAACGAAAGGACACGCCGCCTGCCGCGGTTTTACGGGGCGAATTACGACGACCTCTCAGCGTCCGGCCTGGAGGAAGCCTTTCCGACCGTTCAGCCCTGCGAAATCGACGGCGTAACGCTCCCGTTTTTCGGCGAGGTGTGGCCGATACCGTGGGAATATGAAATCGAAACGGACGGGGACGAGGCGGCAATCCGGCTGTGGTGTACCACCTCGATTACCCCGGCGAAGCTTACAAAAACGTTTTTGCTCAAGGGAAACGAGGCAAGGCTTGTCACGCAGTACCGGGTTGAAAACCTCGGCGCGGGCAGCTTTCCTTACCTGTTCGGTGTTCATCCTTCCGTCTGCGTGACGGAGGATACGCGGGTCATCGTACCGCAGGCGCGCTACCGGACCGGGTACCTTTACCCGCCTGATTTGACGGAGCAGAAGGAGTTTGCCTGGCCGGAACTTTCCGGCAAAAGCCTTGCAAAGACCTATCCCTTTGCCGATAACCTGTGCGTCAACTTTTATACGGACAACGTAAAAGACGGTTCATACGGCTTTTACCATAACAAAGAAAAATGCGGAATCAATATCCTGTTTTCTCCCGAAGATTTCAAAAGCCTCAGCATCTGGCTGATTTACGGCGGCTGGAGAGGCCACTACTGCGCGATGACCGAGATGTTCTCCTGCTGGCCGGCCGATTTAAGGCAGGCGCTCGAGCGGGGCATCCATGAAACGCTGCAGGCGGGAGAAGCAAGAGAATATAAAGTAGCTTACGAGCTCACCGGCGAACACGCCGGAAAAGGATAAGCTTATAAGAGACATTATCCTCCTTCTTGTCTTAATATATTTGGGTGGGCCCGGAGAATCGAAAGGTTCTTCGGGCTTTTTCCGTCCGATAACCTCGTTTGTTTGGGCAAGAATAAGGTTAAAATACAAAGAAGGCAGGAGAAGATGAATGCGGCAGGTTCAAATAAAACAGGCAGACGGAAGGAAATGGTACGTTTTCGACGCGGTGATAAAAAAAGTGGAGGGAATCGACGGCGCGTATATTGAAATCCCGTTCGACGTCAAAAAGGAGTTTGGAAAAGGGCGCGCCCAAGTGACCGCGCTGTTCGACGGCGCTTCCTATAACGGCAGCCTGGTGCGGATGAAAACGCCGTGCCATATTATAGGCGTGCGCAAGGACATCCGCGCGCAAATCGGCAAACAGCCCGGAGACACGGTACATGTGGAGCTTACCGGGCGGGTTTGAGTTATCTTGTGAAAAGGATAAACTTTTCGTGACTTTTTAAAGCGGGCATGTTAAAATTAAAAAAACGAAAAAGATATTTCTGGAAAGGGGACAGCGTGATGAGAAAACGAAAGATGGTCGCGCCGATTGTTATTACGGCGTTAATGGCAGTGTTTTTGTTTCTTTATCTCGGGCTCCTCTTTTTTGTGGACGTACCCGTCTGGGTCAAAATAGCGGTAGGAGTCATTTTGGCTATCGATTACGGAGTATCTATTTTAGTTTTGGTAGAACGCATTAAAGAAATAAGGAGCGGTGAGGAAGATGATCTTAGTCAATACTGATTACATCTCGGGGAAGAACCTCGAAATGCTGGGGCTTGTAAAGGGCAGCACAATCCAGTCGAAAAACATCGGCAGAGATATTACTCAGAGCTTTAAAACCATCGTTGGCGGCGAGCTGAAGGCGTACAATGAAATGATGAACGACGCAAGGGCGCTTGCTACAAAAAGAATGGTCGAGGAAGCGCAGTCCCTGGGCGCAGACGCGGTTGTAAATATTCGCTATGCCTCTTCCGCTATTATGCAGGGTGCGGCGGAGGTTATCGCCTATGGTACAGCGGTAAGATTTGTCTGATTAATAAAATATAACCGCCCGCACGGGTTTTCCGTGCGGGCGGTTTGTACTATTATAAACGATTGTCAGTCTGTCAGCAGCAGGCCGTATTTGTCTTTAAAGGAACCGCAGAGAATCAAAATCCAATCGATTAGCCAGCCGATTCCGAAAATGCCGCCGGTAAGAATCCATATAATCCCCGTACCCACCTTTCCAACATAAAAACGGTGAATACCAAGATAACCTAGAAAAAATGCCAGAACGAACGCCGCCCATTTGCTTTTGCTTGAAACCGAAGGCTGTTGGCTGATGTTATTGATAATGACAGGCTGCCCCGTCTGTGCAGCCTGGGGCTGCTGCGCTGCGCCGCACTTCGGGCATATGACAGCCAGGTCGGAAACCTGCGCTCCGCAATTTTTACAAAACATGTAATAGACTCCCCTTCATACGGCCTTGAGGCCGTTTTTTTCATTATAATCGAAAGAGAGGCCGCGTGCAACAAATTAGATTATATCGACTATATTTTACTAAAAATGCATGCTTGTTTATATAAAATTTCGCACCACGTTTGTCAGTCCGCGTTGATTCTTTTGAGCCTGACGGCACAGACTATCAGGAGCGCGGCGGAAATAACCAGCAGTGGCAACAGCAATTTTAATTCTATATTCCCCTGGCACATTGCTTCAAAGCCCCACGTCGCCGGGAAGATTTTACCGGCAGCCCTTAAGGCGGCGGGCAGCATTTCGGCGGGAAACATGATGCCGGAAAGTACAATCGACGGCAGAAAGACAACCTGGCAAAGCAGGGTCAGCTTCGATACGTTCTTGACAAACAGGCCGAAAACGGTCGCGACGCACATACTGGAAAAAATCAGCAGGGCAAGGGAAAGAAAATAGGACGGGAGATTTTCCGGGATGGACGTTTTAAAAAGAATGGGCGCCGCAAAGAATATAATCATGCTCATGAAAAACAAATGGAGAAAACCGGAGATAAAATTCCCGGCGGCAGCGCTCCACAGGGGGACGCCGCCCGCGCGGTATGCCTTTTTAATATCGCTCCCGAGTATTTCCGCCAATGGAACAGGCCCGCCCAAAAGACCGCCCATACACACGCCGAAAATAGACATGGACTGAATCAGCGTTTTGTCCGCGCCGGGCAGAATAGAAGAGAAAATACCGCCCATAAAGAGGAAAAACACCAGCGGGACAATATAGTACATAATTAAAATTTCCTTGTTTCGTAGGTTGAGCTTTAAGTGCAGGCCCACGCTGTATAAAAACGCGCCCATTTACTTTCCCTCCTTTGCAATTGCAAGAAAGCGGTCTTCAAGGCTTTCCTGCTTGAGCCGTACGTCGCGTATAGAGATTCCCTGCCGTTTCGATAAAACCGCTATTTCCTCCAGCGCTCCGGCAAGGTCTTTCGTTTCAAACGTCCAGTACCCGCAGTCGTCATTGACATATTTACAGTGGCCGATAGCCTGCAAATCTGGCGGGGAAGAAAAGCGCAGCTGCAAAAGAAAGCCTCCCTGGAAATCCTGAACAAGCTCCGCGGGTGCGCCGATTGTCTCTATTTTTCCATCCTTCAGGATGGCCGCCCGGTCGCACAACTGCTCCACCTCGGACATATCGTGGCTTGCAAGCACGATTGTTTTTCCCTGCCTTTTCAAACGGCGCAGCTCACCGTGGAGCGCCGCGCGCCCCTCGACGTCAAGCCCTGCTGTCGGCTCGTCGAGAAAAAGGATGTCGGGCTCGCCGAGCATAGAGAGCGCCAGGTGCAGCCGCCTTTTCTGCCCGGTAGACATATCGCCGTATTGCTTATTTAAAAGCGTATCCGCCCCGACCGCACGCAGGATTTTTTCATCGGGATTCACGTGCTTCCATTTGGAAAAAAAGCGGACCGCTTCTTTTCCTTTCATGTTTTTCGGCAGGGAGGAGGACTGTAGCTGTATTCCAATTCCGCCCTTGATTTTAATTTCGCCCTGCTCGTACCGGCACAGGCCCTCCATGCATTCCAGCGCGGTTGTTTTGCCCGCGCCGTTTACGCCTAGCAGGGCGAAAATTTCACCCTGCTGAATGAAAAAGGAAATACCATGCAGTACTTCCGTTTTTCCATAGCTTTTGGTCAGATTGCTTACTTCGATGGCTGTTGTTGTCATATTTGCTGCTCCATTCCCGGAAAATCTATGCCGTTTTTTAAGAAATATTCCCCCAAAATAGCCTCCATAAAGGGGTCGATTTCCTTTTGCATGCTTGCTATATCCTCATCCCAGCCCGATTTATCCGTGTTGAACTCAAGCAGGTTGGGCAAAAGGCTCATGTTGCCGCCTGTAAAATCCATAATCAAATCCCACCATTTTTTTGCAAGCGCCATACTGGCCTCGCTGTCCGGCGGTTCGCCCTGCTGCTTGAGCTTCAGGGCTTCCTCCATCAAGTCCCGGTATGTCCCGATAAGCTGCTCGCCAAGCTCTGGGCGGTGCATAAAGCGTTGCTGAATATGGTCGGCAAGCGTCTGGTCAAGGCATTTCCAGACCCAGTAGTTTTTGTTGCCCATGCGTAAAAGCTCAATAATTTCCGCGTACTTTTTAAAGTCCACCTTGTCAATGCGCAGCACCTCGGCGCGCAGAGACTTCAGCATCCCGGCGGCTGCCTGGAGGGAATATATCTGCTGCTCCACTGCCGCCTGCTGCTGCTCCAAAACGGCGGCGACCTCCTGCGGCGTATCCAGGGATAAAAGCCTGTCTTTGATTTCGTCCAAAGAGAACCCCAAATATTTGAAGGACAGGATTTGATGGAGCCTTATCATATCCTTTGAGGAATAAAGCCGCCTGCCGCCTCCGCTTAGGGCGGAGGGCTTTAAAAGGCCTTCCCTGTCATAGTATTGCAGCGTGCGCACGGTAACGCCCATCTGGCGCGCAAGCTCGCCCACTGTCATCAAGCCGTTTTTTATCACAATCACCTTCATTTCTATGTTGCTATGATAACATATGACGTTACGTAATAAGCAAGCGTTTTGTTGGAACGGAATAATTTTCTAGCTGTATTTATTGTTTCAGTCATTATGGCCTGTGCCTTTTGCGTTTTGTGAAAAAGGCTTTTTTATAAGCGCAGGGCCGCACAAACGGAGCAAAATAAACCGTTTATGCGTCCCTGCTTCGTAATTGTTCACCGGGCAACAACAATCAGCCGCCTGCTTTCCTTATCATAGGGGCTTCTGTCATAGCCGCCATAAATCTGTATATCATCGAACCCGGCTTCCTTGAGCAGCCGCCTGTAATCATCGTCAAGTATAATTTTATAAACAATATCATACTGATTATTCTCCAGCCGTTCCTTTGAATGGTATAAATCTAAAACGTGTATGGTCTGGAACCGGGCGTCCTGTTCCTTCACAAATATCCGAGAAAAATCAGCCCTGTTTATTACTACCTCTATCGGGGGCATCGATAACGTAAAATGCGTTGTACCTTGTGTCAATACGAGGATACCGTTTGCTGTCAGCCTGTTTTTCATGGATTTGAGCGCTGTAACCAGGTCTTCGTCTGTGTGCAGGTGCGGCAGCGCTGTCGTAAGGCATACGATTGCATCGAATTTTTCGATAAATGCCTGCTGTAAATACCTGAAATCACATGAACGCAAGGGTATTTGCTTCCCATGCTTTTCAAGGTTTTTTGCCGCGACGTCCAGCATAGAGGCCGAATAGTCGGAGCCATAAACACGCAGTCCCAATTCAGACAGCATATGTAAATGCTGGCCTGTTCCACACGCGCAGTCTAATACGGCCTGTACGTGGTTTTCCGTGAAAAGCCGTTTAAAAAATTCCTTTTCGCTTCCGAGATACTCCTCGATGCTTCCGAATTCGTCGTAATCGTACGCAAATTTCTCATTAATATCCTTCAAGCCGTTCCCCTCCGTAAATATCATGCTCGAAAGGCTTCCAAAGGGCTGCCGTATTGCTGTTTATTCGGGCTTCATTTGAATTATACCTTTATTGCCTGTTCTGTTCAACTGAAAACCTTCTTAAAGCTGCATCTATATAAAAACAAAAGCCGGCGTACATAAGTACGCCGGCTTTTCGCCTTGATTACTGTAATCAGTCGATCTCTACCATTACCTTTGTGTTGCTTCTGATAGCGGCGCTGCGGGCAATCGTACGAATCGCCTTGGCGATGCGTCCCTGCTTGCCGATAATCCTGCCCATATCGTCCTCAGCAACATGAATGTGGTAAACAATTACACCTTCCTCGTTGGGCTCGTCCTCGTCGACCATTACCTGGTCGGGAGCCTCGACAAGACCCTTTGCGATAGTCGTGAGTAATTCTTTCATGATATTAACCTTCTTTCTTAGTCAATCACGTCGTTCTTCTTAAAGAGAGCCTTTACAGTATCTGTGGGCTGCGCGCCCTTGGAAATCCAGTCCTTCGCCTTCTCGGCGTCCACCTTGAACTCCGCCGGCTTCTGAAGGGGGTTGTAATAACCGATTTCTTCAATGAAACGGCCGTCCCTGGGATATCTGGAATCCGCAACTACGATACGGTAAAAAGGAGACTTCTTCGCACCCATACGGCGCAGTCTGATTTTTACTGCCATGTCGAACTCACCTCCGAACACAATAAAATATTACTTATATCTTCACCAATCAGCTAAACACCATTGGATGAATACATTATCAGAACCTGCCCATCGGACCGCCAAGCCCTGGAAGATTGCGCATCTTGCGCTTTGACTTGCCCTTGCCGCCGCCGAACTGCTTCATCATTTTCTGCATCTGCTCAAACTGCTTGATTAGGCGGTTGACGTCCTCGACCTTCATGCCGCAGCCCGCGGCAATCCTGCGCCGCCGTGACGCGTTTAGCACGGACGGCTTTGCGCGTTCCTCCGCCGTCATAGACAGGATAATCGCCGCGTTGCGGTCCATAATCCTGTCGTCAATATCGACGTCCTCAATCTGCTTGTCGACGCCCGGGAGCTTCGACAAAATATTTTTCAGCGGGCCCATCTTTTTGATTTGCTGGAACTGGTCGAGCATATCGTTTAAGTCCATCTGGTTTTTGGCCATCTTTTCGGCAAGCTGCTCAGCCTTTTTTTGGTCGAGCTTGCTCTCGGCGTCCTCGATGAGCGTTAAAACGTCGCCCATGCCAAGGATTCGGCTCGCCATACGGTCGGGGTGAAATACCTCGATGTCCTCGAGCTTTTCGCCCGTACCGGCGTATTTAATCGGCCTGCCCGTAACCGCCCGGACGGAAAGCGCCGCGCCGCCGCGCGTGTCGCCGTCGAGCTTTGTGAGGATGACGCCCGTAATGTCGAGCAGGTCGTTGAACGACTTTGCCACGTTTACGGCGTCCTGGCCGGTCATCGCGTCGACGACCAGCAGGATTTCCTGCGGCTCGACCTCGCCCTTTATCTTTTTGAGCTCCTCCATGAGCGCCTCGTCGATGTGCAGGCGGCCGGCGGTATCGAGGATTAAAATGTCGTTTCCGTAGTCCCTTGCATGCCGCACGGCGGCTTTCGCAATTTTAACGGGATTTTCCGTACCCATCTCGAACACGGGCGCGCCGGCCTTTTCGCCGACGACCTTAAGCTGTTCAATCGCCGCGGGGCGGTATACGTCGCAAGCGGCGAGAAGCGGCCGGTGGCCCTGGCTTTTTAAAAGCCTTGCGAGCTTGCCCGCGTGCGTCGTCTTACCGGAGCCCTGCAGGCCGCAGAGCATGACAATAGACGGGGGCTTCGGCGCGCTTGCAAGCTTTGCCTGCTGCCCGCCCATCAGCTCGGTAAGCTCTTCGTTTACGATTTTGACGACCATCTGCGCGGGCGTCAGGCTTTCCATGACGGCGCTGCCAACGGCGCGCTCGGTAACCTTGTTCGTAAAATCCTTCGCTACCTTATAGTTTACGTCCGCTTCCAGAAGCGCCAGGCGCACCTCGCGCATGGCTTCCTTTACGTCCGATTCGCTCAGCTTTCCCTTAGAGCGCAGTTTTTTGAACGCGGCGCTCAGTTTATCCGATAAACCTTCAAAGGCCAAGGCGACCATCCTTTCTGTTATAGGTTATTCTTTCAGCCTTCCGGCTGTATCGATAATGACGCGCGCGCATTGTTCGAGCGCGCCGTCATGGTATTCCCGCTCATTGAGCCGGGCGATTTCCCGCGCCTGCGCGCTGATTTCGCCAAGGCCCTTCTGCATAGCCCCAAAGCGTCTATAAAGGCCGAGCTTTTCCTCCATTTCAAACAGGGCGGCCTCGGTACGCTTGACCGCGTCTCTCACGCCCTGCCTGGTAATGCCGAAATTTTCAGCCGTCTCGCTCAGGGATAAATCGTTGTTATAGTAGCATGCGGTGATCTCCCGCTGTTTTTCGGAAAGGAGGTCTCCGTAAAAATCGAGCAGGAGAGAAATCTGAAGGTTCTTTTCCATGGTTCCCGCTCCCAAAATCACACTGTAAAGCTTTTTTCTTTACACCTTAGTGATTATACGGCATCCGAAGCGGTTTGTCAACCTTTCTTTCTTGCGGGGGGCTATTTCCAGCCAATGCAAGCTTGACAGGCGGTAAAAAAGGGTGTATGCTTTATTTCGACAAAAATCGAATAAAAACACAGGGGTGCTGATTTTCGGCTGAGAGCGCATGAGCGTAACCCTTACACCTGATCCGGATAATGCCGGCGGAGGAAGTTTGTTTTCCTGTTTTGTGAAAGCATTGCTGTCATAAAGCAGCGTTGTATATTTCGCCGTACGGTTTTCCGTACGGCGTTTTTTATTTGAAGAAGTTTAAATTTGAGGAGATGTTTTTATGAACCAGAAAATCCTGCGCCTAGTGACAAGCGGCGTGCTCATCGCCCTTGGTACGGTGCTTTCGATGATTAAGGTGTTCGACCTTCCGTACGGCGGCTCTATCACGCTGTTCAGCATGGTGCCGCTGATGGTGCTCGGCTATATGTACGGTATGCGCTGGGGCCTTTTGTGCGGCTTTGTGTTCGGCGTGCTGCAGGGCGTGCTCGGCGCGACGACCTCTCAGGCGTTCGCGGGCGTTACCGGCTTTAACGTGGTGCTGATGGCGTTTCTCGATTATATCGCCGCGTTTATGGTGCTCGGCCTGGCCGGTATGTTCCGCAAAGTAATCAAAAAGCCGGCGCTTGCCTTCGCGCTCGGTGGGATAGTCGCGGGACTTCTGCGCTATGTGTGCCATTTCCTTTCGGGCTATATCCTGTGGGGGAGCTATGCCGAATGGTTCTTCGGAGATGTAATGAACAACGGCACGGGCACGTATATCCTGAATAACTTTACGGGCGATATGCTTGCAATTCTTTATTCGCTGATTTATAACGCAAGCTATATGCTGCCGGAAATCGCGATTTCCATCGCCGGCATCATCATTTTGATGTGTGTAAAGCCAATCAGGAAGCAGGTCCTGAGCCATTCGCACAGCCTGGCGTAAAAATAACGAAAGAAAAGCAGCCGGTCCGTTTTTGGACAGGCTGCTTTTTTGTATCAGATGAGCTCGTTCATTACAAGCCCCGTAATCAGCTTGGGATAGAAATAGGTGGATTTCTGCGGCATTTTCTCGCCCGCGGAGGCGACGTCGCGTATTTGCGTCACCTTCGTCGGGTTGAGCAGGAAAGCGCATTGCGCCTTGCCGCTTTGCACAGCCGCGATTGCCTCGTCAAAAATTTTGGTGTAGGTGAGGTTAATTTGCTGTGCCATGTTTTCCGCGTCGATGCCAAAAAGCTTCTCAAGCACCAGCGTATGTAAAACGGTAACGTCCAGCCCCTGCGTGGCTTCGCTTGCGTCAGGCAGCAGCTCCTTGATGGGGGAAAGGTCCTTTAGCACGAGCTGCGTCCAGTTATCGCCGCCCGCGTAAAACGCAAACGCGTTTTTGCCCTTTTGGAACTCCCTGTCGAGCTCCTGCTCAATGGTATCCGTCCCCGTTTTTTCCGTAATGTCAAAATACTTCGCGCAGGCCCGAATGGCCTTTGCGGCGTCAAAATCCTTTAAATCGCGCACAAGGCGGTGCGTCGGGAACACGACAAGGCCGGGGTGCTCCATTTCGACGAGCATCATCATCTGGTAATCGACAGCGTCCCCCTCCTTGGCTTTCCCGGTTCCCCTGCACCAGTTGCGGTAATTGAGCGCCGTCTCGTAACGGTGGTGCCCGTCGGCGATGTACAGCCTGCGCTCGGCAAAATCATCACAGATAGCTGCAAGCTCTGCTTCATCTGTTATAATCCAGAGGCGGTGCGTCACGTTTTCCTGGTCGGTCAGCTCAATATCGGGCGCGCCCTGTGAAAGCCTGTCGAGCTTGTTTGTCGTCTGGTGCTGTTCATCCATGTAAAGGGAGTAAATTTGGCTGAAGTTGCAGTTGGTCGCCTTCATCAGGTTCAGGCGGTCCTCCTTGGCCTTTGAGAGCGTAAACTCGTGCGGCAGAACGATGCCCTTAGAGAATTCCTCGAGCCTGACCCTGCAAATCATGCCCTTGACCTTTGTGCGCTTGCCGTAGGCCTCGAATTCCTCTTCATAAATATAGATGGCCGGCTGGTCCTCGGTCTTTAAAATGCCGTCTGCCTGCCAGTCTTTTAAAATCTCCGCGGCGGCTTCATAAGGGTGCCCGCCCTTCGGAAGCTCCAGGCGGATGATGTTGTGCTCGTTCGTCTCAATATAGGAAAGCCGCTGTTCCTCACTGATGATGTCATAGGGAGGGCATACAAGCTCCTCGATTTTACCTGCCTTTTCCGTGTCGAAGCGTACCCCGCGAAACGGTTTTACAATTGCCATAACCCAGTCTCCTTTATTTTTGAATGATACAGCCGTGTTTGCCTTTCATTGTATCTTTTTTCCACACGCGCGTCAAGTAATACGGCGCGCTTCAAGGGACGGCGTTTTGACTTTTTGTATAGAGAGGCCTATACTAAAGCAGGTACTACAATTCAGAGCTTGGAGGGAACCCTTGCATGGAGATTTTTGATTTTCACGCGCATATCTACCCGGAAAAAATCGCGCGTAAGGCGGTGCAGAGCGTAGGGCATTTTTATGGAATTGAAATGGACTGCGACGGCACGGCTTATACGCTCGTTGAAAAGGGGATAAAAGCGGGTGTTTCTCGGTTTCTTGTACAGTCTGTGGCGACGTCGCCCGCACAGGTCTGCTCCATCAACGATTTTATCGCGGGGGAATGCGCGCTTCATCCGGAGCTTACGGGCTTCGGCACGCTGCACCCGGACATGGAGCGGCCGTTTGATGAAATCGAACGGCTTCAGGAGCTGGGCCTTAAGGGCGTGAAATTCCATCCGGATACGCAGGAATTCAATATGGACGACAAAAAGCTGTTCCCAATATATGATGCGCTTTCACAAAGCGGCCTGCCTGTTTTGATGCACTGCGGCGACTACCGCTATTCTTATTCCCATCCGCAGCGGCTTGCCCGCGTGCTCGACAATTTCCCGCGCCTTACGGTCGTGGCCGCGCATTTCGGCGGCTGGTCGCTGTGGGACTTGGCGCTTGAATATCTCAAAGATAGAAAATGCTACGTGGATTGTTCAAGCTCCATTATGTTTTTAGGAAAAGTAAGGAGCCGGGAGCTGGTCAAAGCTTACGGCGCAGACCGCGTGCTTTACGGAACCGATTTTCCCATGTGGGACGAAGCGGAGGAAATCGCCCGGGTGGAAAGCCTCGGCCTTTCTATCGAAGAGCTGGAGCTTATATTCAGCGGCAACGCAAAGCGGGTTTTAGGGGAAACGTCAATATAAACAGGTACGAAAGAATAAGCCGGGCCGCCAGTTAAGGCGGCCCGGCTTATTTTACAAATAGGAACAAAAATCATCCTTGGTAGGGCGGAAGGTAATTTACTTGTTTTTGTTTTCGCGGCTTATCAGCCGCGCTTTTTTAGAGATGGTGGGCTGCGTTTAAAACAGTATGCTGTTCATGTGTTCATAGCTTAATAAAATAAATCGGCGCTCAGCCTGGGCCGGGTTCGTCGAACACAACCTCATACAGCGCGTTGCCGTACTGGTCGTGCCCTGTAATTTTTCCGGTCAGCCGCATATTGTTGGTGGGACATTTAGTTAAAACATTTGTTTGTTTGCCGTTCCCGCCGTTGTTGATAATCAGGTTTTCAGCGCCGTAGGTTCTGACGATGTATACATTTCCCGCATGGTACATTTTTATGCCGGGCCATGCCTGCGGTGAGTCAGCGCTCCAATATGACGCGTAGCAATCGGTATCTCCCCAGAAATTCTTAGGGAAGAAATATGTGGTTGTATACCAGCTGTATTGCCTCCACTCTCCGTTGACCTTACCCTGCTCGATTTTGTTGCCGTAGAAGGTGTCGTATGGTTCCACGCGATTTAGGTCAAAGGTCTGCAGCCCCTTGCCGTCGGTAAAAATGACGGACGTGAAGGCGGTATCGACATTTGCCATCCAGCAGGATGAGTATTCATTTGCGGTCATAAGCACGCCGGGCCAATCGGCATTGCGTTCGCCTGTTTCGTTCCATGCATAGCAATAGACCTCAGACCAGCCGGTGAAATAGTTGTCATAATACATTTTTTTGACAACAGGCTCGTCCGCCGCACCAGCCATACAAAGTGCGCTGATACACAGCAGCAAAGCCATGCAGGCGGCCAGCAGCGATTTTGTGATTTTTTTTGTTTTTTTCATGAAATTTCCTCCTTTTTAATTTGAACAGCATACCGCTTATCTTATTAAATTATATATAAAATTTTATATAAATACAATTTTAAATTGTAACAAATTATTATTAAGAATATTGTGACATATTTTTACTTTTCGACGATATATGACAAAATTTGCTGTCTGTAAAACGTTTACAGAAGATATGAAATCAATTTTACATTAGATACTATAGCAAAATTTAGCAAAATATGTGAAATAATTTTATAAATAAATTTTAAAAAACATGATTTCATCGATAAATTTCGACAAAATATATAACTAATATTACTATAATAATTAATATAATAGTTTTTATTTAAACAGTACAAAAATTTTCTTAATTGAGGACAAATTTAAAAAATCTAGAAAGGGGGACGGCGGCATAAATAACATACATGTCCGCGTTAAGAAAAGTCGTGTAAATAAAAAATTTAAAAATGGAGGAAAGAAGAAATGAAAAAGAAAGTTTTATCGATTTTACTCGTAGTCATCATGATTATTGGCGTAGTGCCGGTTGCCTCGGTAAGTGCCGCTAATCCCATCGACGCAGCGGTAAGCTGGGCGCTGGGAATTGCAAACGACGCAAGATACGGTTACGACCAAACCTACCGCTGGGGAGAGCTAAGCCCCGCGCCGGGTTATACCAACGCATGGGATTATGACTGCAGCTCGTTCTTAATTACCGCATGGCAAAAAGCCGGTGTTGCTGTTAAAACAGCCGGCGCCTCGTATACCGGCAATATGAGAACCGCTTTTATCAGCCAGGGATTTAAGGATATTACCAGCAGCATCAATCTGTCGACCGGCGCCGGCTTGAAAAAGGGCGACGTCCTTCTGAAATCCGGAAGCCATACAACTATGGTATCTTCTGTAAGCGGCAGCTCCATAACAATCGTACACGCCAGCATTAACGAAAAAGGAACGGCTACCGGCGGCGTACCGGGCGACCAGACGGGCAAAGAAATCTGCACACGCAGCTACTATAACTTTGCAACCTGCGTTTTAAGGTATGGCTCCACCACGCCTCCTCCGTCATCAAACTATTATCCGCAGTACACGGGTTCTTCTACATCTCTCGTTGAAGCGCTCAATGCCGTAGGCGTAGATTCCTCCTATAATAACAGGAAAGCTATCGCGGCGGCAAACGGAATCAGCAACTACAGCGGCACGGCGGCCCAGAACACAGAGCTGCTCAATAAGCTCAAGGCCGGTGTCCTTATAAAGGCCGGCGCAGCGGTTAGCTATTATCCGAAATATACAGGCTCTTCCACATCCCTCGTAGAAGCGCTCAATGCTGTTGGCGTAGATTCCTCCTATAATAACAGGAAATTGATTGCGGCTGCGAACGGAATCAGCAATTATAGCGGTACCGCGGCTCAGAATACAGAGCTGCTCAATAAGCTCAAGGCCGGAACACTGATAAGGGCGTAAGTATATTTCAGCAAAAAAGTAAAGGTTAAGTAAATAAGTAAAAATTTGCCCCGCTCACTATGATTTGATGGTGAGCGGGGGTTGATACCAGGAAAAGGCTCAATAAGTGAATTTATGGGGAGCATCTTTTCTTTACTGATTAAAGCAAACAGACTAACTTTAATATGAAATAAACTTCCCCGCAGCGGTAAGCCGCTGCGGGGAAGTTTTGCGTCCTTTATTTGTCGAACTTTACAAATAGGCCGAACGTACCCAGAAAAATAAAGATAATACGGGGGTTCGACTGGGGGCGGATAAATTCGCTATGGTGGGCCATCAGGACTCTACCCGCGCACGAAAAAAGGCTCCCCCGGAGCCTTTTTGCACACTGTGTGTGCCGTGCTGTTCTCGTCTCCTGCTGGCAGCCAAAAAAAGGCACCCACCTTCCGGTGAATGCCTTTTGGTGGGCCATCAGGGACTCGAACCCCGGACCGACCGGTTATGAGCCGGTTGCTCTAACCAACTGAGCTAATGGCCCCCGCTG
>UQHH01000024.1 GCA_900540865.1 uncultured Oscillospiraceae bacterium
GCCGCAGCCCGCGCAAGCGCCGGAGAACTCGAGCAGCGGCTGCTTGAACTGGCTGCCCTTGACGGTCGTTTCTTTGAATTTTTCTGTAACCTGCGGCTTCGGGTCGAGCGCAAAACCGTAGTCGAATACCTTCTGGCCCTCGCGCTGCGTGTCGATAGGCTTCATGATAAGCGCCTTCTGGCCCTTCTTGCCCGGGCAAACCTGAGAACAGGAGCCGCAGCCGGTGCAGTCGAGGGTAGAGACGGTGATGGAGAAGTTGAGTCCCTGGATGCCTGTCATTGGGATGCTCTTCGTGCCTTCCGGCGCGTTTTTGAGCTCTTCGTCCGTCATAACGGCGGGACGGATGACCGCGTGCGGACATACATAGGAGCAGAAGTTACACTGGATGCAGTTTTCAGGCTGCCATTCCGGAACGTCTACCGCGATGCCGCGCTTCTCGTAAGCGGAGGAGCCCTGCGGGACCGTACCGTCGATGTGGTCTTTAAACGCGGAAACAGGCAGCTTGTTGCCCCTGTAGGCGTTGACGGGGTTCAAAATGCCGTTGACATAATCGACGAGAGCCTCGTCACCCTGCGCGATTGTATGGGTGATTTCCTTTTCGTCGCTGTCCTTCCAGCTTGCTGGAACCTCGACCTGCTTGACGTCCTGCATGCCGCGCTCAATCGCCTTGTGGTTCATGTCGACGATGGCCTGGCCCTTCTTGCTGTAGGAACGCGTAGCGGCGTCCTTCATATATTTTACGGCGTCCTCTGCCGGGATGATGTTCGCAATCTTGAAGAACGCAGCCTGGAGGATGGTATTGATACGTCCGCCAAGGCCGATTTCCTTGCCGATGGCGATACCGTCAATCGTGTAAAGGTTGATGTCGTTCTCAGCGATATATTTCTTCATCCTGCCGGGCAGGCGCTCGGTGAGCTCGTCCGCGTCCCAGCCACAGTTGAGCAGGAAGCTGCCACCCTTTTTCAAATCCTCGACCATGTCGTACTTATCGACATAGGACGGATTATGGCAGGCAACAAAATCAGCCTTGCTGATGTAATAGGTGGATTTAATGGGCTGGTCGCCGAAACGCAGGTGCGAAACGGTGATACCGCCGGACTTCTTGGAGTCGTATGCGAAGTAACCCTGCGCGTACATATCGGTGTGGTCGCCGATAATTTTAATGGAGTTCTTGTTCGCGCCGACCGTGCCGTCCGCGCCGAGTCCCCAGAATTTACAGGACTTGGTGCCGGCAGGCGTGGTGTCGGGATTTTCAATAACCGGCAGGGAGAGGTTTGTCACATCGTCCACAATGCCGATGGTAAAACGCCTCTTCGGTGTGTCGGATTCCATGTTGCGGTAAACCGCGACGATGTCTCCCGGGGTCGTGTCCTTGGAAGCAAGGCCGTAGCGGCCCGTATATACGTTTACATTCGCATACTCGGATGCGTTGATTGCCGCAAGAACGTCGAGATAAAGCGGCTCGCCGATGGAGCCGGGCTCCTTCGTCCTGTCGAGTACGGAAATGCTCTTGACGGTCTTCGGAAGGGCCTCAAGCAGGTAATCCGCAACAAACGGCCTGTAGAGCCTTACCTTGATAAGGCCGACCTTGTCGCCCGCCGCGTTGAGGTAATCGATAACCTCTTCCGCGCAGTCGCAGACGGAGCCCATCGCAATGATAACGCGCTCCGCGTCGGGCGCGCCGTAATAGTTGAACGGCTTGTAGTCGGTGCCGCATTTCTCGTTTACCTTGTTCATATAATCTACTACGAGCTCAGGAACCGCGTCGTAATAAGGGTTGCAGGCCTCACGCGCCTGGAAGAATATATCGTCGTTCTGCGCGCTGCCGCGAAGCACCGGATGCTCCGGGTTCAGGCTGCGGCGGCGGAACGCGTCGACCGCGTCCCAGTCGAGCATATCAGCGAGGTCTTCGTAGTCCCAGGTTTCAATCTTCTGGACCTCATGGGAGGTACGGAAGCCGTCGAAGAAATGGAGGAACGGAACCCTGCCCTTGATTGCGCACAGGTGCGCGACCGCGCCGAGGTCCATGACCTCCTGCGGGCTGTTGGAGCAAAGCATTGCATAGCCGGTCTGGCGGCATGAGTAAATATCAGAATGGTCGCCGAAAATGGAGAGCGCGTGGCTCGTAATCGTACGGGCGGACACGTGAATGACGCTCGGAAGAAGCTCGCCGGCCATCTTATACATATTCGGGATCATCAGCAGCAGTCCCTGGGAAGCCGTGTAGGTGGTCGTAAGCGCACCTGCGGCAAGGGAACCGTGAACCGCGCCCGCGGCGCCGCCCTCGGACTGCATTTCAGTCACTTCTACTTCTCTGCCGAACAGGTTTTTGCGTCCTGCGGCGGAATACTTGTCGGTCTCGTCAGCCATGACGGACGACGGGGTAATCGGATAGATTGCGGCGACGTCTGTAAATGCGTAAGACACATGTGCAGCCGCGTTGTTACCATCCATTGTTTTCATTTTTCTGGACATTGGACTGTTTCCTCCTTAAAAAATGCGTGCAAAGCAAGCATAATAATGAATATACCAAAAATTGCACACTACTGTGCCAACTTGAATTTTAGCACGTTTAAAGCGGGCTGTAAAGTGGAAATAACATTAAATTTGTTTGAATAAAATTTTCTTTTGAATTTAAAAATACATATACGGAAAAAAGCGCGGACGTGCGATGAATCAGGGCAAAATGCACAACCTGAACAGCCTTGAGCTGTCCGTGAAGAAGCGCGGGGCCCGGTGTCCGTTCCATGTAATGGTATTTTGCGCGTTTTTGTTTGACAAATTCCCTTGAACATCGTAAAATATCTGTAATATCAGCTTTGATAAGGAAAGGGGAAAAACCGATGCCTGACGACACAGGTGGAAGTAGCAACGGAAAACGGCAGAACAGGCTGCTTAAAATATTCGGGCACAGCGCGCTCGATAAAATAACGGAGCAGGACATCCTGTTCCTCGTAAATGCCGGGAAAGAAAAGGGCATGATTGAGAGCAGCACCTGCGCGATGATAGAAAACATATTCGAGTTCGACGACCTAAACGCCGGCGAGCTGATGACGCACCGCACGGACATCAAGGCCGTAGAAGACACGGACCCGCTTTGTGAGGCGGTGGATGTGTTTATAGAGACGGGCTATTCGCGTATTCCCGTGTTCCATGAAGACATAGACAACATTGTGGGCCTTTTGTACGCAAAGGACCTGCTTGGCTACGTCGGCGGGGAAATTCCTGCGGACTTTAAAATTACCGACATCGCAAGGGACGCGTTTTACGTGCCCAAGTCAAAAAACTGCAGCGAGCTGTTTACGGAAATGACGGCCAACAAGGTGCAGCTTGCCGTCGTTGTGGACGAATACGGCGGGACGGAAGGGCTGATTACGATGGAGGATTTGATTGAATCCATCGTCGGCAATATTCAGGACGAATACGACAACGAGGAAGAGGAAATGCGCCGTTTGAGCGACAACATCTACACGGTCGACGGCGCGGCGGACATCGACGACGTGAGCGAACTGATTGGCGTGAAGCTGCCTGACGATGACTGCGACACCATAGCGGGGCTGATGCTTGAAACGCTCGGTGAGGTTCCCGCGGCCGGCGACCGGCCTACGGTCGAAATCGGCGGGGTGAAGTTCACCGCCGTGGATATTGAGGAGCGGCGCATCACGCGCGTTCTTATTGAAAAACCGGAGCAAAGCGAACCGCAGAATATTTAAAAATCGGGCAGGGGCGACCCTGCTCTTTTCATATGGATTGGCAGAAGGGAAGCGAATGGAAAATGTTTGACGCCGGCTTGATTTTAGAGGGCGGGGGCATGCGCGGCGTGTACACGGCAGGTGTGCTTGATTTTTTTCTGGATAAAGAGCTGTGGTTTAAAAGCTGCTACGCCGTTTCAGCAGGCGCGGGACACGCGTGCAGCTACCTTGCGCGCCAGCGCGGGCGCGCTTTTTCCGTCAATGTGGACTATCTGGGCGACAAGCGCTACATGGGAGTTTCCAGCCTGCTCAAAACAGGCGACCTGTTCGGAGCGGATATGCTGTATAGAATTATCCCGGAGGAGCTTTACCCCATCGATTACAAGTCGTTTGCGGAAAACGAAAGCTGCCTTTACGCGGTTGTTACCAACTGTGAAACGGGACAGGCCGAATACATACCCATAAAGGACTTAAAGACTGATTTAATCTATGTGCGCGCGTCGGCCTCGCTCCCCATGGTATCGCGCATGGTGGAGGCCGGCGGGAAAAAGTATCTTGACGGCGGCGTGTCGGACTCCATTCCAATCAGAAAATCCATAGCCGGCGGCAATAAAAAAAACGTACTCGTCCTGACAAGGGACGGCTCATACCGCAAACAGCCGGGCGGCATGACGGCGCTTATCCGGGCGAAGTACCGCAAATATCCGGCGCTTGTCAACCAAATAGAACAGCGCTTCCTGCATTATAACGAGACGCTCGACTTTATTGAACAGGAACAGTCGCGGGGCAGGGCGTTCGTAATCCGCCCGAAAAAACCCGTCAATATCAAACGGACGGAAAAAGACAGGGAAAAGCTCCGCGCGCTTTATGAAGAGGGCTTTCGCGACGCGGAAAAGGCATACGGCCCGCTAATGGAATTCCTTGGATAAATAATAACGTATTTGCCGCGCAGAAAAGCTGCGCGGCAATTTTATATATAAAGCAACTGTAAAATAAATCGTCTCCTGTAATTCATATCTCAGATAAAAACCAAATCTGAAAGGTTTTTTCTTCAAAATGACTTTTAATCAAAAAGCGAAGGGCGGCAATTATGCCGCCCTTTGCCCCCCAGCATCATGTCTAACCCTTAAAAACAAGAAAAAATTGAGGGGTATATATTTATCTCCTCGTTTAAAGGCAACCGGCCTTGCTGATTCAGTATTTGCCTCAAAACAAAAGAAAAAAATATATCAATTATGTCTGTGTGATGATGATAAAAACAGATACGTACCTCTTGTGGGTCACGCCCGCCCCTATTGAAACCATGTAATTGCGGCCAGGGGCGGGCATGCCAAGAGGGGTAAAAAAGAGGTAGGATGGGAGAAGAAAAGAGATGCTATCTATATGGAAACCACATTTCACAATTGGCATATATGCCCGCAAGTTTTTTGTGTGCTGATAAATTGCAGGTAATATACACAAAATCAGCTAATTGTATTAGTTGTTTTATAAATTATACAATAGAAACACTACATCTATAAAGAACTAACTTAAAATTTTTTATAAATTTTTTAAATTTTACATATAATATATATCCATAGGCGCGTTTTGGAAGGAGCGGATAATATTGCTTGCAGATACCATTATGAAACGGATAACTGAACTGCGGGAGCAAAAGGGCGTTTCTGAACGGGAAATGAGTATAGAGCTCGGCAAAAGCCCAAACTACTTATACTTTATGAGAAAAAACAAAAGCAATCCTTCTTTGCCGATGCTGAATAGCATCTGCCAGTACCTCGGAATTACCCTGCCGGACTTCTTTCACTTTGATAACCATGCCCCCGCGGTTATAGAGGAGATAAAACAGGGGCTTATCAACCTGCCGCCTGAGGAGCTTTTGCATATGAAAGCTTATATCGATTACCTCAATCAAAAAGAGGGAGGCGCCGGGCATGGGTACAGATGAATATATCAGGCAAAGAATCACTTCCCTGCGCATAAAGAAAAATGTATCTGAAATGCAGATGAGCCGTGAGATTGGCAAGTCGCCCACCTATTTATCTGCAATCATGGCCAACAGGGGGCTGCCTTCCCTTCACACCCTCATTGACATTTGCGGCTATTTCAATATCAGCCTGGTTGACTTCTTTAACGGAGAAGTAAGCAATCCAATGGTCTTAAATGAGAATGTACGTGAGCTCCAGAGCTGTCCTGAAGACGCATTGCGGGTTCTTCTGCCTCTTATTAAGATGGCGCAGGAAAGGGGGACCCCCGATTGAACAGAATTGCCGCAACGGCTGATGCTAAGGAGCTGTTCGCCCAAATTGCGGAGCTCGGCGCGAAATACAGAGCAGATAAAATAGTTTTGTTCGGCTCCCGCGCGCGCGGAGACCATACAGAGCGCAGCGATATTGATATTGCCGTTTACGGGCTTTTGCTCGAGCGGCAGTGCGATTTTTCTGAAGAGATAGACAATCTTCCGACACTGCTGGAATTTGACGTGGTTTACGTTGGGGAAGCAACCTCAAAAGAATTGCTGAAAGAAATCGAAAGGGACGGTGTCGCTCTATATGAACAAATTCACGAATAAATTGGAACAGCTCAGGCAGGCGCAGGGGCAGCTGCAAAAGGCCGTCGTATATTATAACGCCGAGCACGAGGAGGACAGGAGGGAATTTCTGCGCGACTCTGTCATTCAGCGTTTTGAATTCACCGCCGAGCTCGCGTGGAAAACCGTCCGCGAATATGAGCTTTTACAGGGAATACGGCTCGATACTCCCAGGGAAGTGCTGAAAAGGGCGTTTAAAATCGGCGTAATCGCGGATGAAACAGGCTGGCTTCTGCTGCTGCAGGACAGGAACAATACGGGCCACGTCTATGACGAAAATATTGCAATTGAAATTTGCGGCCGGGTGGAAGAAACCTACCTACCCTTATTCGGCGAGTTGATTCAGCGGCTAGATTCGTACGCAAATTAAAGAGAATAGAAAAGCAAGGGGGCAGACGAATGTCTGCCCCCTTTTACAATACAAAATTAAATTCTGGAAGAAAGCTTGAAGATGTCGCTGTTCTTCCCGATGATGACGACGTGGTCGTCCCCGTCGAGCACATACTCGGCGGAGGGCATCGGCATCAGCCGCTCCCCTCGCTTGACTGCCAAAATATTGACGTGGTACTTGCGGCGGATGTCCGAGCTTGCGATGCTCCTGCCCGCCCAGGAATCATGCACGGGAATCTCTGAAATCGAGTATTCCGGCGAAATCTCTATATAATCGAAAATGTTGTTCGCGCTCATGCGGATGGCCAGCTTTTCGGCAACCTCTTTAATCGGGTAAACGACCTCGTCCGCACCGTTGCGCAGTAAAAACTTGCGCTGGATTTCACTGTCCGCCTTGGAGACGACCTTGTTCGCGCCCATCTCCTTGAGCAGGGACGTAATTTCAAGCGAGGATTGGAAGTTTTCGCCGATGGTGACGAAGCACACGTCGAAATTATTGATGCCGAGCGACTGTAAAACGGTCGGATTCGTGCAGTTGCCTATCTGCGCGTCCGTAAAGCTCGAGGCAACGCGTTCAATGACCTCCGGGTCCTTGTCGACGACCATGACCTCGTTGTCCATCTGGATGAGCTTGCTCGCAAGCTGGCTGCCGAACCGTCCCATGCCAATTACCAAAAATGATTTCATTTCCTTTGACGCCTCTCAATTTTCAATTTGTCTGCGGATATTTATGTGAATAAGATTAACCAATCATAACCTTTTCCGTCGGACGGTTGATGGGAACCGCCGTCTTTTTCTGCGCGATAATCAGCGCGAAGGACAGCCCACCGACTCTTCCGGCGAACATCAATATCATAATAATGATTTTCGACGCCATACTCAGCGAAGGCGTAATGCCGAGCGAAAGCCCTACGGTGCCGACGGCTGAAACGACCTCGAACAGAACCTGCTTCATGGAAAACGGGTCGATGGTGCAGATGACGAGCGTGGATACGATGACGGCGAGCAGATAAATCGTTACAATGGCGCTTGCCTGGCGCAGGACGCCCTCGTCGAGCCTGCGCTTGAACACGGCAATCTGCGACGACTGCCGCGCCGACGCCAGCGCCTCGATGATTAAAACGACGAGCGTCGTCGTCTTGATGCCGCCCGCGGTAGAGCCGGGGCTGCCGCCGATAAACATGAGCACAATCGTTAAAATACCGCCGCCCTCGGAAAGGGAATTGAGGTCGACCGTGTTGAAGCCCGCCGTCCTCGGCGTAACCGCCTGGAATACCGAGGCCATTACCTTGTTCCCGGTATTCATTTCCCTAAACGCGTGGTTATATTCCATAAGAAAGAAAGCAAGGGTTGAAACGGCAATCAGCGCAATCGTAGCGGTCAGCACGACCTTTGAGTGCAGCTGCAGCTTGCGGAAACGGAACCTGCAGTTATACAGGTCGCTCCAAACAAAGAACCCAATACCGCCGACCACAATCAGCCCCACAACAGTAAAATTCACCAGCGGGTCGTCGGCATAGCTTGTCAGGGAAGAAAGCTTGTCGAACCGCCCCATTAAGTCAAAGCCCGCGTTACAAAACGCGGAAACGGAATGGAACACGCCGTTATATATCCCGCGGAATAATCCCATATCCGGGACAAAACGAAAGGATAAAAGCAGCGCGCCGATTCCCTCAAATAAAAACGTGCCAAGAATGACACGCTTTATCAGGCGGACCGCGCCGCTGATTTTCAGCGTGCCGGTCGACTGCATGATGAGCTTTCTCTCATACAGCCCAATATGGCGCTTGAGCACAATCGACATCATCGAAACAAGCGTCATGAAACCGATGCCGCCGACCTGAATCAGGCATAAAATCACAATTTGTCCAAAAATCGTCCAATGCGCAAACGTGTCGTAAATAACAAGGCCCGTTACGCAGGTCGCCGAGGTCGCCGTATATATGGAATTTATGTACGGCGTCCATTCCCCGCTGCGTGAAGCAATCGGCAGGCAAAGTAAAAACGAACCCAGCAGTATGACAAGCAAAAAGCTTGCCGCGATTAGCTGCACATAGGATATTTTCAACTTATTGAATAACACTTGAGCACCCTTCCTTTGCGGCGACTGTGCGCTCTTCTATGCGAAAAAGCGGAATGAATTCCTGCCCTGTTGGAGTCTCGTCTGATATTATAGCACGCCGTCAAAAAAACACAACCGCCATCACTTAGGAATCCCTTTTTTCATCACAAAGATACATTTTACCTGCCTATTTTTGGTTACTATGCTTACATGCCCGCAGCCGCTGGGGCGCGCGCCCTACCAAAAAAGCCGGTTTCTTACAGAATAGATGATAATACCCACAACGGCCTGCGCGCCTGCACCTGTTCATTCTATGCGGCAGGCGGGCAAAAAGACAAAAATTTGAATCCGTGCATAACTTTTCCGAACCGTCCAATAATAATGTTAAAACAAAAGGAGGAAATATGAATGGAACTTAAAGGCAGCAAAACAGAAGCAAACCTGCTCGCGGCTTTTTCCGGCGAATCCCAGGCAAGGAATAAATATACCTTTTATGGTGCCGCCGCTAAAAAGGAAGGGTATGAGCAAATCGGCGCGCTCTTTGAGGAAACGGCAAACAACGAAAAGGAGCACGCGGAAATATGGTTCAAATACCTGCACGGCGGGCAGATTCCCAATACCCTGGACGGCCTGCTCGACGCGGCCGAAGGCGAGCGTTACGAGTGGACCACCATGTACAAGGAATTCGCGGATATTGCGGAAGAAGAGGGCTTTAAGGAAATTGCGGCCATCATGCGGTTGGTCGCGAACATCGAAAAGGAGCATGAGGAGCGGTTCCGCAAGCTTCGTGTAAACCTGCAGGAAAACAAGGTCTTTACGCGCGACGGCGAGCAGGTGTGGCTGTGCCGCAACTGCGGGCATATCCATGTAGGCAAGTCCGCGCCGCAGGTCTGCCCTGTCTGTAAGCACAAGCAGGCCTATTTTGAAATCAAGGCAGAGAATTATTGACTTTTCCTGTACCCTGATGTATTGTTAAGTCGAACAAAACGGCGCGCCGCCCGTGTTTTTACACGCGGCGCGCCGACTTTACATAACGAAGGATTCTGCCTATGAAACGAAAAAAGCTTGTTGTACCGTTACTCGTCCTCTGCGCTGCGCTGGCGTCGGCTGTACTGCTGTGCGCGTGTTCATCCGGCGGGGAGCCGCAGTCGTCCGCCCCGGCTTCGTCAGCGGCAGAAGCCCCGACGGAGCCTCCCACGGAGGACCCCGTTCAAAAGCAGCTTGCCGGTATGACGGCGGAGGAGAAAATCGGGCAGCTCGTCGTCGCCGGCTTTGACGGCTATGAGGTGGACGAAACGCTTGCTTCCCTGATTACGGACGGGCATATTGGCGGGGCAATTCTGTTTTCACGCAATATTAGCGGCGCGCAGCAGCTCTGTGCGCTTACAAACGGCATCAAAAAAACTGCCGGAAGCGGCATCCCCCTGTTAATCGGGATGGACGAGGAGGGCGGAATGGTCACGCGCCTGCCGGACGACGTGCTGAGTATGCCCGGCGCCTACGCGCTTGCGCAAAGCGGCAATCCCGACACCTGCTACAACGGAGGGATGCAGATAGCAAGCCAGCTGAAGGCCTTCGGCTTAGCCACCGGCTTTTCCCCGGACCTCGATATTTGGTCGAACCCCAACAATACGGTCATCGGCGACCGCGCCTATGGTACGGACGCGCAGTCCGTCGTTAAGTACGGTATTGCCGCCATGAAGGGCGTGCGCGACGGTGGCGCGGTCCCGGTTGTAAAGCATTTCCCCGGGCATGGCGATACGGACGCGGACTCGCACTACAGCCTTCCTGTAATATCGAAAACAAAGGAAGAGCTTTTGGCTCAGGAGCTGGTTCCTTTCAGGGAGGCTCTAAAGCAGGGCGTTCCAGCCGTTATGGCGGGGCATCTGCAGTGTACGCAGCTCGACGGGGAGTATCCCGCGAGCCTGTCGAAGAAAATCGTGCAGGGACTGCTGCGTGACGAGCTTGGGTTTGACGGCGTGGTATTCACCGACGATTTGACGATGGGCGCCGTTACTGAAAACTACAGCCTTGGAAACGCATGCGTGCTGGCGGTAAACGCCGGCTGCGACATGCTGCTCGTCTGCCATGAATATGAAAACGCCGACACGGCTCTCGCAGCGCTCAGGGAGGCTGTGGAAAACGGCGAAATCACAATGGACAGGCTCGACGAGGCGGTAACAAGAATATTAAGGATGAAGGCCGACTATAATATAACGTCGGAGCCTGTGGGAACGCCCGATACGGCGGCGCTCAACGCGCGCACGCAGGAATTTTATTAATCATAGAAACAGCCGGTTTTAGGCCTGGGAATAAGGAAAAGGCAGGGACAATGGAAAAAGTCCCTGCTTTTTCTTCCTATTTTTGTTGCGGGAACATGCCTGATTATGGTATAATGTTATTTCGATATGCGCTATGCAGCGCATCACGCTGCGCAAAGGGAGGACGGCACGATGTTTACAGAAATCGGCGGCATAAAAACAAATTACGACGTGCGCGGCCAGGGCGAACCTGTACTGCTGCTCCACGGCTGGGGCGCGAACATCAAGCTGTTCGATAATTTAATGAGCCTGCTGGCAGCCAAATACCAGGTTTTCGCGCTCGATATGCCGGGCTTTGGGGAAAGCGCGGAGCCGCCCGCCCCCTGGTGTGTAGACGACTATACGGACTTTGTCCTGAAATTTATAGAGGAACAGGGTATTAAGAAAGCGACGCTGCTCGGCCACTCGTTCGGCGGCAGGGTCATCATTAAGATGCTCAGCCGCAAAAACCTCCCGTTTGAGCCGCTGCGCGTGATATTTGTCGACGCCGCGGGCATCAAACCGAAACGCAAGCTTAAAAACGTCGTCAAGGTACGCGTTTTTAAGATGTCCAAATGGGTATTGGCGCTCCCGCCGGTCAAAAAGCTGTATCCCGACGCGCTCGAGCAGCTGCGTAAAAAGAACGGCTCGGCCGATTATAACGCGGCCTCCCCCCTGATGCGTCAGTGCCTTGTGCGCGTTGTCAACGAGGATTTGACGCACCTGCTCCCGAACATCAAGGTGCCCACCCTTTTGGTATGGGGCGAAAACGATACCGATACCCCTTTAAAGGACGGACAATTGATGGAACGGCTTATTCCGGACGCCGGGCTCGTCACGCTGAAAAACGCGGGGCACTTTTCGTTTTTAGAGCAGCAATTTACCTTTAACAGGGTAATCGCGTCGTTTATGAAGCTCGATTGATTTTTATGATATTTCTCTCCGTGTGAGAAAGGACGGATGATATTGGATACCGCTACCATTGTCCTGCTGGTGCTTGTGCTGTTGGCGTTCCTGTTGAGCTGGTCGCTCGCCGCGCGCCATTTCCTGCATATGTTCCAGCTCAACTCGTACAAACCGAGGGTGCAGCTCGACTGGCTGAAAAAAAATTTAAACGGCCTGGTTCCCAAAACACTGCTGGCGCTGTTTACCGTCCCCGCGATTATACTGTGGGGCAAAACGGGCCTGGCCATCGCGGGAATCATCTATATTATCCTTGCCTATTTTTACAAGCCGCGGCAGGCGAAAACTCCGCTCGTGTATACCAGGCGCGTTGTCCGCATGCTCATTACAAGCGGAATTATTATGCTGGTATTGCTCGCAATCGCCGTCATCCTATGGGGCGGGAAACGGATTTTATTCCCGGTCGTGCTGTTTGGCACGTACGCGTTTACCCCGCTGATTATCCTGCTTGCCAATTTTATCAACAAGCCAATCGAGAAGGCAATCAACAACGGCTTTATAAAGGAAGCGCGGCAGATGCTTGCCGGTATGCCCGACCTTAAAATTATCGGCATTACGGGAAGCTTTGGGAAAACGAGCGTCAAGTATTACCTGACGACGCTCCTGAAGGCCAAGTACGACGTCCTGATGACGCCGCAAAATTATAACACGACGCTCGGCGTCGTGCGGACTATCCGGGAAAACCTGCGCGCGACGCACGAGGTATTCGTCTGCGAAATGGGCGCGCGCAACGTTGGCGATATTAAAGAAATCTGCGATTTGGTACACCCGCAGCTCGGCGTGGTTACAGCTGTCGGCGAGCAGCACTTGGAATCGTTCGGGACACTTGACAACATCAAAAAGACAAAGTTTGAGCTGCCGGATTCCCTGCCGGAAAACGGCATGGCGTTTTTAAACGGCGACGATGAAAATATAAGGAGCGTGCAGTATACGCGCCCGCACATCACCTATGGGCTGGGCAGCGGAAACGGCTACCGGGCGTTTGACGTCAGCTCTTCGGAAAAGGGCACTTCCTTTGAAGTGAAAACGCCGGCCGGGGAAACCGCGAAATTCACGACGAAGCTTCTGGGACGCCACAACGTTCTCAATATTACCGGCGCCATCGCCGTAGCCCACACAATGGGAATCAGCTTGCAGGCGCTCGTCCCGCAGGTGAAAAAAATCGAGGGCGTGCCGCACCGCCTGCAGTTGATACGAAACGGGGAAACCCTTTTAATCGACGACGCGTACAATTCCAATCCCGCCGGCACAAGGGCCGCGCTTGAGACGCTCGGCTTCTTTGAGGAGCATTTTAAAATTCTCGTGACGCCCGGTATGGTAGAGCTGGGCGCAAAGCAGGACGAATATAACGAGGCCTTCGGAGCGGACGCCGCCAGAGTATGCGACCATATTATACTCGTCGGCAGAAAACAGGCGCCGCCCATTGAAAAGGGCGCGCTCGGCGCGGGCTTCCCGAAGGAGAAGCTCACCGTCGTCGATACCATACAGGAGGCGTTTACCCAGATAGGGCAGATAAACGCGCAGGGCAGGCCGAAGGTGGCGCTGCTTGAAAACGACCTGCCGGATAATTTTTAAGCTGTATTTTAATGAAGGCAAGACAGGAGTGAGTGGAAATGAAGATTAAGCTGGCCGTTTTATTCGGCGGAAAAAGCGTAGAGCACGAGATTTCCATTATCTCGGCAATCCAGGCGATCCAGTCGATGAACACGGAAAAATATGACGTCATCCCGGTTTATATCACCAAAAACAACGAGATGTACGTCGGGGAGGCAATTGGGGACATCGAGGCGTACAAGAATATCCCCGCGCTTTTGAAAAGAAGCCAGCGGGTCGTGCTGATGTGCGACGGGAACCGCACCAATATTATGAAATACCCGTTCAAGGCTTTTAAAAACAATGTATACGATTCTATCGACGTCGCGTTCCCCATTGTGCACGGCACAAATGTGGAGGACGGCGCGCTGCAGGGGTATCTCCAGACCCTGAACCTTCCCTTTGTCGGCTGCGATGTATTGTCCTCAGCCGTCGGCATGGATAAATATGTCATGAAAACGGTGCTCAAGGACCAGGGAATTCCTGTGCTCGACTGCCTTTGCTTCAACATCGCGGAGTATAACGGCGGCTCAGACGCGCTGATTGACCGGATTGAAAGGGAAATCGGGTACCCTGTCATCGTAAAGCCCGTCAATTTGGGCTCGAGCGTCGGTATTACAAAGGCAAAGGACCGCGCGGCCCTTTCCGACGCGCTGGAGCTTGCGTTTGAATTTGCGCCGAAGGTGCTCGCTGAGCGCGCGATTGAACAGCTCAAGGAAATCAACTGCTCTGTCGTCGGCGACTACGAAGACGCGCAGGCGTCCGAATGCGAGGAGCCCGTTGGCTCCGACGAAATTTTGAGCTATACCGATAAATACTTAAGCGGCGGCAAGAACGCGAAATCCGCGCCCGGCGCGCAGGGCACCAAGGGCGGTATGCAGAGCCTGCAGCGCAGGCTGCCCGCCGACATCCCCGCACAGCAGCGGGAGAAAATCAGGTCGCTTGCCGTCAGGACCTTTCAAGCGCTCGGCTGCAACGGTGTTTCGCGCATCGACTTCATGATTGATATGGCGTCGGGCGATTTATTCGTCAACGAAATCAACACCATTCCCGGGTCGCTCGCGTTTTACCTGTGGGAGCCGGTCGGCGTTTCCTACACACAGCTGCTCGACCGTATGATTTCGCTAGCGCTCAAGCGTAAGCGGGAAAGCGAAAGCATCCATTATTCCTTCGATACGAACGTACTTTCCGGAATCAAGCTCGGCGGCGCTAAGGGCGCGAAAATGTAAGAACGCGGCGCGGGCAGTGAAGCTGCCTGCGCCCTTTTAAAAGGAGGGCGGAAATGGTGATTCTAACAATCAACCGGGCGCGGCCCGATGAAGCGCGGGAGCTTACGGATATTTCCTTTGCATCCAAGCGTTACTGGAATTATCCGGAGGCATATTATGTCGTCTGGAAGGATGAGCTTACCATCACGCCCGAATACATAGAAAACAACAAGGTGTTCGCCGTCCGCTCGGAGGAAGGGCTTTTAGGCTACTGCTCCGTTGCGCAGGTGGAGCAGGACTTCCACGCGGGGCGCGTGTTCGTACATAAGGGTTACTGGCTTGAGCATATTTTTATTTTGCCGGAGCATTTGCGCAAGGGGATAGGCAGCAGGCTCGTGGGCTTTGCAAAGGGCTGGTGCCGTCAAAACGAGATTGAGGTGCTCTCGATTTTCAGCGACCCGAACGCCGCCGGCTTTTACGATAAGCTCGGCGCGCTGTGCCTGGGAGAATACCCTTCAAGCATCGACGGCAGGAACGTGCTGCTTTACGAGCTGGCAATTTAAGATGAAAAGTCAAAATGCCCCGCACTGTTGTGCGGGGCATTGCTTTGCCAAAATAAAATTACTCGGTCGTTTCCGTAGCGTTTTCTTCTAAGACGGGCGCTTCCTGCCCCAAATCCTCATAAGAGCAGCAGACGGTAATATCCTCGCCGTCGTCCTCAAGCGCTGCATATTCGTCGTAGCTTACCTTTGCCTGCGCCTCAATCAGGCTGCGGTAACGGTCTGCCGCCTTCTGCATACGCGCGGAGGATTTGTCGATGGTTTCACAGCATTTCCTGTTCTGCTCGCTGTCGTCCTTACCGCGCAGGTTTTCATAATAATACTTGCCCAAAGCGATATACGAACGGTTAATCAGGTCCGCCTCGTTGCGCATGACCATACGCAGGCGGTTCTGCTGTGCCTGCATCCTGTTTTTCTCCACAACGTATTCCACCGCGTCGGTTACGGCGCTGCCGATAATCTCCAAAACCTTCATGAATCTTGTCTCCCAACATTGTTGTCTTTTCCGCGCCGCGGCGCGTTCTGATTGCTCCGGTCTTTCCTTGGATTCCTTTTCCTGTGAATAATACTATTATTGCAGATAATTCCTGTAAGGTCAATATCTGCCGGAAAGAAAATTTGCCTTTTCCATAGCCTGGCTGTTCCAAATCCGGCGTAATATGTTATAATAATAAACACAATCACAAAAGGCGCCGCCTTTTATTATCATATGTTTTTCCGCGCGCAAAATGTACCGCGCGGCCATAAATTCCGTCTTTTTTGAAAGGATGTTTTGCATGTCTTTAAGCGAACTGAAAACTGTAAACTGCCCGAACTGCGGCGGACACAATAAGGCGGTAATCTACCAGAGCGTGAACCCTGCGGAGGATATGTCCCTGAGGCGTGACGTTTTAAACGACAGGCTGTTCACCTATAGCTGTGTGCACTGCGGGTATGAAGCGAGGCTCTGCTATCCCGTTTTATATAACGACGTTAAACGGCGGTTTATGGTTTATTTTATACCCAACAGTGAAAAAACGCTGCTGACCGACCGTGTGCTGGAAAAGGAAAACGTCAAAATCGCGCCGGTGAAAAAACGGCTCGTGACCTCCTATAACGATTTCAAGGAAAAAATTATTTTGTTTGAGGCCGGGCTTGACGACATGGCGGCGGAGTTGACGAAGCTTGCGCTCGAGGAGGCCGTGCGCAGGCAGGAAAAACGGATTGTGCGCGGCGGGTACTTTTCTGTTTACGACAAGTCGGAAATCGGCTTTACATACTTTACCCCCGATAAAAACGAGCCGTGCGTGCGCACCACGAGCATGGAGGTCTATAACAAGTCGCGCAGTATAGCCATCCGGTTGGGCCGCCGGGAGCGGCAGGCGCGCGGGTTTGTAAAGATAGACCGCCAATGGGCGGAGGAAATTTTGTACCGTTACCAGAAATATGGTTTTGAAGAAAACGCATAGGAATTGAGAAAGCCGCTTAAAAGCGGCTTTTTTACTTTTTATTTCGTTTTTTGGAGTTGTCGCCTGCAGTCACTGCCGGGCAAAACGGAACAAAATAAAATGCATCAAAATAATTCCTATTTATGTTTATTATGTTTCGCAATAAAGCTTCTACCCGCTTTTTTACATCAGAAATATAAACTGTACATTTTATTTATTGACTTTCAATAATAGCAGGAATATAATGAAATTGAAATGATATGTGCGAACTTTCTGGTGGATGTTGAAAAGGAGTGTGCATTATGCATAAAAAAGTGCGGCGTTTCGTTTCTTTAGTCTTTTCTGTTTTGGTTTTGGCAGCATTTCCCGTGTTGACTGCTACAACCGCCTCGGCAGAGGTTATTGGGTTGCGCACGGGCGAAACCTACTACCTGCGCAACGTTGCCACGGGAAAATACATGGATGTTTACAACCAGGGAAAAGCAAACGGAACAAATATTTTGTTATACGGCTTCAACGGGCAAACCAACCAGCGGTTTACGGTGGTGCATAAGGGAAACGGCATTTACCGGCTGCGCCCCAAGCACGCCAGCGGCTATACAATGGATGTGACCGGCAGCAACGTGGATATTTGGCAGGAGGGGAGCTACTCGACTGAGGATTTTACCATTATGCGCAACGTGTCAAGCCAATATCCCGGCTCGTATTATATTAAATACGGCAGTAAGTACGTTATGAGCAACGCCGATGAAAACAATGTTGTCGTTGCGGATACCTCTACCTACGACAGCAAGGCGCTGTGGTCGTTTGAAAAGGTTTCTCACGGGGATGCGGATATCTTTAGCACGAGGTATACATCTTTTGATACGACTGGGGCCGATTCACATATACTAAGTTGTGTTGAAAATCGGATGGGATATTACGGGACAACTAATATTAATCCTTCAATAGGTAGTGTTACAGAAGCCCTATTTTATTCTGATATTGTCGTATGTTTCAGTCATGGCGATAATGGAAAAATTTCATTCTATAATGGAAGTGGAGCGAAAACCGGATATTTAAGTGGCTCCCAAATTGTTAACCTTCAGTCAAATCGGCTATCTTCTCTAAGGTTATTTGTCGTATGTGGTTGTAGAACCGGCAACACATCGTCAGAATTCGGTAACTTAATTAATTCAGCCTTTTCAAAAGGAACTCATTTTTCGATAGGTTGGACAGAGGATATTAGGCTTTATTCTGCCACACATTGGCTAAAAAGCTTTTTTGATAAAATTGGTGATAAGGGCGCAACCGTAAAGGATGCCATAGACCATGCGGAACTTTGGTCTCATTGCGGTGGACTCTATTATAAGGGGGATTTGTCACAACAATTATCCCACCTATAGGCATGTAAACTTATTAAATCAGGGAGGTATTCACCATGGAAAAAACAAAGAAGAATTCCCGTCATATCCTGCGGTATGTACTGCTTGCCCTGCTCGTCGTGTGCGCGGGCGCTCTGTGCGGCTTTTCCCTCTCGAACACAGGGCAGGGGCTTATTCAGGACGCCTACGGCAGTTCGATGGAATTACTAAAACAAAACGCTACAAAGCAGGTCACATTAAACGGGAAAAGCAGCGGTACGCTCACCTATAAGGAGACGATGAACCGCAGCGACGCGCCGGTAAACAGGCGCAGCGACAATTATGGAACCTATGACGTTTACGCGGATGAAGACGGAAACGAATATATATTTCTTTTAAATTCCGACACATTATGCGGCTATAAGGCCAAGGATGCTACCGACATCATGGATTACACGGGTAAAGCTGTGACAAAGGACAGTGCAAGGGAAACGGCAGACGCTTACATGCAGTCCGTTTTTGGTGACGGCGCACAAAAGTACCAGTTTGAAAGCATTGAGGTGCAGAGCACCGTTTTCTATGTAGACTACTGCTTTTATTTAAACGGCGCAAAAACGGACGACCAGGTAACGCTCTGGATTCGCACGACGGATGGCGCTGTTTCCGCCTGGCACGCCTTCAACCGCGGCCGGTACGACGGGTACGCAAACCGGAACCTTTCCACAAGCGCAGCCAAGGCAAAGCTGGAGGAGCAAATCCCGCTTGTCAAGTCGCCCGACTATGAAATATTTGACCAGTATATCACCAAAACGGACGACGGCAGGCTTGTCATGCATTACGATATCGTTCACACAGAAGAAGGAGCAAGAAAAACACACACCTATGAAGCCCCCTTAGAGTAAAGGAGCCTGTAGTCATGACCGCGAGAAAAAAGCGTATCATTTGGATTGTGTCCTTCTGCGCCCTGTTCCTGATAGCGGCGGGCGTTACGTACCTGTCATTGAGCTGGGACAGCTTGTTTCGGCCTGCTGGCACGCCCATTTCTTTTCCCGACGGTACGGTAAGCGCCAAGGCGGAATTCAACCAGCTGTCCCTGGAAGAGACCCCCTGGGACGTCATAAAAATGGAATTTCCCGATGCGGCTTCTGCAAAAAAACTGTTTGAAATCGAAACATGGGCAAACGATTACGAGTATGACCCACGAATTATGCGTATCCCGTGGAGAATGACTGTAACCTACACCCTTGCGGACGGCGGCGCGGTACAGCGCGTCTATCAAAAATCCGATTGGAATGAGGTTTTGGAAGCGTTTATTGACGACAATAAGCAGTATATTACAGAAAAGTATAATACGATTTCACAAAGATAGGATTAAATATAATGACCAGAAAAAAGCGTATCATTTGGATTGTGTCCTTCTGCGCCCTGTTCCTGGTAGCGGCGGGCGTTACGTACCTGTCGCTGAGCTGGAATAATCTTTTTAACGAGACGAGTAGTTCCGCACCCGCTCCCATCTCTTTTCCCGGCAGTACGGTAAGCGCCCGCGTTGAAATCAAGTACCTTACCGTTGATGAAATTACCTATGAAACAATAAAAATGGATTTCCCGGACAAGAAGGCCGCAAAGGAGCTCTATCAAATTGAGCGCTGGGCAAACGGCTACGAATATAACGCGCAGCTTTCACTCATGCGATGGAATTTGTCGGTAGTATATACTCTTGCTGACGGCAGTACGGTCGAGCGCTCTTACCAAAAATGTGACTGGGACGAGGTAATTGCCGAATTTGTGAAATCACATGAGCAGAACGTGACAGAAATGCGGGAATTTGGCTCTTGACCGTGTGTAAGCCCCTATAAAAACAGCCTTCGGCGTGCATTCCATGGAATGCACGCCGGGGGCTTTGTTTTTTTGCTTTATTTAAAATACGCAACGCCGCTTTCAAAGAGCTTCTGGTCCTTTTCAAACGGGACGTTTTGATAAAGGTTTTCGCCCTTGCGTTCAGAATGGCCCATTTTGCCGAATACCCTGCCGTCGGGGCTTGTAATGCCCTCGATTGCGCAGACCGAGCCGTTCAAGTTGTACGCAATATCGTCTGACGGCCTGCCGCTCAAATCGACATACTGCGTGGCGATTTGGCCGTTTTCCATAAGGGCCCTGACTGTTTCTTCGTCCGCCGCGAACCGTCCTTCTCCATGCGAAACAGGAATGGCGAATACATCGCCCGCGTTTGCGCCGCTGAGCCATGGTGATTTGACGGACGTGACGCGCGTATAAGCCATGTGGGAAATATGTCGGCCGATGGAGTTGAACGTGAGCGTCGGGTCGGTTTCTTTGAGCTCCGTAATTTTGCCGTACGGCACGAGCCCCAGCTTGATGAGCGCCTGGAAGCCATTGCAGATGCCGAGCATCAATCCGTCGCGCTGTTCGAGCAAATCGGTTACCGCCTGCGCGATAAGCGGGTTACGGAAGGCCGTGGCAATGAACTTGCCGGAGCCGTCCGGCTCGTCGCCGCCGCTGAATCCGCCGGGCAGCATGACAATCTGCGCCTGCCTTATCATTTTTTCCATCTGCTCGATGGTCTGCTCGATGTCGTGCGGCGTAAGGTTCTTTACAATCAAAACATCCGCCTGCGCGCCCGCCTTCTCAAACGCCCGCGCCGTGTCGACCTCGCAGTTTGTACCGGGGAACGCCGGGATAAACACCCGCGGTCTTGCCGCCTTAATTGCGGGAGCCTTTTGGTTCCTCTGCGTATAGCAGGGAATGTCAAACGCGAGCTTTGGGCATTCCGCCTTTGTCGGGAACACCTTTTCAAGCTTTCCGGTCCATGTATCTATCAGCTCGTCGAGCGCAAGCTTTGCGCCGATGATGTCAATCTGCTTTTCCTCGCTGGTTTTGCCGAGCACATACTGCTGTACCGCGGCGTCGAGCGTTGCTCCATCTTCCATTTCGAGCACCAGGCCGCCGGAAAGCGGAGCGAACAGCTCTTCCATGGTAAGCGCGTGGTTGAAGGTAAAGCCAATTTGGTTGCCGAAGCACATTCTGCACACAGCGGCGGCCGCGCCGCCCTCCCGCAGTACGGAGGCGGACAGGATTTTCCCGTCCTGCATCAGCTTATAAACCGCCCTGTACATCTCTTTGAGCCTGTCCCACTGCGGCATAGCCGTGTCTCCGTCCTCCGGCACGGGAACGAAAAGGACGGCCGAACCAGCCTTTTTAAATTCCGCTGATACCGTTTTTGAGGCCTTAGTCATCGCGACCGCGAAGCTTACGAGCGTCGGCGGTACGTCGAGCTGCTCAAACGAGCCGGACATGCTGTCCTTGCCGCCGATGGAGGGAATTTCCAGCGCAAGCTGGGCTGTCAGCGCGCCGAGCAGCGCGGCGGCGGGCTTGCCCCAGCGCTCCGGCTTGTCGTACAAGCGCTCGAAATATTCCTGGAACGTGAGGCGGGCGCTCAAAGGGTCCGCCCCGATAGCGAGCAGCTTGGAAAGCGATTCCACCACGGCATACGCCGAGCCGTGGAACGGACTCCAGCGCGATATGCCCGGGATGTAGCCGTAGCTCATCGCGGTCGCGTCGTCTGTTTCTCCCTGCTCCAGCGGAATTTTTGCCGCCATCGCCTCCTGCGGCGTGAGCTGGTACCTGCCGCCGAACGGCATCAAAACGGTAGCAGCGCCGATACTCGAATCGAACCGCTCGGAAAGGCCGATTTGCGAGCAAACCTCGAGCCTGCCGAGATTTTCTTGAAAGGCCCGCGCGCGTTCCATGCCGCTAAGGCACTGCGGCACGGCGCGCCTGTAGTTCTTCGCTTTGTCGGGCGACGCGATATACGCGCTTGCGCGCTGCGTCACGCCGTTGGTATTCAAAAACGCCCTGCTTAAATCGACGATTTTATCGCCGCGCCACGTCATGGAAAGCCTCGGGCTTTCCGTCACCTCCGCTACGGCTGTGGCCTCCAGGTTCTCTTTACCCGCAAGGGCAATAAATTCTTCCATGTCTTTTTTGTCGAGCACGACCGCCATACGCTCCTGCGACTCGGAAATCGCAAGCTCGGTGCCGTCGAGTCCCTCATACTTCTTCGTCACGCGGTCAAGGTCGACCGTCAGGCCGTCGGCAAGCTCGCCGATGGCGACGCAGACGCCGCCCGCGCCGAAATCGTTGCAGCGCTTTATCATGGTGGAAACCTCTTCGCGCCGGAACAGGCGCTGGATTTTGCGCTCTGTGGGCGGGTTGCCCTTCTGCACCTCCGCGCCGCACGTTTCAATCGACTGTGCCGTGTGCGCTTTGGAGGAGCCTGTCGCGCCGCCGCAGCCGTCGCGCCCGGTCCTGCCGCCGAGCAGGACGATGACGTCGCCCGGAAGCGGTACCTCGCGCACGACGTTTCGCTTCGGCGAAGCGCCGATAACCGCGCCGATTTCCATACGCTTCGCGGCATAGCCCGGGTCGTAAAGCTCCGTGATCTGGCCGGTCGCAAGGCCGATTTGGTTGCCGTAGGAGCTGTAGCCCGCCGCAGCGCCCGTCGTAATCTTGCGGGTGGGGAGCTTGCCGGGGATGGTGTCTTTAAACGGGATGGTCGGGTCGCTGCTGCCGGTGACGCGCATCGCCTGATATACATACGAGCGCCCGGAGAGCGGGTCGCGGATTGCGCCGCCCAGGCACGTTGCCGCGCCGCCGAACGGCTCAATTTCCGTCGGGTGGTTATGCGTTTCGTTTTTAAACTGGACGAGCCATTTTTCCGTCTTGCCGTCGATGGTAACCGGCACCTCAATAGAGCAGGCGTTGATTTCCTCGCTTACGTCGAGGTCGGGGATAAGCCCGCGCTTTCTCAAAAGCTTCATACCGGCAAGCGCCATATCCATCAGCGAAACGTCCCTGTTCGTATCCTTGCCGTAAACCTCGCCGCGCGCGTCATAATAGGCGTTGAGCGCCTGCTCGATTACGCCGGAAAGCGCGCCCTTTTCTATGTCAATCTGCTCGAGCCTTGTCAAAAATGTGGTATGGCGGCAGTGGTCGGACCAGTAGGTGTCGATGACGCGCAGCTCCGTTACGCTCGGGTCGCGTTTTTCCTCGCCGCGGAAATAGTCGCGGCAGAAGCATAAATCCTCGAGCGTCATCGCAAAGCCCATGGAGCCGTAATATTCCTGCATCTGCTTGTCCGTAAAAGAAATAAATCCCTCCACGCGCTTAACGTCCTCCGGCGCCTGCACCGCCATATCGAGGCTTTCCGGTTTTGTAAGGGAAGCAACGCGCGACTCCACCGGGTTGACCAGATACGCCTTTACCTTTTCAAAATCCTCGTCGGTAATATCGCCCTTGAGCGCGACCACCTGCGCGGAAAGCACCTGCGGGCGCTCGCCCTGCGTCAAAAGCTGTACGCACTGCGCCGCGCTGTCCGCGCGCTGGTCGTACTGCCCCGGCAGGTATTCCTTGGCGAACACGCGCCAGCCCTTTTCGACCGGGAAATCCTCTTCATAGACGATGTCCTGGTTCGGCTCGGAAAATATTGTACCCTGCGCGCGCGCAAATTCCTCCTTCGACAGGCCCGATACGTCGTACCTGTTGAGCAGGCGCAGGCCCTCTATCGCTTTGAGCCCCAGGTTATGGCGCAAATCCCATTTCATCTGGGACGCCTCAACGTCGAAGCCCTCTCTCTTTTCCACGAACACTCTGATTACATCTGACATGTTACGACCCCCATACCGTGTTATTCACTGCCGTCTATTCTACCATAAAGCGCGGCATATGACAATTCAGCCGGAAAAAATTTCAAAGAATCTTTTCCGGCTTGTTCCTTATTCTTTATGAAATTGCTGGCGGGCAAAGACTGCCTTTGCTTCCTCCCCGTTTTTGAGAATCTCCGCTTGGAGCTCCTTTACGCCTGGGAACTTTTTTTCCGGGCGCAGGAACTCAAGCAGGCGCACCTCTACCTGCCTGCCGTAAAGCTCGCCGCAGTCGAAGCCGGGCATCCAGGTTTCCGCAAGCGGCCTGTCTGAGCCGACAGTGGGGCGCACGCCGATGTTGGTCACACCGCAGCGTAATTCTCCGCCAATCTCAACAGCGGTAGCGTACACGCCGAATTTCGGCAGGATAAAGCCGCCGGGGAACGGCTGGTTGAAGGTGGGCGTCTCCATTTTTCTTCCAAGCTTGTTGCCGTGCGCAACCGTAAAATCGAAGGAAAACGGGCGGCCGAGCATGGCGTTTGCGTTTTGAACATCGCCGTCCACTAGCGCCTGCCTGATTCTCGTGGAGCTGACAGGCGCGCTGCCATAGCGCACGGGCGCAACCGTTTCAACAGGAATATTGTCGCCGCGCGCTATCATCTCGAGCGCGTGCGCGTCGCCTGCACCGCCGCTGCCAAAATGGAAATTGAACCCGCAAAACAGTTTTTTCGCGCATAATCTATCGATAAGCACCTGTTTTACGAATTCCTGCGGGTTTAAGCTCCTGACATCACTGAAATCTATGATAAAAAGGGCTTCTATGCCGAGCCTTTCCATTGTGCGCGCCTTGCACGAGGCGGTCATCAGCGCGGGCGGCGCTTCCCCCGTCAGCAAGCCCTGCGGGCTGCTTGCAAAGGTAAATACCGCGGGGACCAGCCCTTCTTTTTTACAGGCCGCCGCGCGGGATATTACCGCCGCGTGGCCTAAATGGACGCCGTCGAAAAAGCCGAGCGCTATACTCGTGGGAGTTTCCAATCGTGCCGGCTCCGTATATATTTTCATGGACAGCTTTCGCCTCCGTCCTTTCTCATCTAATCAGTCAGAGCCTGCTGATGCGCTCCGCCGCCTCTTTTGGGCTTATGTCAGACACGTCGAGCTTAACCGTGCGGAGCACCCTGTACAGCGGAAGCCGTGAAAGGCTTCTTTCGAGCACATCCCCGCTTCGTTTTCCCGCTTCTATTTCCTTTTGAAGCCTTTCGGCAAGCGCAGCCTGCCTGCAAACGAGGGAGATATTTTTTACCTCGCAGCCGGTTAAATCAAGCCTGGATAAAATTTCATCGATAATGCGCTGCTCGTGCAGCACCCAGCAAAAAATGATGTTTTCAAACACCGTACACCTGAGAAAGTTCCCGAGCAGGCAGCAAATATTGTCGATTACCAGCTTTTTCGTCTCTTCAGTCACTTGAAACGGGGACATATCCCAGCACCAGTCCCCGTCTAGAAACACACTGTCAGGGAGCTTGTCCCGGAGCATACGGCTGACGGTAGTTTTTCCCACACCCATGGGGCCGCCAATAAAATACAGCCGTTTCATTAATCCATCCACCTGCTTATGTTTGCTACTTTTTGCCGCTGAATGTAAAGATATGCTTGACCTCTATGACCATGGAAACAATGGAAATAATAATCAGCGCAATATCGATTAGCGCGTAAATTAGGAACGAGCCCTCAAGCTGCACCGAGGTCGGATTGTTCTGCGCCGTCAAAAAGCTGACTACGCCGCCCAGCATCCTGTTAAAGGACGGGTCGCCCCCACCGGAGCCCATGCCCATATTGATGAGTGTCGACAGTATGAGGAATATGATGAGCATCCCAATCGAGACGCCTGTAAAAATCGGCTTTGTGGGCTTATTGATGATACAGTAAATCAAAACGCACAGTATGATGGTCGTCGCCGCAATGACGACAATGGGATTGATGAGCATGAATACCACCTCCGCGGGGTCAAAGCTTTTTCTTATTTTGCCGCGGGTACGGTCATACCGTACCGCTTTTTAACAGCAGCGCGGTTTTCAGCACCGCCGTCTGTGTTTTTGCGTCTGGAATTTGATTTTGGAGCACCATCTCCACCGCTTTTTCCAGCGGTATTTTTTCCATATTTAAAAATTCGTCCTCGTCGGGCGACGGCTGCCTGACGCTTTCCACCCGGCAGAAATAGAGATGGATGATTTCCGCACAGTAGCCGGGAGAGGGGTATAGCTGCCCGAGCGGGTAATAGCTGTGCCCTACGGCGCCCGTCTCCTCCAAAAGCTCCCGCTTGCCGTTTTCAAGCGGATTCTGTCCCGGCTCCAGCTTGCCCGCGGGCAGCTCGAGCACAACCTCATGATACGGGTAGCGGAACTGCCTGACAAACAGCAGCTCGTTTTCTTCCGTAAGCGCGGCGACACAAACGCCGCCGGGATGCCCGACGACCTCCCTGCTCGCTTTCCTGCCGTTTTCCAGCTCCACCTCGTCGAGCGTTACGTCGATGATGCGGCCTTTAAACACTTCCTTGCTATGCAGCGTCTTTTCATATAACTTCATATTAAGCTTCCTTCCTGCCCGGGGCATTCGCATATTATGCTCCTGAGTCACATACCTATATAAGGGTATCGTATCCCTACAAACAGCGCGTGTTTTGTCACATTTTACGGAGGTGACTTTTTATGACAAAAAACAAAGGTTTTTTTGCTGCCGCGGACGATAAGCACCGCGCACAGCTTTCAGAGGAGCTTAGGCGGCGGTACCATTTCTTAAAGCGCGGCGTCGTCGGCCAAAGCCGCTGCGGACGTGAAATAGAGGCGTTTGCGCTTGGCAGCGAAGAGGAGGCCGTCCTCTACTGCGGCGCGTTCCACGGGATGGAGTGGATTACAAGCCTTCTGTTATATAAATACCTCGACTGCGTCTGCGCGGCGGCGGACCGTGGAGGCTGTGTTTCACAGATTAAGCTGACGCGCTTTTTAAAGCGGCGGGGGCTGGTCGTCATACCGTGCGTGAATCCGGACGGGGTGGAAATATCCCTCCACGGCGCGCAGTCGGCGGGCGCATACGCAAACCTTGTAAGCCATGTTTCCGGCGGTAAAACGGCGCGCTGGCAGGCAAACGCCGCCGGCGTCGATTTAAACCACAACTATGACGCGGGCTGGCAGGCGCTGCACAACGCGGAGCAAAAAGCCGGCTTTGTTTCCCCAGGCCCGACACGGTTCGGCGGGGAACAGCCGGAAAGCGAGCCGGAAACGCAGGCAATGTGCGCCTTCTGCCGGAAAAACAACATCCGCCACGCAGTTGCCTTCCACAGCCAGGGGGAGGAAATCTATTGGCATTTCGGGGAAAACACGCCTGAGCGCGCCGGCGTTATGGCGGCCGTCATGGCAAGGAGCAGCGGTTATAAAAAATCAAGTCCAGAGGGCCTTGCCGTAGGCGGAGGGTTCAAGGACTGGTTTATCACGGAATTCAAGCGTCCCGCCTTTACGGTTGAGGTGGGAAAGGGGCGCAACCCACTTCCCCTGGAAGACCTCGGCCCGATTTACGACAAGATAGAGGAAATGATGACTTTATGCCTTATTATGTGATGGCAAAGGGGAACAGCCACCACATTTTGTATTTATTATACCAAGTAAGTAACAATAATGCAACGAATTTGTAATGTATCTGTAGTTGCCTCACGGCGGGAACCATGGTAAAATTTGTTCAGTGAAAGAAATTCCCATTTATTTATGATTTGATTACAAGCACACAAGGTCTGTGTATTATATTTTTTGGACTCTTCCTAAAATTGAACTGTAAACGGGTTCCCGTTTACAGTTCTTTTTTGTTTTAAAACCCCCGGCCGGGGCTGTTCACTGTTCAGTCCGCGGCGCGGGGGCGTTTTTTATGCTTCGTCCTTAAAGTAAATGTTGTACCACACAAGGAAAATATAAATCGTCCAGACCTTTCGGCTGTTGTCCTCTTTGCCGCTGTAATGCTCGTCGAGGAAGCCTGTGATGACGTCGGGGTTGAAAAACTTTTTGGCCGTATCGGAATGGAACATCTCCTTCACGACGTTATAATATCTTTCATCCCGGAGCCACACGCGCGTCGGCACGGGGAACCCGAGCTTTTCCTTCTGCGCCGTTTCGGGCGGCAGATGGCGCATAGCGGCCTGCCGCATGGCGTATTTTGTATTCTCGCGGTTGACCCTGAGTCTTGTAGGAAGGGAGGACGCGACCTTGAACACCTCTTTGTCCAAAAACGGCACACGCAGCTCCAGGGAGTTTGCCATGCTCATGCGGTCCGCCTTGAGCAGAATATCGCCGACCATCCAGAGGTTGATGTCGAGGTACTGCATTTTCGTGACCTCGTCGTAATCTTTCACCCTATCGTAATATTTTTTACACAAATCCTGCGGCTTAGTCACGATGGACGGGTCTTTCAGGATGCGCTTTTTGTCGTCCGCGTCGTACATAAACGCGTTGCCGATGAATTTTTCCTCAATCGGGCGCGCGCCGCGCATAATAAACCCGCGGCCCTTGATGTCAGGCAGCTTTTTTGCGAAGCGGTAGAGCGCCATGCGCAGCTTGTAGGGCAGGAGCCGCTGGTACCACTTGAAAACGCGCGGCTCGTTGTATACGGTGTATCCGCCGAACAGCTCGTCGGCGCCCTCGCCGGACAGCACGACCTTGACCGATTCGCTCGCAAGCTTTGACACGAAGTAAAGCGCGATGCAGGACGGGTCGGCAAGCGGCTGGTCCATATGGTACTGCACCTTCTCGATGCTGCCCCAGAATTCCTCTGAGGTAATCAGCTTTGTCCGGTGGTCTACGCCGATTTTCTCCGACAACCGCTTTGCCCAGCTGATTTCGTTGTAACGCTCGCCGAAATCGAACCCGACGGTAAACGTCTTTTGGTCGGCAAAATAGGTGGAAACGTAGCTTGAATCGACGCCGCTGGACAAAAAGCAGCCAACCTCTACGTCCGATATTTTATGCGCGTTTACAGAGTTTTCAAACACCTGCTCTATTTTATCGACGGCTTCCTCCTCCGTCATGCTCTCGTCCGGATGGAATTGCGGCTCAAAATAGCGCGTCGTCGTGACCTTGCCGTCCTTATACCAAAGGTAATGGCCGGGCAAAAGGCAGTATACGCCCTCGAAGAACGTTTCGGGCGGCACCACATACTGGAAGGAAAGGTAATTGTCGAGCGCGCGGTAATTGAATTTTTTCTCAAAACCCGGGAACTGCAGAAGGCTCTTGATTTCAGAGCCGTAGACAAAGCTGTCCCCTACCTGCGTGTAGTGCATCGGCTTGATGCCAAAGAAATCGCGCGCGATAAACAGGGACTTGTCCTTTTTATTGTAAATGGCAAACCCGAACATTCCCCTCAAGCGGTCGAGCAGCTTTTCGCCCCACTGCTCAAAGCCATGCAGCAGCACCTCGCTGTCCGTTTCGGTGGAAAAAACGTGCCCCTGCGCAAGCAGCTCCCCGCGCAGCTCTTTATAATTGTAAATCTCGCCGTTGAAGGTTAAAACAAGCGTTTGGTCCTCGTTATATATCGGCTGGTGCCCGGTGCCCAAATCGATGATGCTCAGGCGCCTGAAGCCCATGGAGATGTCTTCGTCCAGATAAAAACCGTTGTCGTCCGGCCCCCTGTGGGTGATGACCTCGGTCATATTTTTAATCGTTTCATCCCGGTCTATAATCTGTCCCGTAAATCCGCAGATTCCGCACATGTCGTATCGCTCCCTTTTTTCCGCTGTGGAAAACGTTTTGCTGTCATAATTAAAAATTCTACCACATCGCGGGAGCCCTTGCAAGCGTTTTACCGCCTTTATGCAGGAATGATACATCCCCCCATAAAAAGGGAGCCGCCGCTGTAAAAGGGCCAGGCCCTTAGCGGCGGCGGTTCTTATTAATACTCCTTACGCTTTACGACAGCAAAGGAAATCCACAGGGAAATCGCGAGCATCAGGGCGCATGCCGCGGCTGTAATTAACAGGGTCAGCCAAAAATTGTCCAAGATGAATGAGAGCCTTTCTATTCCCTCGTTACTATCTATCCTTATGTTACTGAGTACCCCTGTTTTGCTTAAAATAAGCACTGCTCCAACAGGGACCATAATCATGAGCATCATGACGATTCGGCCTTTTTCCGTCCCTAATTTTATCATAATTGGCATTAATACGGATAAGAAAAGGCATCCTATGGCAACCGCAAGCACCAGCATCAGTACGGATTCCGTATAGTTAACAGGGTAAACTGACAGCCAGGGAAATAAAAGGATAATAAATATGACCATCAGCAAGAGCGATATGCCCAGTAAGATAAGGCCGAGTAAATATTTGCCCGCGACCAGCTTTTTACGCGTAACCGGCATGGAAAGCGCGTACTTTTCCCAACCGGCGCGCTCGTCATACGCGAGCGCCGTTACGGGAAGCATCATTGCAAGGATAATGAAGTATAGGGTGGAAAACAATTGCATCGATGGATTAAATAAAGATGCTGACAGCAGTACAATCTCAATAATGAGGTAAAGCAGCGCGGTTTTTCTAAGCACCAGCAAATCCTTTAAAATCAGGCCTTTCATCCTGCGTTCCTCCTTCTTGCGCCGCCTTTTTCCTGTGCGGCGGTAAAATAAAGCATAATATCCTCGATACCCGCCCGGTCGACGACCAGGCCGCCCGGCATTTTATCACGCCGTACGAGCGCGTCCACGCCGAACATGCCGCCGCGTTTTGCAACGACCGCGCTGTCCGGAAGGCTCTTCACCTGCTCCGGCGAGCACTTTAAAACGCCGTACATCTCGAGCAGACGGTCCTTTTCCTCCGAAAAAACAACCTTTCCCTGATGCAGGAACGTGATATAATCGCATACCTTTTCCAAATCGCTTACAATGTGCGAGGACATCAGAATGCTGTGCTGGTCGTCCTGTATAAAATCAAGAAATGTATCGAGGATTTTGTCGCGTACGATTGGGTCGAGCCCGCTGGTTGCTTCGTCCAGGATTAAAAGCCTCGTATCGTGCGAAAGCGCACAGGCGATGGAAAGCTTCATCTTCATGCCGCGGGAGAATTCCTTGACGCTCTTTCCCTGCGGCAGGGAAAACTCCTTCAGATAAGCCGTATATTTTTTTGCATCCCACGTTTTATAGATACTGCGCAAAACACGCCCCACCTGCTTTGCGGTGAGCGTTTCGGGAAAACAGCAGTCGTCCATAACGACGCCGATATGTTCTTTCAGCGCGCCGTCTATTTCTCCGCCGCTTTTTCCGAGCAGGGAAAATTCGCCTTCTTCCCCTTTAATCAGCCCGAGCAAAAGCTTGATGGTCGTCGATTTTCCCGCTCCGTTTTCACCAATCAGCCCCATAATACAGCCGCCCGGCACAGTAAAGCCGATGTGGTCGAGCGTAAAACCGTCGTAGGTTTTTGTCAGGTTCCTTACGGCAATTGCATCGTTCATATGTCATTCTCCTTCATAAAAAAGCTTGAGCATTTCTAAAAGCTCCGTTTGGGACAGCCCGCACCTTCTGGAAAGCGCGCAGGCTTCCTGCAAATGTTCTTCGATTTCCTTTAAATGCTGCTCACGGATGAGCTCCAAGTTTTTTTCCGCAACAAAGCTGCCCTTTCCCGTGACCGAGTAAATAAACCCGCCGCGCTCCAGCTCCTCATACGCGCGCTTGGTCGTGATGACGCTGATGCGAAGCTCCCGAGCCAGCAGCCGCATAGACGGCAGCGCGTCGCCCTCCTTAAGCTCTCCTGAAACAATCAGGTCTTTCATCTGCGTTACGATTTGCTCATAAATTGGAGTAGCCGAGCTGTTGCTGATGATGATATTCATGCGCCGCCTCCTCTAACAATATTGTATATATCCATTATATACAATATTACACCTTTGTCAAGCTTTTGAAGGAATTTTTTTATTATAAAATTATTTATTGCGTGATTAGCTATTTAGCCGTTAAAATGCGGCAAATCATTTCATAGAAAGACCTCACAAACCCGTGAAGCGGGGATTTCACCTTCCCCGAAACCGCAGAAGGCGGGACGGGCGTTGAGGGCGGGGCTGGAAAGGGAGCCAATAAGGCCGCCCAAACCTTGGCAGAGTGGGCATCTGCGGGCGCGCAGCCGAGGGAACCCGTGTCATTTTGGCCTGCCCCCCCGAAAAAGAGCTTCTATCGTTTCGCAAAACAGCCCCGGCATGAGAGGGGATAAGCTCTCACGCCGGGGCTGTTTTCATGCAGGAATCTAAATCACGCTCAAAACAATTGTGACAGTCTTACATCACTTCGTTAAGCTTCTCAACAATACACCCTTTGCTTTCATAGTATTGAAGCATTTCGTCGATTTTTCTTTTATCGTAACTAGTAATGCAATCAGACAGAACGTGAACGATGTAATGCCCTTTCGTCATATTGTAGCAAGTGGATTTTACACAGGCTATGGCATCTGCGCCGGCAATGTAAAACTCACCAATTTCATGTTCACTTACAAAAGTTGCAAAACCTTCGCTTGTCAATGCATTTCCTTTGGTTTTCGTAAAAATGTTATCAGATACGATTTTCAAATCAGGAACCAATTCGGCACCATGTGTATCAGGCTTAAATGTTCTTGTTCCGGCAGATAAATTATTATGCTTAATGTAAACAACATGAATTTTATTGGTAACTGCCCAATCAACGGCTTTGTTGATATTTTCGATAATTTCCTTGTAATTCTTTGTAATATCATTTTGAATGTCGATAACAACTAATGCTTTGTTTTTCATGATTCTTTCCCCCTAAATTCCAAACTGCTGAGTACCCCTTCTCCGCCAAAGGCTGACAAATACATTACTAGTTTTTTTATTCTAATATTAACGCATGGAAATGTCAAACAGTTCATTTCATATCATAGCTTTGTGCTGCTGTTATAACCGGGCTTGTTCACTTGGGCCATGCTCCCCTTTGCAGGATTGAATTGCATACAGATGTAAAAAAGGATTTTATTAACGCTAAAGATTTACTTTTTTATAAAAACCTTTTTCTGAGGTCTATTTTTCCTGAGACGTTTGGTTTTTTTG
>UQHH01000025.1 GCA_900540865.1 uncultured Oscillospiraceae bacterium
GTATTATGCCCTTCTAGGGCTATTCATGCCTCCGGCTTAGCCGGTGGTTTTGACTAATGCTTTAGCGAGGGAGAGGTTGCCAAAGGCAAATTCTCAAGAACCGCCCCCTATGCGGGTGAGATGAAAGCTTAAGTAAAAAAACATCACCGTATTCTAAAATGATGAGTGTTCAAGCCATCAAAAAGCAAAAGAAAAGTGATTTACCTGTTTATTACGGTTCTACCTGGATACCCAAATCCTCAAGCTGCTGCGGGTCGACGGGGGAGGGCGCGTTTGTCATCAGCTCGCTTGCGTTTTGTACCTTTGGAAACGCGATGACGTCCCGCAGCGTCTGCGCGCCTATCATCTGCATGACAAGGCGGTCAAGCCCGATTCCCATACCGCCGTGCGGCGGCGCGCCGTACTGGAACGCGTCGGTCAAAAAGCCAAACTTCTGGTGCGCTTCTTCTTCGCTCAGGCCCAGCATACGGAACATGCGGTTTTGCAGCTCAGGGTTCGTAATACGGATGGAGCCTGAGGACAGCTCAACGCCGTTTAATACCATATCGTACGCTTTGGCGTAAACCTTGCTTTTGTCCGCCTCCAGCTTATCGAGGCACTCGTCGGTCGGGGAAGTAAAGGGATGATGCATGGCGACCCACTCGCCGGTTTCCTCGTCCTTTTCAAAGAACGGGAATTCCACGACCCACAGGAAGTTGTAGCCTTCGCCGATTATATCGAGCCGTTTTGCGACCTCGCAGCGCAGCGCGCCGAGCGTTGAAAGCACATGGCTGTTGTTTGTGTCCGCGATAATAAAGACGACGTCCCCTGTTTCGGCCCCGGCCTTTTGCAGGATTGACTGCATTTCTTCCTCGCTCATAAACTTTGCAAAGCTTGAAGCAATCCCGTCGTCGGTCATCCTAATCCACGCAAGCCCCTTCGCGCCGATGCCGCGGACAAATTCGGTCAGCTTGTCGATTTCTTTCCGGGAATACGTCTTGACGGCGTTTTTCGCAGTAATACCGCGTACGCTGCCGCCGCCGTCTACCGCGCCTTTGAAAACGCCGAAGCCGCAGTCCTTTACAATTCCCGTCAGGTCGTAAAGCTCCATACCGAAGCGCGTATCAGGCTTGTCGGAGCCATAGCGCTCCATGACCTGGTTGTAGGTGTAGCGCGGGAAGGGGGTGGGAATATCCGCGCCGAGCGCCTCTTTAAAAACGCGCTTGATGTAGCCTTCCCCGATTTCAAGAACGTCCTCCATATCGACGAACGACATTTCAAGGTCAATCTGCGTGAATTCCGGCTGGCGGTCGGCACGCAGGTCTTCATCACGGAAGCAGCGCGCAATCTGCATATAGCGGTCAAAGCCCGCCACCATGCAAAGCTGCTTGTATATCTGGGGCGACTGGGGCAGGGCGTAGAAAGAGCCCTTATGCACCCTTGACGGTACAAGGTAGTCCCTTGCGCCCTCAGGCGTCGATTTCATGAGCATGGGCGTCTCTATCTCAATAAAGCCCTGGTCGTCAAAATAGTCGCGCGTAATTTTTGCAATCTTATGGCGCAGCAGAATATTGCGCTGCAAATCCGGGCGGCGCAGGTCGAGGTATCGGTAGGTCAGGCGCGTCGGTTCCCCGGTGCCGCTGTTTTCCACAATCTCAAATGGCGGCGTTTCGCTTTCGCCCAAAACGCGAAGCTGTGTTACCTTAATTTCAATATCGCCCGTCGGGATTTCCTTGTTCTTTGAGGTGCGCTCACAGACGGTTCCCACCGCCGCAAGCACATACTCGCTCCTGACGGAAAACGCCTTGTCGAAAATCTCTTTATCGGTCGAATCGTCGAAGGAAAGCTGGATAATGCCCGTCCTGTCACGCAAATCGATAAAAATGAGCTGTCCTAAATCGCGCTGGCGCTGTACCCAGCCGCAGACCGTTACAGTTTTGCCGCAGTCTTCGGCGCGCAGCTCCCCGCAGTAGTTTGTCCGTTTAAGACCTGTCATAAATTCAACCATGATATGTTATCCCCTGTCGTTTCCTTTATTTGCATACGGCCTGTCCTTCCTGGAGGGAGTTGATAATCGTGTTCCTGCCGTCCTCCAGATAAACCGCGAAGAATTTTTCAAAGAAGGTTTCGTCGAGCGCAATCTCGGTGACAGCGCCCGTCTGCATGTTTTTCAGGTTCGCTTTGCCCGCTTCGATTTCATTGTCGCCGAGTACAACGCTGAATTTTGCGCCGATTTTATCGGCGTATTTCATCTGCGCGCGCAGGCTGCGGCCGACGATGTCGCCCTCCGCTGTCAAAGAAGCGCGGCGCACCTGCGCGATTAGCTCAAACGCCTTGCGCTGCGCCTTGTCTCCAAGCCCCGCGATGTAGAGGTCGCAGGTGTCGGGCTTGGGTATTTCGATATGCTGCGCCTCCATAAGCGCGAGCAGGCGCTCCATGCCGAGCGCAAAGCCGAGCGACGGCAAATGCTGCCCGCCGAGCTGCTCAATCAGCCCGTCGTACCGGCCCCCGCCGCAGACGGTGCCCTGCGCGCCGAGCGAGCTTGTAATAAATTCAAAAACGGTCCTTGTGTAGTAATCGAGCCCCCTTACGATTTTCGGGTTGACGGTGTAGGCGATTCCCGCGCTGTCAAGATACCCCTTGACGCCCTCAAAGTGCTCCCTGCATTCCTCACAGATATAGTCGAGCACCGTCGGCGCGCCCTGCGCGATTTTAGAGCAAACGGGGCTTTTGCAGTCGAGGATGCGCATGGGATTGCGCTCAAGCCTTGAAAGGCAGGTTTCGCAAAGCTCCCCCTTGTATTGCTCAAAATAGGCGCGCAGCGCCTTGTGGTACTGTGCGCGGCACGAAGGGCAGCCGATGGAGTTGATTTCAAGCGTCAAATCGGTTACGCCGAGCCGGTCGAACAGGGACTGCGCGGCGCTTATCAGCTCCGCGTCAGCCGATGGATGAGCGGTGCCGTAGATTTCAAGGCCGAACTGGTGGAATTCCCTGTAGCGGTTCGCCTGCTTTTTTTCGTACCGGTAGCAGGAGACAAAGTAGCTTGCCTTGACCGGCAGGCCGTCGTTATAAACGGCATGCTCAAGCAGCGCGCGCGCCGCGCCCGCGGTGCCTTCGGGCCGCAGGGTGATGGACGTGCCGCCCTTTGTATCGAACGTGTACATTTCCTTCTGCACAACGTCTGTCGTATCGCCCACGCCGCGCTGAAACAGCTCCGTGTGCTCAAACACGGGCGTGCGGATTTCCTTATACCCGTAGGAGGCCGCCTCCTTGCGCATGACGTCCTCAATAAACTGCCATTTGTAGCTGTCGGCGGGGAGCACGTCCTCCGAGCCGTATACGCGTTTCGTAATCAAAGCCATAGTGAAGAACCTCTGCTTTACGTAAAATATCGCAAATAAATTGCTATCTTTCCAATTATACATGTTTTTCCGGTACGGTGCAAGCGGTTTCCCGCTTGAAACAGGGGGTTAAAATAAATTCAGTGCCGCCTATTGATTTATTTTAAGCCTGTAACGGATGATTCTTTTTACAACAAACAGTTTAACGGCGGCGGCGCCCAGCGCAATGAGAGCAGCGGGGATTATAAGCCATAATGGTACGCTTATGTTATATAATCTCAGGGATATAGAAAGCACGAGCGAGATGCAGCCGATATATTCCAGCAGCCTTGTCAGCAGCCTGTCGTACTGTTCCAGACGGTAAACCCTGTCAGACCGAAGGACGTTCCTGCTTCTGTTTTGCAGGGCGCCGTCCCTTTCGGTCACGGCGGAAACCTCCAGAGCCTGGAAGCTATAGCCGCTTTCCTTTACACGTGCGCAAATCTTTTTAAGGGCTTCCAGTTGTTCTGTCTGGACGCGTATTTCCCGCTCCCTTTGCTCCATCAGGCAGGGGAGGGAAGCCTTGTCCTCTTCCAAAAGCCTGATGTTTTGGATAGAAATACCCAATGTGCGCAGGAATTTAATTTTTTTGAGCAGTTCGATGTCCTCCCGCGTGTAAACCCTGTAATTGTTCGATTCGTCCCGTCCCGGCTTTAAAAGCCCCGCGTCCTCATAATACCGGATGTTTGCCTTTTTCATTCCGGTGAGCTGTTCCACCTCTTTGATTGTCATAATATAGCCTCCTTTCCCCCGTATTTAACACCCTCAAGCCGCTTGAAGGTCAATAGAAACGCGCAAATAAAATGAAAAAGCGGCGCTGCTCAGACGTAACAGCGCCAGCTTTTTGTATTCACAATCCAGGCGGATTCTTATTTATCGCGCGCGCCTGCCTCATAAACGCGCTTGCTGTAGATTCTCGGAAGCAAAACGATAGCGAGGACTCCGGCAAACACGGCGCCGGACTGTATATAGCCCGGGGCAAAGGACAGGGCAATAATCAAAATTCCAATTATCACCCAAACCTTTGCCGCGAAGCGCTGCGTTTTCGTCCAGACGTCGTCGTTTTCAAACGCCCATGGCGCTTTTACCCCAACATAATAGTTGCGCGCCGTTTTGGGAAGGCTGTTCCCAAAGTAAACGAGCAAGCAGCCGAGGATAATCGCCGCGCACCTTGTTACAAGGTGGCTGTCGGCATTGGTTATTTCAATTAATCCGACACCGTTGCAGATGATGACGGTTTCTGCGGCAAACAGGACCAAAACGCCGGCAAAGTACCATGGGCTGTTCCCGCCGGTCCCTTCTTTTTTTCCGGCCTGGTTGACATGCAGGACAATTACGAGCGCCGCCAGGGCGGGAAACAGGAGCACAATCCACTTAGGCGCCGTATTGCTTACCCCGGAATTGTTCCATTGGATTGCCAGCTCTCCGGGCAGGAAAAATAGCGCGGCTGCCGCCATAACCAGCATGCAGGCGGACACCAGCCATGCCGCCTTATTGATTTTTTTCATGATAATCCCCCAATTCTTTGAGCCATGCGAGAAGCTCCTCCATTACGCTCAGGTTAACCTCGTAAAAAATAAATTTTCCCTCGCGCTTATCGCGTATCAGGCCGGCCTCCTTCAAAACAGACAGATGCCTGGATACGGCGGCCGCGGTCATGTCGAAATTCTCGGTAATTTCCCCGGCCGAAAGCCTTCCTTTTTTCAACAGGTTCAAAATTTCACGCCGTGTCGGGTCGGCCAGCGCCCGCAGTGTTTGTTGGAGTGCCAATAAGCATCGCCTCGCAATCAATTAACATTTAACTTAAAGGTTAATTATATAGTATCAAGCGACGCTGGTTTTGTCAATAGAAAAGTTAAACAAATCCCAACCATATTTTTCCGTACTACAAGCGGCGGCTATTGCTTCATTAAAGCTTCATAAAAAATAGAAAAGGGAGCAATAAAAAAACAAGGGGGCAAGCAGGCGCTTTGCTCCCTTGTGCGAATCAAGAAAAAATAAATTTACAGCTTGATGATGTTTCTCCAGTCGAGGTCGCCGCGCTCGAGGCCGTGAATCAAAACCTCCGCCGTCGCGATGTTAGTGGCGACAGGAATGTTGTGCATGTCGCAAAGGCGCAGCAGGTTGATGTCGTTGGGCTCGTGCGGCTTTGGATTCAGCGGGTCGCGGAAGAACAGCAGCATATCGACCTCGTTGCAGGCAATCCTTGCGGCAATCTGCTGGTCGCCGCCCTGGGAACCACCCAGATATTTTAAGATTTCAAGGCCGGTCGCCTCAGAAACCATCTTTCCCGTCGTGCCCGTTGCGCACAGATTATGCCGGCTCAAAATGCCGCAGTACGCAATACAAAACTGCACCATCAATTCTTTTTTCTCGTCGTGTGCTATTAATGCAATATTCATGCAGAAACCCTCCTGTGTTTATTTCACGCTTCCGAAAAGCAATTTGTCCCGATTAACAGACCGCAAGCGGCGGGTGCTCCCCGTCGATGCGCGCGGCCAGGTTGTTCACAGCCTCAAGCGCGGTGCACTTTCCGCTGTAGGAGGCGCCCTTTTGAATGGCGGACACCACCTGCCTATTTTCCGTGATGACGGCAATCAGCTGGATGCCGGTACCGTCGATGACCTCGTCGAGGTCGTAGTATACGTTCATTTCTTTAAAGGCGGACCGGGAAAAACGGTTGATGATAAGCCGCATTTCCTTTTTGCCTAAATCCAAAAGGCGTTTTTTTACGTTTTCACAGCCACGCACGCTCGTAGGCTCGGCGTTTGCGACAACCATGCAAAGCTCAGCCGGCGCGACCGCCGTTTCAAAGCCCTTGCCCACCCCAGCCGGGGAATCGATGATAATATAGTCGTACTCTGGCTCAAGGCTTCTTACAAAATCGGTAAAAACGCGGGGGGAAAGCTCGTCGCTTGCGCTTTGCGGCGCGGGAATCAAAAACAAACCCTCCGAATACGGGCAGGGATAGACGATGTGTTCCGCCTTGCAGTTGCCGCAGACGGCGTCCGCAATGTCGAACACCAGGCTTTTCGCTACGCCCAGCATAATATCGAGGCCGCGCATCCCGCAGTCGCAGTCAATCAGCAAAACCTTATGCCCACGTTTTACGAGCGCGTTGCCAAGGCTTACCGCGACAGTGGATTTTCCGGTGCCTCCTTTTCCCGATGTAACTACTAAAACCTTGCCCATAAAAAAACCTTTCTCTGTTTATGGAGTGGGACTTTTTTATTTAAAGTCCTGTCCAATGTATATATTACCATAATATTGTCCATACGTCAAAGTGTTTTGAATCCATTTTTTAGCCAAAATTTTGTAAGAATTCATAGTAATAATGAACTAAAAGTTACTTTATTTCAACGTGTTTGGTCAAACTACACAATTTTTTGACTGGTATTTCTAATCGTCACTGAAATTCAAATATGTAGAACAGAAAATACCGATTTATCCCTTCCCGGTGGAGCCGAAGCCGCCCGCTCCACGCTGTGTTTCGTCGAGCGTATCCACCTGCTCGCACGCAAGCGTGGCGACCGGCAGGACGACCAGCTGCGCGACGCGCTCGCCTGGCTCTATCGTATAGGGCGTATCGCTTACGTTGCACAGCCCGACACAGATTTCGCCGCGGTAATCGCTGTCTACGACGCCGACGCCGTTCGACAGGCAGATACCGTGCTTGACGCCTAAGCCGCTGCGCGCAAATAAAAACGCGCCATAACCGCTGTGCGGCAGGGACATGGAAAGCCCCGTGGGAATCATGACGAGCTTTTGCGGATGAATGGTAACGGGCTCGCCGATACACGCGTGCAAATCCATACCCGCGCTGCCGGGCGTCGCGCGGCGAGGAATGACGGCGTTTTCCTTCAATTTCATAAATTTAATCGTTTCTTCCATTATTCAAAAATCCTTCCTTTCAGTTTTACCCTCCTTACAGCACGCCCCTGTAATAAAGGCCGCGCGTAAATGGCTCCGCTATGCACTTTTTTTCCTGAAAAAGCCGGAATATTTCCTCTTTTTCCACACGGTTTTCCACAGAAAAACGCAGTACGGCAAAATCCGCGTGGGAAAAACCGGCTATTTTGTCAAATACGCAAAGCGGTACGCAGTTTAAAACCTCTGTACAATTATAATCGCATTGCATCGGAAATTTTTCGCGCTTCCTGTCGGTAAGCTGCCGGTTGTGTTTACAGGAGGAACAATCTGCTTTCCCGTTTTTAGCGGGGCAATTCCTCGTAAGCATCAGCGGCAGCCGCCCGTAAGCAAGAAAACCGCGCGGGATTATACCTTTCAGCGCGCTCGTTTTCTTTTCCGTCAGCTCAAAGGACGTCTCCACGTCACGAACGCCCCAAAGGCGCAGCTGTTCAGCCGACAGGCTGTTCATGATGTTGAGCCCAAAGCCGCCGTGAACGGTAAACCCGAGCTCCTTTGCCAGTGGGATTGCCCCAATGTTCTGCGCAAGCGCGTGCGTAACGCCGAGCGACCCTGCTCTTTTAAGCTGGGATAGGATTTGCTGTTCCCGCCCGAACATACCGCGCGGGATTTCAACCGCCAGAGGGAACCCCTCCTTTACTAGGCGGGAAAGCTTGTCTGCGGGCGTATAAAGCGGAACATAGACAAGCTCGCACTGCTTAAAGCAGGCGGGAATGTCGGCGTCGGCAAAACGGGCGCGTACGGCAAGCTCCCTTTGCCCTGTGCGGTGTTCGGGCAGGGTGGTTTTTATATCCTCAAAATGCAGCGGGGCGCGCAGTGCGCGCGCCTGCTCCAGCTTTGTTAAAGCCTCCCGCCGCATCCCGTTGATTTGGGACAGGGGAAGCGATAGCCCCTCGCCGATTTCACACCGCACGTCGCGGCACGCAAAAGGAGTCCCGCCCGTTTTTTCGAGCTGGACGACGCATTTGGAAGCGTCTAGCGGCGCGTTAAAAGCAGGCTGAGGAAGCGCTCCTTCCACAGTTGCCTCATGGGATTCCAAGTCGCATGCGGTAAGCCTTGCGGGGCGTCCTTCTTCTATATGGAGCGAAAAGCTTACGGGTATCCGCTGCTTTTCATCCTTATACTGCGCCCTGATATGTGAAAGCAAAGCAGGCTGTGCGCTTACCACATCCTCTTTCGTCCGGGTGCCGAACATCTCCCGGCCAAGCTGTTTTTCATAATACCCGTCGGTAAAGCCGGAGCGTGAAAATACCTGCTCTAAAAGCTTTGTATCCTCATACGGCAGAAAACCGTGGTCCACGGCCTTTTTCGCCGCCGCAACGGAGGCCGCGACGTATTCGGGGCGCTTCATACGCCCTTCGATTTTAAAGCTTTGAACGCCCAGGCCGCGCAGCTCACCCAGGTGATGGAGCAGGGATAAATCCCGAAGGCTCAAATCATGCCCTGTCCCGCCCTGTACGGAAAACGGCAGGCGGCAAGGCTGGGCGCACTGCCCGCGGTTGCCGCTGCGCCCGCCGAGAAGCGCGCTGAAATAGCACTGGCCGGAAACGCTCATGCAAAGCGCGCCGTGCACAAATACCTCCAGCTCTATCGGGCAGCTTTCTGCAATTTCCGCAATCTCTTCCTTTGAAAGCTCCCTTGCGAGCACTACGCGGGAAAAGCCCTGCCGGTAAAGCTCCCGCGCGCCCCCTGGCGTGTGGACGGACATCTGCGTAGAGCCGTGCAGCCGAAGGGAGGGGCATGCGCCGCGTATAAAAGAGGCAAGGCCTATATCCTGCACGATGACCGCGTCGACCGGCAGGGAACAGGCCTCTTTCACCGTTTGCACGGCGTCGTTCATTTCGTCGTCTGTTAAAAGCGTGTTGAGCGCAAGATACACCTTTACCCCGCGCGCATGGCAGTAATAAACAGCCGTTTCCAGCTCCTGCCTGTCAAAGTTCTGCGCGGATGACCGCGCGCTGTACCGCTTCGCGCCGATATACACCGCATCCGCACCGCTGCGCACGGCGGCGGTGAGCGACTCCATGGAGCCTGCGGGCGCTAAAATTTCCGGGTTCAGGCTCTTACTCATCTGTTGTCAAAGAAGCTCAGCATTTCGTCCTCTGTCGCGGGGTCCTGAAAATCCTCGCGGCGGTATTCCTCGCTGATTTTGTCGTTATCCTGGTAATTGATTTTCGGCAGGGGCTGCTGCTGCGGCCTTTGCTGCGGTACCCCGCGCTGCGCGCCGGGCTGGTAATAGCCGTTTTGGTTCCTCTGGCGGCTGTCGCCCGGGCGTGCCTGCCGCTGTTGCTGGCGCTGCTGCCCCGGCTGCGGCTGGTTTTTCTGCTGCGCGGGGCGGGCGGCGTTTTGCGCGGCCGTAAGCTCAGCCTTGAGCTCCTCAATGCGCGCGTGCAGGCCCTGCTTTTCTTCCTTGAGCTGCCCGTTTTCTACCGCAAAGCCCTCGAGGCTTTCCTTTGCCTTCTGCTCCGCTGCCACGCATTCCTCATTTCGTTTTAAAAGCTCCGCCGTGACCTTCTTTTCCTTTTCAAGCTCGTCGCAGTAATTGAGCGCGGCGAGCACTGTGGCCATGGAATTTGAAAGGTTATGGTGCTCCTTTTCAAGCGCCGCGATGCGCTCGTCCACAATCGTGCAGATATGCGCGATATATTCCCTGTCCTCATCGGCGCTGATGACGAACTCCGTATTGTTGATTTTGCATTTTATTCTATTTTTACCACCCATAAAGCTCACCCTTTTCGTTTGATGTGCGCCAAAGGCTGGAGCCACGGCGCGCAAGGCTGTACGGTTTCATGTGTATTCACGGTTATTATAATATATCCGCAGCAAAGTTTAAAGGGATTTGCACAAATTTTTGGAGCGTAACATAATTTTTCCTCTTTTCAGGTACCTTAATAGAAGGCGTTTTTCCTAACACGATGATTGTTTTTCCTTTAGAAAAAGGCAAGTTCCTGTTGAAATAGAGCCGCGCGGGTAGTATAATATAAAATACTATGCGGTTTTTTCGGGTAGAATTAAAAACGCATGAAAAAGGGATACAATCCACTTTTAAAATCCAGGAGGAAGTAGTATTTATGACGGATTACAATCTGACGGCGCAGCAGGCGCAGGAGCTCATTGAACAGAAGCTCTCCCACAATTTCGGGGTGACGCCGGCCGAGGCGACAGACGAGCATTTTTACAAGGCGACGGCGCTCGTCGTGCGCGACCTGATGAGCAAGGGCTATGCCGATTTTCATGACAGGCAGGTACAGCAGGGTAAGAAAACGGTTTATTACCTATGCATGGAATTTTTGATGGGACGTTCCCTCAAAAACAACCTATATAACTTAAATATTGATAACGCCGTATCGAAGGCGCTTTTAAATCTTGGCGTAAAGCTTGAAAATATTTACGAGCAGGAGCCCGACGCGGGGCTCGGCAACGGCGGCCTGGGAAGGCTTGCCGCGTGCTTTCTGGACGGGCTTGCGTCGCAGGCGTACCCGTCGATGGGTTATTCCCTGCGCTATGAATACGGTATATTCAGCCAGAAGCTGATTGACGGCTGGCAGACCGAGCTGCCCGATTTCTGGCTGCCGGGCGGAAGCGTTTGGCTGCAGGGCCATCCGGAAAAGGCAATTGAGGTTTCCTTTAACGGGCATGTACAGGAAAGCTGGCGCGACGGCTACCACAGTGTTGAAGTGGCAGACGCGGACACCGTGCAGGCTATTCCGTACGACATGCTCGTCGCGGGCAAGGACGGCAAGGGCTTAAGCCGCCTGCGCCTTTGGGCGGCGGAGTCGAAGGCGTTCGACATGCAGCTGTTTAACGACGGCGAATATATCCGCGCGATGGAGCGCAACGCCATGGCGGAAACCATTACAAAGGTGCTCTATCCCGGGGACAACCACACAGAAGGCAAGAGCCTGCGGTTAAACCAGCAGTATTTCCTCGTTTCGGCGACGATTCAGGATATTATCAGGCGCCACCTGCGCCATAACCGGTCGCTCGACAATCTGCCGGAGCTCGTATCCATCCATTTGAACGACACGCATCCGGTGCTCGCAATCCCTGAAATCATGCGCATTATGCTCGACGAGTGCGGCTACGACTGGGATAAGGCGTGGGACATCGTAACGCGCACGGTCGCTTACACCAACCATACCGTCATGCGCGAGGCGCTCGAATGCTGGAGCGAGGATATGTTCCGCCAGAAGCTGCCCCGCATTTACCAGATTATAGAGGAGCTAAACAAACGCTTCTGCGCGCAGCTCCACCAGATGGGCGTCGACGGCTACCAAGTCGGCAGGATGGCCATTTTGAACGACGGCATCGTCCGTATGGCGAACCTTGCCGTAATGGCAAGCTTTTCAGTCAACGGCGTGTCCGCCCTGCACAGCGAAATTTTAAAGGATACCGTCTTCCACGATTTTTATACGGTTATGCCGCAGAAGTTCACAAACGTTACAAACGGCATCGCGCACAGGCGCTGGCTCAACCAGTCGAACCCGGGGCTGTCGGGCCTGCTTACGGAGCTCATTGGCGACGGCTATGTGAACGACGCGTCACAGCTTACAAAGCTTCTGGACTATGAGAATGATACGGCTGTGCTTGAAAGGCTTGCTGCTGTCAAACGCCAGAATAAGCTCAGGATGGCGAAATATATCAAGGATCACAACGGAATTACGGTTGACCCGGATTCTATTTTCGACGTGCAGGTCAAGCGCCTGCACGAATATAAAAGGCAGCTGATGAACGCGCTGCATATCCTGACGACCTACCAGTGGCTGCGCGAGAACCCGAACGCGGATTTCGTACCCAAGACGTATATCTTCGGCGCGAAGGCGGCGCCCGGCTACTATTTCGCAAAGCAGATTATCCAGTTCATTGTAGCACTCTCGAACAAAATCAACAGCGACCCGTCGGTAAACAAGAAATTAAAGGTCGTGTATCTGGAGGATTACCGCGTAACGGTCGCGGAAAAGCTTATCCCCGCGGCGGAGATAAGCGAGCAGATTTCGCTTGCCGGAACAGAGGCCAGCGGAACGAGCAATATGAAGTTTATGATTAACGGCGCTTTGACGCTCGGTACGCTCGACGGCGCGAACGTGGAAATCCACGACGCGGTCGGCAGGGAGAATATGTTCCTGTTCGGTATGACTACGCCTGAGGTCGAAGCGATTAAAAAGCAGGGCTACCATCCGCAGGTGTATTACCAGAACAACCATATCATCCGGAAGGCTGTCGACGAAATCAATACGACCCGCTTTACCTCAATTGCGAATTCCCTGATTGGAAGCGACCCTTATATGGTGCTTGCCGACTTCGCGGACTACTCCAAGGCGCAGCAGGAGGCTTCGCAGGCGTATTTGAACCCGCAGCATTGGAACAGGATGTCGCTTGTCAATATCGCGAAATCCGGTATTTTTGCGGCGGACAGGGCAATCCGCGATTACGCGCAGGGCATTTGGAGCTTAAGCCCGGTGGAGTAAAAAGGACAAACGCGGGCACAGCTTCCCCCGGCGGCATAATATAGGGGAAGGTTTATTTCAGCGAAAGGGATGGGAGTATGAACGTTCCATTTGATTCGAGAAACAGCTTTTACCGCAGCCCGATGGGCGCTGTGGAAGAGGGGACGCAGATTCATTTTAAAATTCTTGTTCCGCGCGCGCTCAACTGCGTGAACGCGGATTTAAGCATCAAGCACGATTTTGACGGCGACTGGACGCGCTGCAACATGTTCTGGTGCGGCGCGGACGGTGACGGTTACGAAACCTGGGAATGCCACTATACGCCGGAAAAAATCGGCCTTTACTGGCACGGCTTCCGTTTGCATACGAATGAGGGCATGCGTTTTATCGTGCCCGCGGGACCGGAGAAGAAGAGCGAAATTTGCCGCTCGCCGGGCGCCGCGTGGCAGATAACCTGCTACCAGAAGGGCTTTGAGACGCCGAAATGGCCGCTCGGCGGGGTCATGTACCAGATTTTCCCCGACCGGTTCCATTTTTCAGGCAAGCGCAAGGAAAACATCCCGCAGGACAGAACGCTCCATGAGGACTGGTACGAAACGCCGGTCTGGCAGCCGAACGCACAGGGGGAAATTACGAACTCCGACTTCTTTATGGGCGACCTGGAAGGAATTACGCAGAAGCTCGACTATTTAGAGGAGCTCGGCGTGACCTGCATCTATTTAAATCCGGTGACGGAGGCATATTCCAACCACCGCTATGACACGGCGGATTACAGTAAAATCGACCCGCTGCTCGGCACGGAGGAGGACTTCAAAACACTCTGCGCCGAAGCGAAAAAACGCGGGATGCACGTAATAAACGACGGTGTGTTCAGCCATACGGGGTGCGACAGCGTTTACTTTAACCGCAAAGGGCGTTATGACAGTATAGGCGCGTATAACTCGCAGGAATCCCCGTATTCCAGCTGGTACCATTTCAGCCAGTGGCCGGACCAGTATAATTCCTGGTGGGGCTTTTATACCCTGCCGGAGGTCAACGAAACGGACCCGAAGTTTAATGAATACATCAACGGGAAAGACGGCATCGTGCGCAAATGGATGAAGGCCGGCAACAGCGGCTGGAGGCTCGACGTGGCAGACGAGCTGCCCGACGAGTTCCTGGAAAACCTGAGAAAGGCCGTCAAGGAGGAAAACCCTGAGGGCCTCGTCGTCGGCGAGGTCTGGGAGGACGCCTCCAACAAGGAAAGCTATGGGCACAGGAGGGCGTTCCTGCTCGGCAGCCAGCTCGACAGCGTCATGAACTACCCGTTCCGCGCGGCAATTCTCGATTTCCTGCGCGGCGCCGACGGCAGGGACGTGATGGAGCGCATCATGTGCGTGGTGGAAAATTACCCAAAGCCGGTCTTGAACGTTTTAATGAACCTGCTCGGTACGCACGACACCGAGCGTGCGCTGACCGTGCTCGCGGGTGAGCCGCTAAACGGAAGGGACAGGGGCTGGCAGGCGTACACAAAGCTGACCGACCAGCAGTATGAGCGCGGTATCAAGCTGATGAAGGTCGCCGCCGGCATGCTTTATACGCTGCCGGGCTTCCCGTGCGTCTATTACGGCGACGAGGCGGGCATGCAGGGCTACCGCGACCCATTCAACCGCGCGTGCTACCCGTGGGGACGGGAAAACAAGGAGCTGCTCGGCTGGTTTCAGGAGCTTGGAAGGCTCAGGAAGGAATGCTCCGCGCTCAAGGAGGGCGACATCATCAACGCGTTTTCCAGCGGCAGGCATATTTCCTATGTGCGCCACGACAGCGACGGCGCGCTGTTCTGCGCTTTCAACGCAAGCTTCCAGGACGTGGCGATCGACATCCCGCCGGGATATTCCCACGGCAGGCTTTTGATGGGCACGAGCCTGCAAAACGGCAAGGTTATCATTCCCGCGCTTGGCTGCGCGTTTATTGAAATTTGATGCATCACCGGCAGTAAAAGAAAGAGGATGGCGGTATGGCAGAGTTCAGGCAAAAAAGGATGGCGGTCGTAAACGACTTTTCGGGCTTCGGAAGATGCTCGCTGACCGTGTCCCTGCCTGTCGTTTCGGCGGCGGGTATCGAGTGCTGCGCTTTGCCGACCGCCATTTTTTCGAATCATACGGGCTATCCGGTCTATTTTTTTGACGACTACACCGAAAAAATGGAGCCGTTTATTGAGAGATGGCGGAAGCTGGGGCTTGCCTTTGACGGCATCTACACGGGCTTTCTCGGCTCAAAACGCCAAATCGATATCGTCATGCGTTTTATCAAGGCCTTTAAAACGGCTCGGACGAAGGTAATCGTAGACCCCGTAATGGGCGACCACGGCAGGCTCTATGCCACATACACGGAAGAAATGTGCAGCGAAATGAAACAGCTTGTCTGCCTTGCGGACATCCTTACACCGAACCTGACGGAAGCTTGCATTTTGACCGGCACCTCGTACCGCGCGGCGCCGTGGGACAGGGAAGAGCTTGCGCGTATGGCGCGCGCGCTTTGTGAAATGGGCGCGAAAAAGGTGGTCATTACAGGGATTTCCCGCGGGCAGGAGCTTACGAACTTTCTATACGAGCAAAACGGGGGAGAGGGCGAAAGCCTCTGTACGGTCAGCGGCCTCAGGGTAGGCGGGGAACGCGCCGGGACGGGCGACGTGTTTTCCTCCATCATTGCCGCAGACATGGTAAACGGGCTCGCGTTCAGGGAATCCGTCATCCGTGCGGGCCGGTTCATCGCGCGCGCCTCCCGCTACTCCGACGAGCTGGGCGTTCCATCGCAGGAGGGCATTTGCTTTGAACCGTTTTTAAAAGAGCTGTAAGCCGGATGGAGGGCGAACCATATGGAAGAGAAGAAATATAAACATAAGCTCAACATGCTGGGACCGGGCAGTATTATGAGTAAAATTATTACGGTGCTCTTTGCGGCGGCGGTCGTGCTCTATTTTACCGGCAACAGGCTCTGGGCATATATTACGGGCGGCGTTTCCGTTATCCTGCTCTTTATCCTGCTGGTATTGCTTGCGGTCGAGCAGCACCAGGACAGAGTCCTCACAAAGCAGCAGCTGGAGGAAAACGAAAGGAATCACGAATATTAAGCCTTGGAACGCGCCTGCACGCTAAACTTACATTTGTTTAAAAAACGGCATAGCCATTGTGCTATGCCGTTTTTTATGATTTTTAAATTATGTCCATATACCTGTTGGAATTTCAGGAATAGCTTTTATGTATTCACTTTATTTATACCTTGTATATGAAGTATTACGGCTTTTCCTTGCCGCAGCCGCAGGTTCCCACATAATTTTGATTGATTTTTCCGCAGCTGGGGCAGGCCCATTCATTTGCTCCTGCATGTTTTTTTACATGCCCTGGGTCCTGAAAAACAGGCGCTGCCGGTGCGGAACCGGACATAGGAGGTTCTGTATGCGCCGGCTCACCATGCGGCGGCGTTTTGTCCTCCTTTAGGCTGGAAAGCTGGTTTGAAATCTTGTCTAAACTGTCCAGGACATTTGCGAAAAATACAAAAACCAGGGTTAATATAGCCGCTGAAACCCAGGTTTGCAGGGCAACAAAAAAATTGTTTGAAATAAATCCTAAAAATGCGCCTAACAATACTCCTGCGACTCCAATTATGACACTGACCCCGTAAAATATACCGCCTTTGTTCATTTTCTTCCTCCTTATAATCATATTTGGTTTTCTTTAAAAATCCTCCTTTTGGGTAAAATATGTTTCTGCCGCTTTACAAAACAGCAAATTTGTATTATTCTATTTATAGTTGCAATTGCAACTATAAAAATATAGAAAAAAGAATATACTGTAGTGATAAAAGTTTATTAGCAAGAAACGGGGGAGTAAACATGGGTTATTTTGAATGTAAGCTGTTTGAAGGAATATCGAAGGACGATTATGAGGAAATGATGCGCTGCTTTCATCCCTCGGTAAAAATTTTCCAGAATGGGGACGACGTTTATTCCTTTGGCAGCCGCAGCAAGGCGGTCGGCATTGTCCGCAAGGGAAGCGTCAGCGTCGTGCGTACCGACGTAAACGGCGTACGCACGATTATAGAACATGCCGGGCCGAACGAAATATTTGGAGACATTTTTTACGAGGGCTGCCTCTGGAAAAATGAAATTACCGTCCTCTGCGACCAGGACTGTGAAATTATGTTTATCGATTATTACCACATTACAAAGCGCTGCGTCAGCGCCTGCATATATCACAGCGTGCTGGTACAGAACATGCTCTCCCTTGTCGCCGCGCGCGCGGCGGGGCTGCGTGAGCATATAGAGATTTTGAGCTGCCGGACCATCCGCGAAAAGCTGCTGGCGTATTTTACCCTGCTTAGCGCACACGCCGGGAACGAACGGTTCGATTTGCCGTTTTCCTTTGCGTCTCTTGCGGAATACCTGTGCGTTGACCGCAGCGCAATGATGCGGGAGCTCAAAAAGCTCAAGGACGACGGACTTGTCAAAACGGACCGCCGCCATATAGAATTGAACATAAAGGCCGCTGCCGCTTAAATTTCATCAAAAGGAACCGATTTTGCTATACTTCTGTTGCGGTAACGCATATCCTGCGTGACCTCCTTTATTACCTCAATAAACGGCGGTATAAGAAATGGGGCGTCTTCGCTTTTAAGCTCAATTTCCAAAATTGCGCGGTCGTTCCAGAAGGGATAAATATCAAGCTCGAACAGCTTGCCCTCATATAAAAAACAGTGGCGTTGCTTTTTTACTGTCCGGCTCGCAGGGTCTGCTTCTTTTAGCAGGGAATCGTATTCCTCCCGCGTAATTTTCTCTTCAATTTCGACGCGCCTTACCGCCGTAATGGTGCGTTTGTACGTTTTGGTGTACGTGTACCTTCCATTCACGCCGCGCTTGCGTACGCGCCCTCCGAACGGGGAACCGTCGTTTTTCAGGTAGGTCTGCTCAATTTCCGTTTTATTGTAGCCTTCGGCCCGCGCTAAAACGGAAATATCGGGGTAGCGGATTAAAAATTTACGCTCGATTTCAAGCGGGACATCCTTGCACATAGCTGCACCTCATCATTTACTTGTTATCGTTATGCCGCGGTTTTCAGGGCCGCGGCTCTTTTTTGCAAATAGAAATCGCCGCCGGGAAGGGCGGCAGGCGACGGTATAAATATCAGGAATCGCTGGATTCCATTTTTCTTCCTGTCAAAAAGGTAACGGCGCGCTCAATCGCGTCCTTTGAGTTTTTCCAGTCGCCGCCGCGGCTGCGGTAGTCGTACATAGAGCAAAAATGTGAGACGTCCTCTCCAAGCGTTTTCAGATAGCCGCCCGCAAGCGCGGCCGCCGCCCTGTGAAAATCCGGCAGCTTCTTTGAAGAGACGCCGTTTTTCCCCATTGCGGCCTGCATAAGCTGTGTGTAATGCGGCAGACAGATGTATTCCTGCTGTGAAAAGAGCGCGCGGAAGGCTTCGTCGTTTTCAAAGCTGTGGAAAACCGTTTCAAACATATGGGCCATTCCCCAGTCGATTTTGTCGCAGACAAAACAGGTGCTTTGAAGCTCAGAGAGCGCCGCAAGCTGTTTTTTATCGGGCTTGCCCTTTGGGGCTCCGGGCAGGTAATCCTTAGCGATTTGCTCCAAATGCGTCTGGAGCAGCAGCGCGTTTTGCAGGCGTTTACCGCTTTGCACCATCATTTCAAAATGGCTCCGGCAGAAGCCCTTTCGGTTTGTTTCCACCCGTACGTCCGGCTCCATCATCGCGGCGCCGGTAATATATTCCACATAATTGCGCTCGAGCATATCGCGCAGGCGGCAGATGGGGCAGCCCTCCTTCGGGCCGAATACGTCATTGATTGGAATGGTGCAGATTGTTTCGCGCATGGATTACTCATCCTTTCAGGAAGAAAAAGTCATTAAGGCTATTGTAGCATATTTTACGGGGGTATGATACAATAAAATTATATTCCAGGCACGGTGCAGAAGGCGGTATTTATTTGCAGTACATAACGACAAACACAGGTGCGGCGGTATTTCCGGTCACGGACCTTAATTTAAAACAGACGCTCGACTGCGGGCAGAGCTTCCGCTGGGACGAGCAACCCGACGGCTCGTTTATTGGTACGGCCTTCGGTAAAACGGTAACGGTAAGAATGGAAAAAGCTACGCTCTATCTCGACGGCGCGACGGTAAAGGATGCAAAGGGTATCTGGACGGATTATTTCGATTTGCGTTTTGATTACGCGGCGGTCAGGGATTCGCTTTCACGGCTTCATCCTGTTTTAAAGGAAGCAGCGGCGTTCGCTCCGGGCATGCATATTTTAAACCAGGATTCCTGGGAGGCGCTCTGTTCGTTTATTATTTCCCAAAATAATAACATCAAACGCATCAAGGGCATCGTCGCAAGGCTGTGCGAGGGCTTTGGGGAGCAGAAGGGCGGCGTTTACGGCTTTCCGCCGCCGCAATCGCTTGCAAAGCTTACGCCAGACGACCTTGCGCCAATCCGCTGCGGGTTCCGGGCAGCGTATTTGCTCGACGCGGCGCGGAAAGTGGCGTGCGGGGAAATCGACTTGGATAGGCTGCGGAAGCTGGAAATCGGAGAAGCAAGGGAAGAGCTGATGAAGATAAAGGGCGTAGGACCGAAGGTCGCTGAGTGTGCCCTGCTTTACGGGCTGCACCGCCTTGAATGCTTTCCGCTCGACGTTTGGATGAAGCGCGCGATGGCGCGCCTCTTCCCGGATTTAGAGCCTGAGGATTTCGGCGAATACGCGGGCATTGCGCAGCAGTACATTTTTCATTACAGCCGGATGCACCCGGAGCTGTTTGAGCCGGCACAGGTATAACGAACCGTTTTTGACATTAAAATGGGCGGGTGCCGGAATATTGAAGCAAAGACGATGAAACAGCGGCGTTTGCCCTGCTTGCTTGTGTAGTTGGCCATATGCGGGGAACGCTCATACGGTGAAGCTTACGCGCAGGAGCCGGAAAGCTGCGCGCAGAATAATGAACACGGTTATGACAATTATCACTGGCGAAGGCATGGCGGTTATGGCGCGCCGGCTATACGAAAAAGGTACGCCGCCGCCTTTTAGCTTGTGAAACTGGGAAACGGAAGAATAGATAACCGGAGACGGCGGCAGGGAAAACAAATAAGCGGAACTCATTGCAATACACAGAAAAAAGGCGCCTTTTGAAGGCGCCTTTTTCTATGAATAAAATTATGAAACGTATTTTTGTTTCATTATAGATATATTTAATTAGTATTTTACAGGGTTCGCGGTCAGGTACTTCTTAACCATTAAAGCGACCTTGAAGACAATCGCATCTTCAAATTCCCTTAAATCGAGGCCCGTAAGCTTTTTGATTTTTTCCAGCCGGTACACGAGCGTATTACGGTGTACGAATAACTTCCTGGATGTTTCGGAAACGTTCAGGTTGTTTTCAAAGAAGCGCTGGATGGTAAAGAGCGTCTCCTGGTCGAGCGACTCAATGGAGCCGCGCTTGAAAACCTCTTTTAGGAACATCTCGCAGAGCGTTGTGGGCAGCTGGTAAACCAGGCGCGCGATGCCGAGATTGTCGTAGCTCACAATGGTGCGCTCCGTGTCGAACACCTTGCCGACCTCAAGCGCGACCTGTGCCTCCTTAAAGGAATGCGCCAAATCCTTGATGCCCGTTACCGTGGTGCCGATGCCGACCACGCAGTGCGTGTAGAATTCGCTCGACAGCGTGTCCACAATAGAGCCCGCCAGCTTTTCCAAATCCTTTGAATCGATGCCCGCCTTGATTTCCTTGACGAGCGCAATATCCGTCTCGTTGATGTTGATAACAAAATCCTTCGATTTATCGGGGAACAGGTTCTGCAAAATATCATACGCCGAGATATCGGTCTTCGACGTAATCTTTATCAGCATGCAGACCCTTGTGACTTCAGAGTTGAAGCGCAGCTCGCGTGCCTTTAAATAGATATCGCCGGGGAGGATGTTATCGAGAATAACGTTTTTGATAAAGTTTCCCCTGTCGTATTTTTCGTCGTAATACTGCTTGATGCTGCCGAGAGAAACGGCGAGCAGCTGCACGTATTTCTGTGCGATTTCATCGTTGCCCGAAACAAACACGGCGTATTCCGCCCTGGAGCTGCTTCCGAACGATTTAAACGTATGGCCGTTAATGACAAACGGCGCGGTAGAGCCGAGTGTTTCCGCCGTCACGCTTTCAATGACCTCTCCGATTCTACCGAGCTCGCTGCAGGCAATGACAACGGAGGTCTCATCGATTACTCCGATTGTTCTGTCTATGGCGTCCCTCATTTGATGAATAACACCCTGAAACAATCTGTTTGACATGACACAATCCCTCAATTCTTTGAAAATAAGCGGGGGAAACGCTCTGGCTTACGGCAATAAACTGCCTAATTCCCCATACAATACGATTGACATATACATTTTACACAAATTTCAAAAAAAATGCAACCTTTTCTCAAATAAAAAGCGTCCATTTCCATAATAATTCAACGGAGATAAAGGCGATTTTCTCCTTTTGACGCAAATTTGTCATAGCCGGCCGCTGTTTGAACAGCGTGAAGCCAAGTGCCGTATACACAGGTGCTCCGCGCGCGGGCTCCACAGCGGCCGTGCCGAGTCTATTAAATCAAAAAACAGGGAATCTCAAAAGTAAGTATAAAGTTATAAACTCAGCCGCCAAACAAAAAATCGAGCACATTCCAGCCGGCGTCGGTTTCCGCCCGGTAAAGCTCGGTAAAACCGCACTGCTTACAGGAAACGGTGATGAACTTCTTGTTCTGTACATCGAAAATCTTTGCGAAATTGCCGCCTGTCGCCTGGAACTGGCCGCTCTCAAATTCATTGCAGCCGCATTTTGCGCAGATAAACTGCCGTTTTTGTCCATACTGCTCCATAATACCATGCTCCTTTCTATGCTATAATAAGAAAAAACGGCGGAACATATGCGTCCCGCCGTCTGTCTTTGTCAAAAATCAGGCCTTGTTTACAGAACCGAACAGCTCCATCTTCTCTTTGACCGTCGCCTTGATTGCCTCAAAGCCGGGGGCGAGAAGCTTTCTCGGGTCGAAGCCCTTGCCCTGCAGGTCTTTGCCGTCCTCAATATACTTTCTCGTCGCCGCGGCAAAGGAAAGCTGGCACTCCGTATTGACGTTAATTTTAGAAACACCCAGGGAAATTGCCTTTTTAATCATATCCTCCGGGATACCCGTACCGCCGTGGAGAACGAGCGGCATGGAGCCGGTCAACTGCTGGACGGCGTCGAGCGTATCGAAGCTCAAGCCGGCCCAGTTTTCCGGATATTTGCCGTGGATGTTGCCGATACCGGCCGCGAGCATCGTAACGCCCAGGTCGGCAATCATCTTGCACTCCTGCGGGTCCGCGCACTCGCCCATACCGACGACGCCGTCTTCCTCGCCGCCGATGGAGCCAACCTCAGCCTCAATGGAAAGGCCCTTGTCATTGCAAATTTTTACAAGCTCTTTTGTCTTTTCGATGTTTTCCTCAATCGGGTAATGGGAACCGTCGAACATAATGGAGCTGAAGCCCGCTTCAATGCACTTGAGCGCGCCTTCATAGCTGCCATGGTCGAGATGAAGCGCGACCGGCACCGTAATATTGAGCTCGTCGATTATACCGTTTACCATACCCACGACCGTCTTATAGCCGCACATATATTTTCCCGCACCCTCAGATACGCCGAGGATGACCGGGGAACCCAGCTCCTGGGCCGTCAGGAGAATCGCTTTGGTCCATTCGAGATTGTTGATGTTGAACTGGCCGACGGCGTAATGGCCGGCCTTTGCCTTCGTAAGCATTTCTTTTGCGTTTACCAGTGGCATTTAAATCACTCCAAAATTTTAAATTTCCTGCTGCGCGTGTACCAAATGTTTGGCGCAAACGCGAAAACAGCGTTTACGAGGTTTATTATACATGATTCTATGCGAAATAAAAAGGGGGGAGCATAAAAAAATCAAAAATTGCAAAGGTGCTTGACTTGTACATGGGATTGCGGTAAAAATAAGCTGTAAGAAAAAACAATATATTGGAGGATAAAACGATGCCCTGTATACAATTGAAGGTAAGCACGCCCGTAACGCAGCAGCAGGGGGTTACACTGAAGGAACGGCTCGGCCAGGCAATTACCGTTTTCCCCGGCAAAACGGAGGCGTGGCTTATGGTGGAAATAGAGGCGGGCTGCCATTTGTGGTTCCGCGGCGACGGCAGCGCGCCCACGGCGTTTGCAGAGGTGAAGATTCTCGGTACATCCACAAGGGAGTATTTTGAAAAAATGACCGCCGAGCTTTGTAAAATCCTCAGCGAGGTGCTGGGCATTCCCGGCGACCGGACGTATGTAAAATACGAGGAGGTTACGCACTGGGGCTATAACGGAGGGAATTTTTAAGAGAAAAGGAGCAAACTGATATGGCAAAATCTGACCGTTTTGAACGGGTCTACAGGCAGGGGACGCTTACTCTGACGGAAATATGGGTAGACAGGGAAACCGGCGTCAATTATTTATACCATGAGGACGGCTATTCGGGCGGGCTGACGCCGCTTTTAGACCGAAACGGCAGCCCTGTGGTTTCCCCGGTTATGAATCGGCCATGAGATAGGGGAACGCCAAAGCCGTTCGTTTTTAAAAAAGGAGCCTGGTTAAAATGAAATCGTACAGAAAAGAGCTGTTTTTTCATATTCCGTCGCGCCGCGGGCTTGTGAACATCACCCGCGACGTGCAAAATGCCATAGAAGAAAGCGGAGTAAAGGAGGGACTGGTGCTTGTAAACGCTATGAACATTACGGCGAGCGTGTTTATCAACGACGATGAAAGCGGCCTGCACCAGGATTACGAAGCGTGGCTTGAGAAGCTCGCGCCGGAAAAGCCATACAGCCAGTACCGTCACAACGGCTTTGAGGACAATGCCGACGCACATTTGAAGCGCACCGTCATGGGGCGCGAGGTTGTCTGTGCCATTACAAATGGAAAGCTCGACTTCGGCACCTGGGAGCAGATTTTTTATTTTGAGTTCGACGGGATGCGGAAAAAACACGCGCTGATTAAAATCATCGGAGAATAATGCGGCAAAGAAGAAAAGGCCGGACGGGATTTCCCGCCCGGCCTTGTTTAGTACCAATTCAGATATTTTACATAAATCTTTTTACCGGTCCCATCCTCTATGTCATAGGCAGCCAGATAGACGGCTTCAAATATTGCGCAGAGATACGGGGCGATTTCCCGCTCCAAATCCTCGTTTTTCAAAGCGGATACATTGATGGTCCCGCGTTTTTTAAAATAGCGGTGCTCAAGCAGGCAATTTAGCGTTTTTTTCCATTTTTCGGGTACAGCGGCGCCGCTTAAAGGCGGGGTGACAAGAAAGCATCTGGTCTCCCTAATATCTTCCGTGGCAGGTTCCGTATAGAGCGCACGGTAGAAAGCGTCCTTTGATAGAACCTCTTCAAACACGCGCGTTCCCATTGCGGAAAGCCCTTCCGCCTGTACCGCGTATGCTCCATAGGGAGTGCCGGACATAAAAAAGCATTTTTGGAACAGCGCCAGGCCGTCTTCCATATCCTCTGACTGTGAAAACGCTTCCGCCAGGGGAAAAACCGACGCCATGCAAAGACCGTAGCGCTTTTGATAAAAATAAAGATGTGCGATTTCGTGCTGCAAAAGCACATTTTTTAAAACGAGCGCCTTATACCATGCGGCCGGATGCCGCGCCTTTGGGAAATAAGGCGCGTTTTCCCGGAAAAACGGCAGGGATAGCGGCTGGATAGGCGGCTCGTCCCAAGTTTGTACCTTTCTATCTTCAAATGGAATTTCTTGAAGCATAAAAACAACCCTTCTTATCTATTGACTATGGAACTTCCATTACCAAAATAATAATCTTTATTTATTGTGCGGAGATTTAAATTTGTGTAGCCGACGCGGAAGGTTGTAGTAGTAATAGGCAATCCAAATGTATCAGTAGAACCCTGCGCCAGATATGTAGTCCCATTTAAATATGGACATTTAATAGAAGTTGAATAATAAGTTACAGGAGATAAAACATTTGTATTTTGACAGTATATTCCACCTGTCACGTTTTTCAGCCCTGTTGCAGCAGGGGGATATACATTTGCTGTCCAATACAAATAAGCCTTTTGTGACTCCATTCTGGTAAGACCAACATGAAAAGTAGCAGCCACCTGTGAAGAAGAGGAAATGGAGTGTGTTTTTCTACTGTTAGGGATTTCCTTCTTAACACGAACTTCACCATTGACGTAAAAATATGCCACTACTTCCTCGCCAAAGGCTAATTCATCAATTGAAATTCCAATTGATTGTTGCTGTTCTTTTGCAGAAGCAGAGATAAAACAACAACTAAATAATAAAATAATGGTTAATAAAACAGATGAGTTCTTTTTCATATTACATACTCCTTAATTTTGTTATATATAATTATACTCCATAATTTTATAAAATTAAATAATAAATATTAATAAAAGTTTAGTAAAAAATAAAACGAATTAAACAAATAATTTTTAATTTGTCTGCTTTTCCGTATTGTCTTGACGCGCGCGCATATATATTGATAGAATGAACGTGTTTTGCACAAAAGTTGAAAGCGGTGACGCAGAAAAATGATGGAGCAGATAATAGAAGCGGTAACGCAGGGAAATGAATTCCTAAACGGAATCGTATGGGGCGTGCCGATGATTGCGCTGATTCTCGGTACAGGCATTTACATGAGCTTCCGCACGAAATTTTTTCAGATTAGGAAAGCAAAATATACCACGAGGGAAACGTTCCTTGCGATTTTCCGTAAGCGTTCCGTTACGAAAACAAAGGATAAAAAGGCGGTTTCACAGTTCCAGGCCATGTCCACGGCGCTTGCCGCGAGCATCGGCACCGGTAACATCGCGGGTGTGGCGACGGCAATCGCAATCGGCGGGCCGGGTGCGGTGTTCTGGATGTGGATTTCGGCCTTCTTTGGGATGATGACGAGCTTTTCGGAAAACGTGCTCGGCATCTTTTACCGCAAAAAGAACAAAAAGGGCGAATGGTCAGGCGGCGCGATGTATTACCTGGAAAACGGGCTGAAGGATAAAAAGGGCCTGCGCCACTTTGCGAAGCCGCTTGCCGTTTTGTTTGCGCTGTTCTGTGTGTTTGCGTCGTTCGGCATTGGCAATATGACGCAGGTCAATTCCATCGCGTCCTGTATGAAAACCGCTTTTGAGCCGATGATGGGCTTTGAAATACCAAACCTCGTCACCGGAATCGTACTTGCAGCAATCGCTGGGCTTGTCATCATCGGCGGCATTAAGCGCATTGGAAAGGTGACGGAAAAGCTCGTCCCGTTTATGGCGTGCGCGTATATGCTCGGTACGCTCGTCATTTTCTTTTCAAACTTTGAACAGATTCCCTATGTATTCGGCAGCATTTTCCACAGCGCGTTCAGCTTTGAATCCATCGGCGGCGGCGTGGGCGGAGCCATCGTCAAGCAGGCGGTCGACATGGGCTTCAAGCGCGGCGTGTTCTCAAACGAGGCGGGGCTCGGCTCGTCGGTCATGGTCAACAGCTCCTCCGACGTCAAGGAGCCGGTCGTGCAGGGGATGTGGGGCATTTTTGAGGTGTTTTTCGACACCATCGTCGTCTGCACCCTGACGGCTTTCGTCCTGCTTTCGAGCACGACGGGCAGCGCCGTGCCGATTGAGGACGCGCTGCAGAATATCAGCACGCAGACACAGTTCATACAGATTGCAAACGGAGCGGATTACGAAGGGGAAATCCCGCTGATTGACGAGAAGGACAACGGTGTCGTTATCCAGACAAAGGAGGAAAGCGGCGGAAAAAGCATTTTGGCGAAAACAATTTGGGGACAGGAATTCCCCGTACATACGCTGCCCGCTGAAAAGAAAACAGAAAACGACTATATCTTTACAAACGTGATGACGGTTAAGGGTATACAGAGCACAGACCGCCGCGGTGACCCGGTCGTTGACGAAAACGGCAGCCCGGTCATCGGCTCGGTCAAGATAGAAAAGGTAGAGGGCGTGCCGCTGGTTACGTACGCGTTTTCGGAGCGCTTCGGTGATGCGGCGGGAATCATCCTTGCGATTGCGGTCCTGCTGTTTGCCTTTTCGACTGTAATCGGCTGGTCTTTTTATGGAACGAAGGCGATGGAATACCTGTTTGGGACAAAGTCGACTGTTCTTTATAAAATTTTATTCGTCTTGTTTATCGTCGTTGGCGCTACGATGAGCCTCGACCTCGCGTGGGGAATTGCGGACACCTTAAATGGCCTGATGGCGCTGCCGAACCTCATCGGCGTGTTAGCGCTTTCCGGTACTGTTCTTAAGATTACGCATAATTACATTAAGCGCAAGGCCTGCGACAGCCCGCGCATCGTTGAGCCGATGCTCTCGGCCTACCCGGACATCCAGCACGAGCAATATAAAAAGCTGATTGAGGAGGACGACGTAACGGCAAAAAAAGAAAAATAACAAAACAGCCGCCGGGATTTGCTTTCCGGCGGCATATGTTTTTTTAGGATGAAAACAAAAATTTATTATGTGATATAGTAAAAAATCCATGTGAAAAAAGCAGCAGCCTACTTTGAATACGGTGGTTTATGTATATTTCCCTGAAAATTAGATGGTTGTATTATTCTTTTTAAAAGATTTAATGCAATATAACATAATAATATGTTTATAATGGACAATTTGCGAAATTAAAATAGCAATATTGTTCCTCTCATTCCAGTTATTTCCTTTATACTGAAATAGCTAAGTATAAAGCGTCGGTATTTAAAAAAGGAGGTGCTGTTTTATGCCGCGAATTGACGATGAGACTTCTTATATTTTAAGCCGGATTACCAGGCTTCGCACAAAGCAGGGAGTAAAGGCGGGAAAATATTTGTCTGAAAAGCAGCTGAGCAGGGACATAGGCAAGTCAGATTCCTATCTTTCCACGCTCAACAGCAATAAAACGCTTCCCTCCATGAAAACGATTATACGGCTCTGTGAATATTTTGATATTTCCCTGTTCGATTTCTTTCTGGAGGAAGAGGACGACCCGGTATTCGCCCGTACCTTGTACAGAGAGCTTCGGCAGTGCAGCGAAGATGACCGCGAACTGATAACCAAGCTGATTCACAGCCTGGCGGGCAAAGGAGCGAATAAGGAATCGGAATCATAGTTTTTGCTAACTGGAAGCCAGAGAAAATTCTATATGATAAAACGCGCGTCCTTTTTCATCTGGTCAGATGAAGAAGAACGCGTGTTTTCATTTTGGTATTCAGCGGGAACTATCCCGGCCGTTTTGAGCTTCACTGGCAATCCATTTCCAGTTTTCACAGCAGTGCCCCTGCAGTCCTACCCATTTCTCAAAGAGCCTGCACCAGACGTCGCATTTGTCCGCATAATATTCTCCATACCTGCAATTTGTGCAGGATTTGTTTTCCATACCAACCACTCCCTCAATAGTTTGGCAAGACCGTTTATTGGAACTAAAATCTTCTAAAAAAATTTTCCCGCGGTTACATTATTAGTATGTGATATTTTATCACACATTTTTTTCGTCTAATTATACATCTATAGAATTAAAATGTCAATAACTATAGTTGATTTTATTTAACCGTTGATATTGATAGAATACTTCTATAGGAGTGGTTGCCATGTTAAATGAACTGAATGCGCAAATCGGCTGCCGCGTGCGCAGGCTGAGGAGCGAGCAGAAGCTTTCCAGAGAAGGACTGTCTGAGAAATGCGAGCTTTCTACGCAGTTTCTTGCCGATATTGAGGCCGGAAGAAAAAGTATGACGACCACAAGCCTTTGGAAGGTTGCGCGGGCGCTTTCTGTCTCGTCCGACTATCTTCTGTTTGGAAGTGGTGAAGAAAAAAACCTGACAATGTTAATGGAGAAGGTTTCGATGCTTCCAAAGGAAGACCTGCCGCTTGCCGAGCGGCTGATTGACGCAATTCTTGAAACAAGAAAAAACAAATTAAGGTAATAAAGAAAAAGGCCGCCTGCATGGGCGGCCTTTTTATGAATGAAAATAAATATTGGAGCGCTCTTTTTTTCAGCTTCGCCGTTTACAAAGAAAAAGCTGTGGAGCTTTGTACCAATCGCGGCGAAAATATGCGGATTTTTGTAAAATGTAGGATGTTAGTGCCTTGACGCTTAACGCGGCTATGTACTATAATAAGAAATGAATCTTTATAAAGCCCTATGCCGGAGTAAGGCAAAGGGCGGGATTCGCCCTAAATGTTGGAAGCACAGACACGCCGTCTCTCTTTTGGGAAGAGGGGGGACAGGCACAGACTTTGTTTGGCAGACGGACCGGCGCGTTTTAGGAAGGCGCGTAAACCGCAGGCAGGCGGCTTGCGGTCCGGCGAAAGGAATTGGTATGATAAAATTAAAAAATGTGTCCAAGACATACCCCAGCGGCACACACGCGCTCCACAACGTGAACCTCTCAATCGACGAGGGGGAGTTTGTGTTTATCGTGGGTGCGTCCGGTGCTGGCAAAAGTACGTTTTTGAAGCTGATTATGCATGAGGAGACGCCGACCGAGGGGGAAATCTTCGTCGACGGCGAGTCGATTGCAGACATGAAGCGCAAAAAGGTGCCGTATCTTCGCAGGAAGATGGGTATCGTGTTCCAGGACTTCAGGCTGATTGACAAAATGACCGTATTCGATAACGTGGCGTTTGCCATGCGCGTTATCGGCGCGAGCCCGCGCGCCGTTTCCAGGCGCGTACCCTACATATTGGGACTGGTCGGCCTGCGGGACAAGGCAAAAAGCAAGCCCAGCGAGCTTTCCGGCGGCGAGCAGCAGCGCGTAAGCCTTGCAAGGGCGCTTGTCAACAATCCGAAAATGATTATCGCGGACGAGCCTACGGGCAATATCGACCCCGAGATGTCACACGAAATTCTCGAGCTGTTGAGCGAAATCAACAAAATCGGCACGACGGTACTCGTCGTCACGCATGAGCAGGGCCTCGTCTCCGAATTCGGCAGAAGGGTCATCACCATCGATAAGGGCAGGGTCGTAAGCGACTCAAGGCATCCTGAACTCGGCGGTGAGGCCGAGGAGGAGGAAGCGCTCGACACGGCAAGGTATGAGGAGCTCATTAAAGAGCTTGAGCCTTACGGCGTGGACGAATGAGCGTCGCATTGCTCAATCAACAGGAACGGGAAAGGAATTTGACATATGAAGGGTTTTGGGTATTTATTTAAGGAAGGGCTGAAAAACGTCTGGCATAACCGGATGATGTCCTTTGCTTCAATCGGCGTGCTGATTTCCTGCCTGCTTCTTACGGGAGCCGCCGTGCTGGTTTGTATGAACGTACAGTCGGTCGTCGCTTCGGTCGGGGATTCAAACGTGGTGAACGTTTATCTCGACGACAGCGTCAACGAGCTGGAGGCAAAGACAATCGGCAGTGAAATTGAAAGAATCGATAACGTCGAAAAGTGTGAATTTTATTCAAAAGAGGTCGCTATCTTGGAGTTCCAGGACGCGCTGGGCGAGGTTTTCCCGCAGATGCAGGGCGACCAGAATCCCCTGCCGCACGCGTTCCATGTATCGTTTAAGGATTTGTCTATCTATGACCAGACCGCCGGGGAAATCCAGCAAATCGGCGGGGTGGATAAAATCAGCAATCGCAGCGACGTTGCGGAAAAGCTGACGAGCCTCAACAACCTCGTTGCGACTATGGGGCTATGGGTGGTCATTATCCTAGGCTTAATCTCCCTGTTTATCATTTCAAACACCATCCGCATGACGATGTACGCCAGGCGGTTTGAAATCAGTATCATGAAATCGGTCGGCGCGACGAACGCGTTTGTCCGCATCCCGTTTGTAGTAGAGGGTATGCTGATTGGACTGATTTCCGGTCTGCTGTCCTCCGTGCTGCTGATGTTCCTGTACGACGCCATCATGGCGGCCGCGCAGCACATCGTACCGTTTACATCGATTGATTATAACGTGGTGGCAGTCCCCGTTACGGCGGCGTTTGCCATAGCCGGCATGCTCGTCGGCGCGGTCGGCGGATTTATCTCGATTCGCAAGTACCTGAAAAAGGAAGGAAACGAAATTCTCGGCTGGTAAAGGATATTTTAGGAAGAGGTATTCTTTTACACCAACTGGGAACGTAAAACCCGGAAGGATGATGGAATTGTTCAAAAAAATAATCGGCTTAATGCTCGCAGGCCTTCTTTGTACGCAGCTTGTGGTGTTCGCCGCTACGGATATTTCCGATATGGAGGACAAAAAGGACGACCTGCAAAGCCAGAACGAGCAGCTTGAAGAGGACCAGAAAAAAACGCAGGAGGAAATCGAGCAGAAGGAGCAGAAGCAACAGGAGCTGTCCGCGCAGCTTAATGAGCTCGACGCAAAAATCAAGGACAGCCGCGCAAAGCTGTTGGAGCTTGAAAGCCAGATTGCGCAGAAGGAACAGGATATCGAAGCGGTGCAGCAGGAGGTTGACAAAGATACGAAGAACCTCCAGCAGCGTATCAAGGCCATCTATATGGCGGGAGATACGACCAACCTCGAAATCATACTCGGCGCAAAGGACTTTACCGATTTTCTAGACAAGCTGGAGCTTGTGGAAAATATTTCGGAGCACGACTCCCGCCTGATTAACGACCTCAAGGACAGCATGGCGGCCTTAAACGACGAAAAGGCGCAGCTCGAAACGGCCAAGCAGGCGCAGGAGGAGGAGCAGGCGTATCTCGACGGCGAGCAGGCAAGCTACCAGCAGCTCGCGGAGGAAAACAAAGAGCTTTTAAACGAGCTTTACGACGTAAAGGTAAAAACAGGCGAGGAGCTAGACCAGAACAACGCCGAGCTGAAAAAGCTCGAGAAGGAAATCAAGGAATATTACGAGGAGCAAAAGCGCAAGGCTGAGGAAGAGAAAAAACGCCAGGAGGAAGCACAGAAGAATCAAAATTCAAATTCCGGCGGAGGCTCTTCCACGACAGATACGAGTGACGTTACGCCTACGGGTACGGGCTACCAGTGGCCGGCTCCCGGGTACACGATTCTTACCTCCCTTTGGGACGAGGACCGCGGCAACAGGAACCACGGCGCGCTCGACATTGCCGGCGGAGACATCTTCGGAAAGAAAGCGGTTTCCGCGGAGGACGGTACGGTTGTCTTTACATACTCCGGCTGTACGCACAACTGGAGCAAGCCGATGAGCTATAGCTGCGGCTGCGGCGGCGGCTACGGAAATTATATCATGATTGACCACGGCAACGGCTATTCCACGCTGTACGCCCACCTTTCTTCGCTGGCCGTATCGACGGGTCAGACGGTCAAGAAGGGGCAGGTCATCGGCTTTATTGGGACGACGGGCCATTCCACCGGGCCGCATCTCCATTTTGAAACACGCTATATGGGTGAAAAATACAACCCATTGCTTGAATATCCGCAGTTCCCGAATGTATAAAAACAGTCCGCCGCGCGCACGTTTGAAGTGACCCCAAAAAGTTAGACAAATATTATGGATTAAGCAGCTGAAAGGGCA
>UQHH01000026.1 GCA_900540865.1 uncultured Oscillospiraceae bacterium
TTCTGCGCAAAATGTTTGAAGAATATTAGTATTATAACTAGAGTAATTAATGGCTTTTTCTAAGCTATTAAATCTAATAAATAGACCTTCTATTGGAAAACAATAAAGAATATATCCTAAAAAAATAAAAGAAATAAGTAATATACATATTTTTTGCTTTGTAATCCTTGTGTGACTAATTTTCATAATTAAAAATGATAATAAGAATAACAAAGTAATAATAATAATTCGTATAATTAAATAAAACATTTTTAATCTTTTCCCTTTCTTAGGCAAAAAAAGGAACTAAAGCTCCGAGTCCAGACATTATTAGAAATGCTGCACCTACAACCGTTCCAATATTAATTGAAAAGCCTGAATAAGATGTGGTATCTAAACCATTTGAAGTAGATGTTGTTCCACTCTCAAAGTTCAGAGTATAAGTATCCCAATTTATACCTGCACCAACATAATTTTCTCCCCATCCTAGATTTATATTTGCATCATGGGCGGATATGTTTGCGTCTGTATTAAAATATTGACTTGGTTGAGATACTCCAAAACGTGGACTCCCATTAATAATATCTCCATAATAGATTACGTCGTCTCCTCCTTTAGAACTCAATACCTTCGTTTGTGTAGTCACTCCTGAATAATTGTTTACAAATAATCCAGGATACGTATTTTTATGATCAACGGAAGCTGTAACTTTAAATCCAGGCGTTTCTCGCTTTAGTTGTTCAAGTACATCGTTCATTGTAAACATTGTGTTTTTATTAAAAGCTATATCCCTCTGCATAAAGTCAGAAGTCCACTTACCATTCGGGTCGAATCTATTAACCGGGTTATTCCCGCAATACGCATTCATATTTGCATCTAACAGGCCGCCTCCCGACTGAAAATACCCATCCGCGTTCAAGAACCTATGCGTCACCGGATCGTAATACCGGCTCATCAGGTAATATAGCTGCGTTTCCTTGTCGTAGTAATAGCCACGGTAGCGAAACGGATTCAGGTTTCCCACATGGTTCTGGTCTGTGATATTCGCGTTGTTTGCGTCCTTTACGCTCCTGACCATTCCCCATGAATCGTAAACGTACTTTGCCACAAGGTCGCCATTGCCGTTGTAAAGGCCGATAACGTCACCGCGCCAGTTGTGTGTAGCGTAGTAAGCATATTCCTGTCCGGTTGGCGTCAGGCGGTACTTGATAGCTGTAAGGTAGCCGTTCGCATCGTAATAGTAATGCAGGGATTTCTCGCCCCTTGTCTCGTGGATCAGCTTGCCGCCTATGTACTGGTAGGTGTACTTTTCCCCATTTACCGTCTTTGTCGCGCGAATGCTGCCTGCGTCATACGTATAGGATACCGCAGTTGTTCCCTTTTGTAAAGTGGCAAGCTGCCTGCCATTTTGCCACGTCATCTTCATACCACGATAAGAAAGCGGGTTGCCTATCTCATCATATGTAATCGCTTTCCCGCCGTAGCTTGTCAGCTTATCCTTCCAGTTCGTGTCGCCGTAGGCGTAGTTCGTGTCCTGTGTCGTTACGACCGCACCGCTTGTTGAATAAATTGTGAGATGCTCCTTGAGCAGGTTGCCGCCCGCGTCATACGTGTACTCACGCAGCTGGTGTGAGAGGTAATCCCTGTCGTAGATGAGCTGGCCGAGCTCGTCGTATCTGTAATCCGATACAGCGGTCGTGTAGCCCGCTTCCGTCCCGTCCGCGTTATACGTCATCTTCTTTATGCTCGTGATGTTTCCACGGTCATCGTAGTAATAAATGAGCTTTTCGCCATTAATCGATTCTTCGCTAATTTTTGTCGTTTTAAATTCGACAGAATCTCCTGTGTTGCGGTTCGACCGCCAGTATTTGTACTCCATGTCGATTGGCTTTGTCGTCGCAATCGAGGTCTTGGTCATTCGGTTGAGCGTGTCATGCGTGTAGGTCACGTTCCGGCTGCCGTCAATTGTGTATTTCTCCGGCAGGTTGTCCTTGCCGTACACGTACTCGTTCTTTGCCGTCTTCCCGTTCGCGATGTTCACGAGCTTTGAGACATTGTTGTTCAAATCATACCCGTATTCCAGCGCGTTCAGCCGGTTATTGCTGTTTTCCAAGCTCACTGCGCTTTGGCGCACAAGGCGGCCCGTTACGTCGTAGTCGCTGTCGTACTGGATACCGTTGATTAAATCCTGATGGCGTGTGACCGCGCCTGTCCGGTCGGAGAACCACTTGAACGCTGTCGTGCCGTTGTAGCTTTGCGTCGCGGTATTACCGAACGCGTCATAAGTGAAGCCTACGTACTGGCCTGTGCCATACGTCTGCTTTTGCAGCAGGCCGTTGTTCGCCCCATACGTATATGTTGCGAGCGTCTGGCTGCCCACCATTGTCTTCGTTTTGTTGTTAAACTTATCGTAAGTAATTCCATAGTTCGTCCCGTTATGGCCGATGCGGATGAGGTTTTTGCCTGTCGCGTCATACACATACTGGTTCATTACGGTCGTCAGCCCGCCGTTTGCGTCCTTCGACACGCTCTTAAGCAGGTCGTTGTTTGCGTCGTACGTATAGTTAACCGTGCCGGAGCTGTCCGTCGCGCTTTGCAGCGTACCACGGTTCTGGTCGTAGGTATATGTGACCTCGTTGCCGTCCTGGTCGGTAGATTTGCTCACATATGCCTTATTTGCCGTATACGAGACGGTCGCAAGCAGGGAGGCATTTTTGCCTGGATTTTGCACCTTAAGCTGCGTCGGCACGCCTGTCGTATCATACGTGTATTCGGTAATCAGCCCGCGCTGGCTCGTCGCCTTCGTCATGTTGTGCTTTTCGTCATACTCATAGGTATACGCATAGCCCTTGGCATCGATTGATTTTGTCAAGTCGGCGTTTGAGTACTCCATCGTACCCTTTTGCTGTGCGTCCTTCTGTACGGTGATGAGATGCCCGTCCTTGTCATACGTATAGCTCTGCGAAACATCCTTAATCAGCTGGATGTTGTCAAAGATTGCCGTGTTGATCTGGTTGCTGTAGTTGATATAGACCTCTATTTTTGTTGGTGTTTTCCTTGCGTTTGTACCGTCACTCAGCGTAAACGCACTCGACGCGAACTGCCAGTCGGATACCGCGCTGTTGAACTCTGCGGCGGTTTTCCATTTACTTGTGCCGTCGCTGTATATGACCTTCACAGACAGCTTGAACTTTTTCCCATTGTTGTCCTCTTCTTCAGCGGCATCAGCCTTCGCCCAGCCGCTGACGATATACGTATCCTCTTCGACGCCTGTGACATTCACGCTTTGGTACAGCAGCTTTGCTTTAGAGGGGTCGCCATCAATTTTAAACGCATAGCTGCCTGTATGCGCTGATGTCGTTTTTTCGTCGATGGAATCATTGTTATCGACTTTTACTAATTTCAATTCACTGCCCGTCCAGCCTGTGGGCAGCGCGCCCGTATAGTTTTCAAGGCTCGGGTTTTCCAGCATATTGTAGGTGTTTACGATGTTGTATTCCTCCAACTGCACCGCGTCGAAATACGCCGTACCCGTCGTGCCGCGCAGTGCGAGGTTCATCCTCATTTTCACCGAATCGGCCGGCACCTTGAAGGTCAGCGTCAGCCGCCTCCATCCGCCGTTGATCGACGTGTCCGTTGTACTCTGGATACGTTCCGACGCAAAGTCCGTCGCTGCATTCGAGGAATTGAACGACGTTGCCCCGATAAGCGCCCCAGTATTTGTCGCCGTCGTATTGAACCCGGTCGTTTTGACATAGGCAGACAGTGTGTAGGAGGTATTCGGCTTGAGCGCGACATCCTGGTACACCCTGCCACTCGCCGTGCCGGTTACCGCAGTCGTGTTGATTTTCATCGACTGCTTGCCCATATATTTCTGTTCCGTGGAGTTGGCGGCTGCGAAGGTGTTTGTTCCGCCCCACGCTGCGGAAGTCCACGAGCCTGTGGTTTCCATGTTGTGGTTCTTCAGTAAATTGACCGCGTGGGAGCCGAGGTTATATTCGTTTGTCACACGGTTGATCATGCTCAAATTGCTTCCGTTTGAGTCGGGCACGCCGCTCGTGTACTGGCAGCCGGCTGCTCCCAAGTCGCGGTTCCCCGTCTGGCTCTTGATCGACACCGTCCTGCCGTAATCGTCGAACTGCTTGGTCGTCTTGAGGTCATCCGTATTGCCGTAGACACCGTCCACACCGGATGTCTGGATTACGGTGGAATTTCTCTTTGAACGGTCGAACGTCACCTTTTGCCCAGCTGTCCCGTCCGTGCCGTATTCCTGCACCGCCGTCACCTGCTTGCCTGTAGCGGCTGAGGAATAGCTGAAGCTCACCTTGTAGCCGTCTATGTCCGTAACGCTCGTTAGAGAGCCTTCGTTGTCGTAGGTGAAGTATACACTCGTGCCGTCCGGATTCTTAATTTGGCTCATATACCCGGAATGCCCCGTTTCCGTCGTATAGTAGAAGATGCACTGCCTGCCCGCCGGGTCGGTCATGCGGCTCAAGGAACCGGAACCGCTGGAGTTCGGCACAAACGCAACGGATTGGCCAGCACCGTCTTTTACGGACTGGATCGTTTTATTATCTGACCCATAAATAACCTGGATATATTTTCCGTTGGCGTTGATAATTTTGCGCAGCAGACCGTTTTTATGGAATTCCATCTTGTTGTCTTTTTCGTCGGTAATGACGTACTGCGCAACAGTGCTTGATGCATTGACAGTGAGCTTCAGCTTCAGGCCGTCCTCGTCCACATATTCAGTTTTACCGTCCGTTGTCTTTTTATAGAAGTAGTGGTCAGTACCGTCGCTGTCTGTATAAACATACGGATAGTTTTTAGCAGAGTCACCCGTCAGCCCAAACTGGCTGGAGGGGAAAACCGTCTGTTGGATACTAATCCGCCATCCTTTCCCCGTTAAGGGACTAAATTTGTCATAGTGCTTACCGGCCATATAGTTGTTGAACACGTGGCTGATGGTGAGCGGCATCAAGCTGCCGCCCGTGGAGGCATCATTATGCACAAATACGAGGTTACCCGTATAATCGTTGATATATGCGGTTCCTGCCGTGCCAACGCCGAAACTCGTATATGTCCAGTAATCCTCCAGTCCCTTGTTGTTGCGGTAGACAATCGAAAAAACCGGGCGGGGAATTGTAGAATCCGGATAATTTGAGGAATAGAATTCTGCGCACTGCTGGTCTTCATATTGCGCTTTAAGCATGATGCCGTAATTATTCTCTCCGTCATACCATCTTTTCACATTGGATGTGATATTCCACTTTCTCCAGACATTATCTTCGTTTTCGGGTGTTATGGAATCATAATCAGAAATTTTTGTTTCGTAGCGATTTGAGCCAACGGCCCAATTCCAATTCACGGTACTCTGCGTCCATGAGGACGTTACCTGATGAAGATTGATCGCCATCGGCTGGTGAAATCCGCCACGGCGCAAATGCATATTGAGATATGCCGCAACCACCATATCTCCATTATTTAATTGGGGCAGGCTTTTCATTCTAATAAATGTACGATATTTACCAATTCCAAAGGTACCGACATTTACCGTGCCTGTGTATCCGGTGGCGCTTCCATATCCAAACGATTTAGTTGGATTGGCGCTGTCTACATATGCACAGTCAACAGTCTGCCATTCTTCTCCCTTATCAAATACAGGATCGACTATGACGGGGTACTCCCGTTTCGCGTCGTTCAGCCAAGCTTCGTCCGCAGAGAGAGCGACCGTCAGCTTATGGTTTTTCTGGCTCTTGATCTCCATCTGGAGCTGTGTGCTCTTCTCGCCCTTTGCGTCCGTCATGAATGGTGCGTAGATTTCGTAAATTACTTTCCCATCCTTGTTTTTTAGCTCGATGGTAAAGTCGTTTTTCCTTACCGCTGTAAGGCCGTTCGTCTTATACTCAATCTCAAAGCTCGTCTGCGCGTCCTTATTTTTGAGAATCATATTCTCTTTGATGCCGACCGGCGTGACAAGGTACTGCAAGTCCACGCTCGGGAACGCATCCTTATACAGCGCTTCCTGCACCAGGTTCTTGCGCGCGAGGAACCTGTCGTTGCCCTCAAGCTTTTCTTGATTTTCTATAAACTCAACCGTGCTTTTATTGATGCCGGGGAAGCCCCAGCTTACCTGGTATCCGTCTCCCTTGATCTTGACCATGTTGCTCTTCTTGGCTTTTTTGGATAGACGAATATCGAGGTCGCTTTTTTTATTCTCGTATTCCACGCTTTCGTCCGCTTCGAGTAAAGCAGGCTCGGCGGCATCCGTCGGGGCTTCTGTCTCCTCTATCTCCGCCTGCGTATCTGCCTGGGAATCCGTAGCAGACGCTTCGTTTTCTGTCGCAGAACTGTTGGTTTCGGCCATTGTTACGGAGGTTTCTGTAACAGACTCCGTTGAAGCAGATGTTGTGTCTTCCTCTTCCGCCGAAGCGTCGGTTGTATTTTCAACCGTTACTTCCTTCATGGTGTTGTCGTAGTCCACCCATTTTCCATCCTCATTCTGGAAATGGACGGGGTACTCGTATTGTACCGCCATGAAGCTTCCGTCGTCCATACGGAAATGCTTGGTGTTTTGGTCACGGTCTTCTTCTACCTCGGCTAATATTTCTGCCGGTTTTGTTTCTTCTGTGTCGATTCCATCGCCTTCCTGCGTGCCGAAAATTTGATTTTCCGCAGCAGAAAACCCAGGCAAAGCGATAGCGCCTGCCTGTACCGGAATTAGGACGACCATTAGTACCGCAAGCACCAATGCTGTCGCCAGCCGCATTTTCTTAAATTGTCCTGTCATGTTCTTCCATCCTTTCTTTTCACTTCTGTAATATAGCCCTCTAGGAAATATATGGAAATATCCCCTTACTTATATTATGATTAAAACACTTACAAAAGTCAATCGATTGTGAAAGAAATCGACAGGAAAGTTAGATAAATTTTCATATTATAATGTGTGTATTCCCACAAAATTTTTGTGAGGAATAACTTATTCGACACTTTTTCTCTCCATATTTGTTTTATCAGTTGCGTTTAAATAGCAGCCTCTGGCAAGCCTAAAATGAGTAGCATCAATGGCGTCAAGTGAACAAAAAAGGCAGCCCCCTTTAAGGGGACTGCCTGCGTAATCGATGTGTTCGGTAAACAGATTCATGAGCCTTGGGGCTCGGCTGGCATTATGTCCTTATAGCGTTCTATGAAGCCCCTCCCGTTTTACGCGCGGTCTGACTAAATATTCGGACTGCTCAAAAGCCCGCGAAACAAATTAAAATCGCTGGAGACGATCCATTGTTTTTGCTATGAGTCGTAGAGAATATTTTCAGCCTATGCTTTACGGGCCTATTCCTTGCCCTCATGAAACTATAGCTCAAGAGCGTGGGCTATACACTATCAACCAAATAAACAGTGATTTTCGTATCGCCGACCGACAAATCATTTGTCTCACTGTTGACACAAGAATACAAATGGTTTATGACCAGCGTGTTTTCAGAAAGTATATTCACTACCACATTGGAAGAAGTTCTACTGTTTTCTTGATTTATTGGATTTATTGGGAAATCCACAGTAAACGCCAAGGTATTAGGTAGAATTGAATCATTCAAATTTTGTCTTAAATAATCAAACACTACCGGCCTTAAGCTGCCGTTTTTTGCAAAGAGCCGTTGCCATTCTTCGTTTGTGAGGGTTTGACTTACGCCGTCTGCGTCTTCTACCCCCGAAGACAGGTCAATCGCTTTCGCGACGAGCTCCATATCCTTATAGTAACAAGCGACGCCTATGCGATTGTCCAGCTGGGATGTCACGGTTACTACCCTCGCCTTTTTGTTCTCATAGTCAACGTCCGCCGTGGTCTCTGTATTGACAACAGCCCTTACGCCATTTGTATGCGTAATGCTTTGATTGATAGATGTGTAGTACAGTTTGCCGGAGTTCTCGATCACTTCTTGCACGTTTCTTAATTCCGCCATTTTCTCACCTCCGAAATCTGGTGGTTAACTACCTGTGGTTGCAGATATGGCTGCGCTTGTCGCCGCGGTTGTGGACGCAGTTGTCGCTACGGTCGTTGCCGACCCTGCTACGGCCGCTGTGATCGTAGCCGCTGCGGGAGCAGCGCCAATCCCAAGTGTCGCCGCGCAAGCAGGGATACAGGCAAAGCATGCTAAGCAAGCCGCGCAGGTTATGCATGCAGCGCATGCGGCACATGCGCTGCATGGGCATGCGCCGTCGGACGCATCCGTTTCCACATGCACAACGTCCACCTTAAACTTCAGCTCTTTCATAAATTTACACCTCCATTTTATTTTTCGCAAATAGCTAGCGGCTTAATGTGTTGCGCTTGCCATTTGCCAATTTGGGCGTCATATGTACATAACTCATCCGGGTTCATAAACGTGCAGATCGGGCAACTATATAACCACTCACATTGCTTGCATTTTTCATGTGCAATCGGCTTGTGCCAATAGTTCATCAGCAGCTTTTTATACAGCATGGGAAATGGTTCGGATAATATATTGCCAATAACCTGGGACGGGGCCTGGAAGCATGGGATAAGATTGCCACAGCAATCAATATACATCTTACCACAAAAACAGCTGTCAGAATCCCGCCTTTTAAAGAAGTTTTGCGCGCCGCACGGGTTCATTTGGGACATATCGATTGGTTTTTTTTCAGCGCGAACACACTGTACGGAAGCAAAACGCGCATTTATCCGCCGCTGCATAGACGGAGCGATGTTATCAGGCAGCAATACGGTAGCATATTTGAATTCGACCAAGCCGGAGAGGAATTCGTCATTGATTTCCTCACTACATAGATAAGCGATTACCGGAACATCTTTTTCAAGCATCCTTAAATCACAATAATCATTGACCAGCAGATGAAGCCCTGCGCCATGCTGTTTGATATAATCCATTAATTGGACTAGTCCCGGATACGCCGTTACGATACCGCCTGTTAAAACGAAAGAAAGAAACCCCGCGGCAATAAGCATATCCACTATCCTTTGCCATTGTTCGACTTCAAGCGAACCCTCACGGTCAACATAACACCGGCACGGTGCGCAGAATTTTTCCCGGCATTTTTCGGCGGAAGCTACGCACTGATTGGTCAGCTGCAAAAATGCGCATTCCGCTTGGGGCACCCTGAGATCCGACCGCATCAGCATATAAGTATTGTATAACCTGTATCTATCGATATAGTATCTCTCTTGCGAAAAAAAGCCCATGCCTTGTTTGCACAGTTCGGTGAGAAACGGTTCTTCCTCACACGCCATGCCGTTATGGACGGCATCCATAATATCCGTTTCATGTTTGTCGAGTGCGATGACCCTTTCCTCGCTTATGTTATAAATAACGCCGCACGTAATCCCTTTAATGAAATAGCAATCATTTCCTAATTGAAAATACATCGAATCATTTCCTTTAATCCACGATTTGGCCCAACCTGTTTTTTAAGTCCATATAGTAAGAGGTAACGATATTGTTCAATTGGTTTGGCTGGGACTCCATCAGGTCTACATAGTCTTTCATAAGTTTTACTGCGCCGGCATATCTGTCTTGGCAATATTGATCTGGAATATTTAAAACACCTTGCTCTGTGGCCCGTGAGTAACACATTCCGCACAGCCTGGATACATTGCAGCGCGCACATTGATCACTGTTTTGATTCATCCGTTCAATATAATGCACAATTTTCCGGTAGTCCAGGCCAGTATCAACGGTTCCGATTGGAAAGTCGCCATTCATGCGCTCACATATATGTATTTTGCCATCAATTGTGACATAAATCTTTTCGCCGGGAACGCAGGACGCCGTGTAGGGCATAAAAGGCAATCTTTGCTCACACTCTATCGGATGGCATCCGAACTCAATGTACTCGTATGCAAACAGCGCCATGAGCAGATTCTTTTGAGACAGAATCATCCCTTCATTATCCGCCATTTGAAAATACGAGTCGTGCAGCTCCCGCATTTGCGCAAAGAAATGCTCTTTTTCTTCTGGGGTAAATTGCTCGTAATAATCCGTTTCACGGTCATTTATCATATTGCATAAAAGTACAAACAAATCGTTCTCATTTACGAATTTATTGAGCTTATAGAGATCTGTTCGATAATCCATGGATATGCTAATGCCCAGCTTACGGTAATCTGGATACTTTTGTTTGAAGTCCATCACATGCTGGAAAACGGTGTCGAAGGTCCCCGTTCCGTCTGCGCGCACCCGATTCCGATCATGATCTTCTTTATCGCCATCCAAACTGATGATAACAGAAAACTCCCGATCCACAAAAAAATCAATGATGTCACTATTGAGCAGCGTCGCGTTTGTGGTGATATTATATTCCGCATGAAAGTCCGGGTATTTACTTTCTACGTATTCTACAATCTTCTTAATAAGCGCGAAATGAATTAGCGGTTCCCCTCCATAAAACGTAATCATAGGATTGCGCATCGGGTTTATTTGATGGGTCACGGAGAAGCCCTTCATATATAAATCAATTGCTTTCACGGCCGTTTCATAAGCCATGTTTTCTTTTCCGTGATTCCGGGTATTTGCGTAATGCTCACTGTAGCAACAATATTTACACCGCAAATTGCACGCCTGCGTCATTTCCAGTATCAATTGCTTATACCCCAAATGACGCAAATGCTCTTTTACTTGTTCTTGCGTAACGGCAGATGCGCATTTTCTTTTCTCTTGGACGAGGTATCGCGCAGGAATCGATACCTTTGGAAAGATAAAACCACTGGCGTCATCATAGAAATAGTCATTCCCCTTACTGGATTGAAACGAAATTCCCCGCATAAACCGTCCCTCCTTTCGCAGGAAAATTAATTTTTCAAAGCTTTTCTATAGATTTCAAGTGCTTTCATGCCTAATACGGATAAGTACAGCGAGGCCATGCGCCTATTGGGAAGGCAGTTATCAAAGCGAATAGTATCAAATTCATTGAGTGCTTTAAGTCAAGATTTATCATGTTTTCGTCTATATTATTAATATTATCTATTTATACCTTTATTATAAATAATATTGTTAAATATGTCAAGAGTAATTTCCACTTTATGATGTTTATTTATCCAAATATCACATTAGAGAGTAGCGCAGCAGCAGCAACCGCTAGGAACCAGTTCCATCTGGAGTGTAGGTTTAGAACCCCTGTCACCCTTACACGACGTCGCTTTTCCTCTTCGCAAAAGGTCACACAGGGAGTAAATGCGGTTAAGGCGGAAGAGCATTTTATTATAAAATTACTTTGACAAACCGGTCTAAATTTGCTACACTATTCTAGTCGAACAGCCAAAAGAGCGTAGAATCACGACGATTCTGCGCTCTTATTTTTTTGTTCTTCGTAGTTTTCAGGCAGCTTTCTCTCTGATAAAGACTCCACATAATCTCATTTTTCAGGAGGCGTTTATGAATCAGTCAGAAAACAGTAAATTTTTGGGAACCGAGAAAATTTCAAAGTTGATGCTGAAATTTTCTGTTCCCTGCGTGCTCTCTCTTTTGGTGAGCGCTCTTTATAATATTGTTGACCAAATTTTTATTGGCAACAGTGAATTGAGCGCTCTCGGAAATGCGGCAACCGGTATTGTTTTCCCAATTTTTATTATTGCACAGGCCTTTGCGTGGTGTTTTGGCGACGGTTGCGCCGCTTATCTAAACATTTGCCAAGGGAAAAAAGACACACAATCCGCACACAAAGCAATCGGCACCGGAATTATCATTACAATTTTTGCAAGTGTTGCGCTGATGGCCATATTTTTCCCGCTGAAAACGCAGCTTCTCACCTTATTTGGCGCGTCAGAAAACAGCATCGGAATGGCGGTTGAATATTTTAATATTATTTTGGCATTTTTTCCACTATATATGCTGTCTAATATGATGAATGCTGTGATTCGCGCGGACGGAAGCCCCACATGGTCAATGGCTTCTATGCTGCTTGGCGCAATAATAAACATTATATTGGATCCCATATTCATTTTCGGGCTGCACTGGGGCATGAAAGGCGCAGCTCTTGCTACCGTTATTGGACAATGCGTCTCCTTTATCATCAGCTTAATCTATTTCTTCCGCACAAAGACCTTTCAGCTGACAAAGAAGAGCTTTGTTCCCGACTTCAAAGCGTTTTCAGGTGCATTGAGGCTGGGTACTTCTTCCTTCATTACGCAGATGACCATTGTCATTATCTCACTGGTCTGTAACATTATGCTGGCGAAATACGGAGCAATGTCACAATACGGTGTAGATATTCCAATTGCCATTATCGGAATAGAAAGCAAGGTCTTTACCGTTGTAATTAACCTGGTTGTTGGCATCGTGCTTGGCTGCCAACCGATTATAGGATACAATATCGGAGCGAAAAATTACGGCAGAGTCAAGCAGCTATATAAATCTATTCTTATATGTACGATTCTGATTGGTGCAGCTTCCACACTGCTTTTTGAATTAGCGCCACATGCGGTCGTTGGCATTTTTGGAAATCCTACAAACATACCCAACCCTGATGATTATTGGATTTTTGCCGAAAAAACCTTCCGTATTTTTCTTTCCTTGATTACCTTTACCTGCACCATCAAAATGACCTCTATTTTCTTTCAGGCTGTTGGGAAACCAATACAGGCGGTCATTGCTTCTATGATTCGAGATATTGTCTGCTTTATTCCGCTAATCGTTACTTTGCCTGTTTTTCTTGGAATTGAGGGAATATTATTCGCAGCGCCAATCGCAGATTTTATTGCCATGATAGTGGCAGCGGCACTGACCGTAGCATTTTTTAAAACATTGATGAAAAATCATTCCGAGGAAAAGCCCAAAACCGCCCTCAAGCCATCAAAGAAGGGTGTTATTGTCACAATTAGCAGAGAACATGGTTCCTCCGGAAAGCAAATCGGAAAGCTGGTTGCCGAAAAACTAGGAATTCCTTTCTATTATAAAGAAATGACGGCACTTGCGGCACAAGAAAGCGGGCTTGACCGAGAATTCATTTCCGAACTCAACGCCAATTCTCCTGCCATTCTTCACAGCCTTTATCTCAGTACAGAGATTGTACAGCAAGCGATTGCCGCCCAGGATAAGGTAATTCGTAAAATTGCGGATAACGGAAGCTGTGTAATCGTAGGCAGAGCCGCAGACTATGTCCTGCGTCATTATAAAGAGGTAGTCAGAATCTTTATTTACGCCACTGAGGATTACCGTATACAACGTGTTATGGAGGTGTATGGAGACAATACGGAAGAAGCAAAAAAGAATATTCGCCGCTCCGACGAGGCAAGGGCAGCATATTATAAAAATATTACCGGAAAGCCTTGGGGATACAGGCACAATTATGACTTACTTGTGGATAGTTCGATTGGAATGCAAAGCTGTGTAAACACGATATTTGAATACGTCGCCAGCACAAAGAAGTCAAGAATTGTATCAATTTCAAAAGAGACGTAAGAGCGCTTCCATTTGTTAGTCAGCGTTTTTCTCTCCAAAAAAGCAGAGAAAGGCCGCAGCATATTCCGCTGCGGCCTTTCAACGCATTATTTTATTTTTCCGATGTCCCGGCGGTAAAACGCGCCTTCAAATGAAATTTTTCCGACCGCGCCGTAGGCTTTGTCAAGCGCGTCCTCAAGCGTAGGGGCCACAGCAGTAACGCCCAATACCCTGCCGCCGTTCGTATAAAAGTCCCCTTCTTCGTAAACGGTGCCGGCATGGTATACCGTGGCACCGGCCACCTGCCCATCGTCATTGAGTCCTTCAATCCGCAAGCCCTTTTCATAGCTACCCGGATAGCCGCCGCTTGCTATGACAACGCATGCGCAGGCCTCCTCCGACCATTCAATTTCAAGCTCTGCGAGCTTTTCGTCTATGACCGCGTCGCATATATTGAGTAAATCTGTTTTAAGGCGCGGAAGCACGACCTGCGCTTCCGGGTCGCCAAAACGCGCGTTATATTCGATAACCTTCGGCCCGTCCGGTGTAAGCATCAGCCCAAAATAAAGACAGCCCTTAAATGGGCACCCTTCCTGCCGCATGGCGGCGATGGTAGGCTCGAATATTGTCTGCTGGCAAAGCTGTGCGATTTCGTCCGTATAGTACGGGTTTGGGCTTATTGTACCCATACCGCCCGTATTGAGCCCCTGGTCGCCGTCGAGCGCACGCTTATGGTCTTTGGAGGAAACCATCGGCTTTACGCATTTGCCGTCCGTAAAGGCCAGTACGGAAACCTCAGGCCCTGTCAGGAATTCCTCAATGACGACGCGGTTGCCTGAAGCGCCGAACTTTTTGTCTTCCATGATGGCGCGCACGGCCTCATGGGCTTCTTCGAGCGTCTGCGCGATAATGACGCCTTTGCCGAGCGCCAGCCCGTCCGCCTTGACGACGACGGGCGCTTTGCCCTGTTCATCTATATACGCGATTGCCGCGTCCGGGGTGTCGAACACCTCGTAACGGGCAGTAGGAATATTGTATTTCTTCATCAGGTTTTTTGAGAACACCTTGCTCGCTTCAATCTGCGCGGCCTTTGCGTTCGGCCCAAACGCGCGGATGCCCGCCTGCTCAAAGGCGTCGACCATTCCCGCGGCGAGCGGGTCGTCGGGCGCGACAAAAGCAAGGCCGATTTCGTTTTCCTTAGCAAACGCGACCATTTTTTCCTGGTCCATTACGGGGATGTCCACACACCTCGCGTCACGCGAGATGCCGCCGTTTCCCGGCGCGCAGTATAGTTTTTCCAAACGGCTGCTTTCCTTGATTTTGCGGATGAGCGCATGCTCGCGGCCGCCGCCGCCAATCATCAGTACGTTCATATCCAGTATCTCCCCTGCTTTAATTTATCAGTGGTGGAACAGGCGGATGCCCGTAAAGCACATAGTCATTCCGTATTTGTCACACGTGTCGATTACGTTATCGTCGCGGATGGAGCCGCCCGGCTGGGCGATAAATTCCACGCCGGAGCGCTTCGCGCGCTCGATGTTGTCGCCGAACGGGAAAAACGCGTCGCTGCCAAGGGCTACGCCGCTCAAATTCTGGAGCCACTGCTTTTTCTCTTCCCTTGTAAGCGGTTCGGGCTTTACCTTAAAGAACTGCTCCCAAACGCCGTCTGCCAGTACGTCCTCAAAATCGTCTGAAATATACACGTCAATGGTATTGTCGCGGTCGGGGCGGCGGATATTGTCGGTAAACTGTAAATTAAGAACCTTCGGGTGCTGGCGCAAAAACCAGATGTCCGCTTTGTTGCCGGCAAGGCGCGTACAGTGGATTCTCGACTGCTGTCCCGCGCCGACGCCGATTGCCTGCCCGTCCTTCGCGTAGCATACGGAATTCGATTGTGTATATTTCAGCGTAATGAGCGCTAAAATGAGGTCGCGCTTTGCGTCCTCGGTCAGTGTTTTGTTTTTTGTCGGGATGTCCCGCATAAGCATGGCCTCATCGATTTTCAGCTCATTGCGCCCCTGCTCGAACGTGACGCCGAACACGTCTTTATATTCCTTTTCGGAGGGCCTGTAGCCCTCATCAATTTTTACGATGTTATAGGTGCCCTTACGCTTGGATTTGAGCACCTCGAGCGCCTCGTCGGTGTAACCAGGCGCGATGATTCCGTCGGATACCTCGCGCTGGATAAGCCTTGCCGTCTGCACGTCGCAAACGTCTGAAAGCGCGATAAAATCGCCGTAGGAGGACATCCTGTCAGCGCCGCGCGCCTTTGCGTATGCGCTTGCAAGCGGAGAAAGCTCCAAATCATCGACAAAGTAAACCTTTTTGAGCGTATCGGAAAGCTCTGTCGCGACCGCCGCGCCCGCCGGGCTTACATGCTTGAAGGACGCCGCCGCCGGAAGGCCGGTCGCCGCCTTGAGCTCGCGCACGAGCTGCCAGGAATTGAACGCGTCGAGAAAATTGATGTAGCCCGGCTTGCCGTTTAACACGGTAATCGGCAGCTCCGAGGCGCCGCGCATAAAAATCCTCGAGGGCTTCTGGTTTGGGTTGCAGCCGTATTTTAACTCTAGCTCATTCATGTTATAATGCCTCCGTATCAAAACTCTTATTTGTTTTTGTTGATGATTCTGCTTTCAAAAGCACCCGACTGTACGTCGATATAGCGGACAAAAAGCGAAACCTTGTTGTCCGCATTGAGCGCGTCCCAGAGTGCCGCCGCAAACGTGTCGATGTCCTCATTACCAAGCTGTACGCGTTTCGGTTCGCCCTCAAAGCTCGGGAGGGGGTTGCCGTCGCACTGATAGGTATGGATAAACCGGCCCTCGCCTGTAAGCGGCGTATGGTAGGAGAAGGTGCAGCGCTCGCAGGAATCGGGGTTCCCGCCCGCGCTCTTTAAAATGGAAATGGCATAATTGAAGTCACCGTCCGAGCATTTTACCACGCCGGAGATTCTGGGCGTGTAGTTCGGCGCGTCCGGCTCAAAGGTACGGGTGCGAAGCGCCTGCTCGAACGTCTGCTGCTGGTTCATCAGGCTGTAGACCGTATCGGTCTGGTCGCCGTTTGTGACAATCGTTTTATTTCCGAGCACGCGTACCGGCGCGTAAATAATAAGCGAAGGGTCTGTAAGCTTGCTCTCGTCGAACGCCTGCGTGCGGATTCCCTGCCCATCCTCGACAAACACACGGTTACGGCTGTTTTCGCTGCGCCCCATGATAAAATAAGCAATCACCGCTTTTTTTCCGTCCGCGCTCTTACCAATCAGGATTCCGCGGCCCGGGTAGGTGTTTTGGCGCAAATCTTCATACAATGATATCATTTCCATTTAAAAGCCCCCTATGATTTTATTCCGAAAGGACGGTTTTCCCGCCGACGACTTTAATTTTATCTTCGCAGAAAAGCGACACGGCCTTTGGGAGTATTTCCCATTCGGCCTCTGTCATAACACGTTTCTGCAAGAGCTCCGGCGTGTCGCCGTTTTTGACCGCTACCGCCTTTTGCAAAATAATCGGCCCGCCGTCGCAAATGCCGTTTACAAAATGCGCTGTAGCGCCCGTAAGCTTGACCCCGCGCTCAAGCGCCTGCTCATGCACGCGCAGCCCGTAAAAGCCCTCCCCGCAGAACGCGGGAATCAGGGATGGATGAATGTTGATAATCCTGTTTTCAAACGCTTCTATGACCCGTGGGCCTAAAATCGTCAGGAAACCCGCTAGTACAATAACGTCCGCTTTTACTTCTATGAGCAGTTCTGTAAACGCCTTATCATAATCCTCAAAGCTGGCAAAATCTTTTTTTCTGATGACGCGCGTATCAATTCCGTTTTCCCGCGCGCGCGTCAGCGCGTAAGCATCCGGCCTGCTGGAGACTACACAGGAAATGCGGCCGTTTTGAAGCGTTCCGCTGTTCTGCGCGTCAATAAGCGCCTGCAGGTTTGTTCCGCCTCCGGAAACAAGTACGGCAATGTTTTTCACAGTACGCGCCTCCCTTTATGCAATGATTACGCCCTCGCTGCCGTTTATGACCTCTCCGATGACGCAGGCCTTTTCTCCCGCCTGGCGGAGGACTTCAATTGCCTTGTCCGCGTCCTCCTTTGAGACTGTCGCAATCATGCCGACTCCCATATTGAAGGTATTGAACATATCGCGCTCCGGGATATTGCCCACCTTCTGGATGACGTCGAAAACCGGCAGGACGGGAATCGACCATTTTTCAATCTTGGCGGTGAGTCCGTCCTTTAGCATACGAGGGATATTTTCATAAAAGCCGCCGCCCGTGATATGGGATACCGCCTTGACGTTCACCTGCTTTATCAGCTCCAGCATCGGCTTGACGTAAATTCTCGTTGGGGTAAGGAGCGTTTCGCCGAGCGGCTTATCGAGCTCCGGATAGGTGTCGAGCACTGTTTTTTCATCGATACCGAACACCTTTCTTACGAGGGAAAAGCCGTTAGAATGCACGCCCGAGGACGCAAGCCCAATCAATACGTCGCCGGCTTCAAGCGCAGAGCCGTCAATTATTTTATTCTTGTCCACAATACCGACCGTAAAGCCCGCAAGGTCGTATTCGTCCTCCGGCATCATACCGGGGTGCTCGGCAGTCTCGCCACCGACGAGCGCACAGCCCGACTGCACGCAGCCCTCAGCAATGCCGGACACGATTTCCGCGATTTTCTCCGGTATATTCTTGCCTGTTGCGATATAATCAAGGAAAAACAACGGCTTTGCGCCGCCGCAGATAATATCGTTGACGCACATTGCAACACAGTCGATGCCGATGGTATCGTGACGGTCAAGTAAATACGCAAGCTTTAATTTCGTACCTACGCCGTCCGTTCCGGATACGAGGACGGGCTCCTCCATCCCGGCCAAATCCGGCGCGAACATCCCGCCGAAGCCTCCGATGCCGGAAACAACGCCGTCTGTTTTCGTCCTTGCTACGTGCGCCTTCATCAGCTCGACCGATTTATAACCCGCCGTAACGTCTACGCCCGCCTCTTTATAGCTTTCACTGAAGCTCTTCATATCAGTGTACCGCCCTTTCCTTTAAACAAATTATCAAACCGTTTCAATTTTTCTCGCGAACTTATCCTCATAAACGGCTGTGGGAACCTCAGCCGGATAATTCCCGGTAAAGCACGCGTCGCAAAAGCCGACGTTTGCTTCCTTCGCAATCTCTTTAAGGTGCGCAAGGCTTAAATAGCCAAGGGAATCCGCCCCTATTTTCTCGCGGATTTCCTCCGCCGTCATTTTGCGGCCGATTAAGTCGTCCTCGTTTTTAATATCCGTGCCGTAGTAGCACTGGTTTAAAAAGGGAGGCGACGAAATGCGCATGTGAACCTCTTTCGCGCCCGCTTCCCGGAGAAGCCTTACAATATGCGCGCAGGTCGTCCCTTTGACGATGGAATCGTCGATGATTACGATGCGCTTGCCTTCGACCGCTGCCTTGAGCACGTTGATTTTGATTTCGACCAACTGCTCTTTCAGCGCGTTCCTGTGGCCCGCAAACGTCCTGCCTATATATTTGTTTTTAATCAGCGCCATTCCATAGGGAATACCGGAACGCTCCGCATAGCCGAGCGCAGCGCTGACGCCGCTATCCGGCACGCCGCAGACAAGGTCTGCTTCCACCGGATACTCCTCCGCTAAAAACGCGCCCGCGCGCTTTCTGGCGTTATGTACCGATACGCCGTCTATGACGCTGTCGGGCCTTGCGATGTAGACGTATTCAAACATACAGACAGACGATTTGCCCGTGCAGTTTTCCTTATAGCTGTGCAGGCCGTCCTCGTCGATTACCACGACCTCGCCGGGGAGCACGTCGCGTATAAACTGCGCGCCCAGGCTTTCAAACGCGCAGGATTCTGACGAAAGCACATAGCTTTCGCCGATTTTGCCGATACAAAGCGGGCGAAAGCCGTTTGGGTCGCGCACGCCGATTAGTTTTCTCGGCGACGAAAGCACCATGGAGAAAGCACCCTTGAGCTGCTTGACGGCGCTCAGCACCGCGTCCTCAATAGAGGCGGTCACGACGCGCTGGCTTGCGACCACATAGGCAATCAGCTCCGCGTTGCTGTTGGACTGAAAAATCGCGCCGCCCTGTTCGAGCGTCTCGTGCAGCTCGGACAGGTTTGTAATCGCGCCGTTGTGCGCAATCGCAAGCGAGCCCTTGATATAGCGCATGACGAGCGGCTGCGCCGCCGCGCGCACGATGGCGTCGCTGGCGCAGTAGCATACATGCCCGATGGCGATTTTCCCGTTGCCGAGCGAGCGCACCGCCTTTTCAGGGAGTGCCTCCGGCACGATGCCCAAATCCTTGGCGCATCGGAACTGCCCGCCGTCGTTGACGGCGATTCCCGCGCTCTCCTGTCCCCTGTGCTGCAAGGTATAGAGCGCTTTATACGTTTCTTCCGTTACGTTAAGCTCATCGTCGTTTTTGTAGATGCCGAAAACGCCGCATTCCTCCTGCGGGCTTTCGTTAAACGGCATATCGAAATTGCTTGCTTTTATCACAGCTCGTTCACCTTATCCTGAATAGCCTTGTCCTTCTTTAATACGCCCGCCTTCATAGCCTCTTTCGCCTGTGCAAGCTTTGAGGCAAGCTCATCATTTGAAATCGCGAGCATTTGTACCGCCAGGAGCGCCGCGTTGACGGCACCGTCGATAGCGACCGTCGCTACAGGGATTCCCTGCGGCATCTGCACAGTAGCGAGCAGGGCGTCAAGGCCGTCGAGCGTGGAGGATTTGACCGGGATTCCAATGACCGGAAGCGTCGTATGCGCCGCGAGCACTCCCGCAAGATGCGCCGCCTTGCCTGCCGCGGCAATAATGACGCCGAAGCCGTTTTCCTTCGCGTTTGCCGAAAATTCAGCCGCGCGCTCCGGCGTCCTGTGCGCCGACATCACGTGTACCTCGACCGGCACGCCATATTCCTTTAGAGTTTTAACGGCTCCCGATACGACCGGAAAGTCGCTGTCGCTACCCATGATAACCGCTGCCTTTTTGATTTCTGCCATTTTGAACGCTTCCTTTCCAATTGACGCGGCTTGTTCCGCGCAAAAAATAACGGGGCCGCGGCCATAGGGCCGCAGTCCCGAAAAATTTACAAAATACCGATTGTACGCAGGTGTCCCCTGAAACCGGATTTTTTAACGTATGAACATTCGATATCCAGCAAAGACATATCAGAAACCCTCCGTTACAAAACGATACCCTTATTTTATTTCATTTTTACATGAAATTCAATAGTCCGCGGCTGCGGATGGCTTATTTTGTATCAATATGGAAGGAAAGCTGATTTTAACACCATATTTTGTATATTCTGCTCATTATTGCTTGCCGGGCTTGTCGTCCACAACGAGCTCCTTCAGTGTTGTGGCAAGGCCCGCGAGCGACTGCAGCTCGGACGGGATGATAATCTTTGTCGCCCTGCCGTCGGCAGCCTTCTGGAACGCCTCGAAGCTCTTGAGCGCAATGACCTTATCGGTCGGCGCCGATTCGTTGAGCATTTTCAGGGAGTCGGCATACGCCTTTTGGACGGAAAGGATAGCCTCCGCCTCACCGAGCGCTTCCCTGATTTTTGATTCCTTGACAGCGTCCGCCTGGAGGATAGCCGCCTCCTTATGGCCTTCCGCCACAAGGATTTCACTGCGCTTTTCACCCTCCGCGTCAAGGATTCTTGCGCGGCGCTCACGCTCCGCCTTCATCTGCTTCTCCATCGCCTCCTGGATTTCGCGCGGAGGCAGGATATTTTTAAGTTCGACGCGCTTAACCTTGATGCCCCAGGCATCAGTCGCTTCGTCGAGGATAATCCTGATTTTCTCGTTGATTGCGTCACGCGAGGTAAGCGTATGGTCGAGCTCCAAATCGCCGATGATATTACGCAGGGTGGTCGCCGTTAAATTTTCGATTGCGAAAATCGGTTTTTCCACGCCGTAGGTATAGAGCTTCGGGTCGGTAATCTGGAAATAGACGACCGTATCGATTTGCATGGTGACGTTATCCTTTGTGATAACAGGCTGCGGCGGAAAGTCAACGACCTGCTCCTTGAGCGTGACCTTCTTCGCAATTCGGTCAATAAACGGAATCTTCAGGTGAAGACCCTGTCCCCAGGTGCCCTTGTAGCCGCCGAGCCGCTCGATGACGTACGCGTTCGACTGGGAAACGACCTTGATATTCGCAGCGATAACCCAGATGACCAGTATCACAACTGCCGCGATGACGATAAGCGAAATTGGATCCATAATTTAACCCCTCATTTCCTGATAAAGCTTTTATTTGGCAACCGCTGTTTTCTGCGGTAATACCATCATTTTAACACCCTCGACCGCCTGGATTATGACATGCTCGCCCGACGGGATAACAGAGCCGTCGACCGTGCGCGCCATCCAGATGGTGTCGCCTATTTTTATTTCGCCCGTGCCCTTGTCGTTGTTGATTTCTGTCAGGACACGGACTGTTTTGCCGATATTCATGTCTACATTCGTGTACTCTGTCTTGTTACGCTCCTTAAAGCGCTTGACAAGCGGCCTGGTGGCTATGAGCGCCGCGAGCGAAATCACGACGAAAACCACAAGCTGGATTACAATATTGTCGGTAAAAACACAGGTGACCGCCGCGCCGATTGCACCGAACATAAACCAGATGGATACGAGCTGGGCCGTCGTGGCTTCCAGTATTCCCATCAGCAAACCGATGCCAAGCCATATAAAAGGCATATACTGCTCCATGGTGTTTCCCCCTTATCTTTGGTTAAAATAACAGTATCATACAAAAATATCAATGTCAATCTTTTGCAGATTACAAATCATGACAAAAACATAACGGATTCTTTACCAGCGGCGCGATTATCGTAAGACAAAATCCGACAGGATGTCTCAAAAGTATCCCTATACACAAATTTGGATTTATGGTATAATAAAACCAACAAAACAAGAAAAAAGGTGGGTTGGAAATGGATTTTGACGCGTTATCGGAAGGAATCGCACCCGGCGGTTTACGAAACAAGGACGACATCCGGCTGTTAATATGTTATGTACTCCACACCGTGGATAAACCCATGAGCGTTGAAAGCCTGACAGGTATTTTGCAGGAGACGGAACTGGCAAATTATTTTGAAGCGGTCGACGCCTGCCACGCCTTGATTCAAAGCGGAAACATTGCCCCAACCGAAGAGGATGAAACGCTATATGCCGTGACCTCCAGCGGAAAGCTCGTTTCCTCCCAGCTTGAGGACGAGCTTCCGCCCGCTGTACGCGACAAGGCAGTCGGCGCCGCGCTGATGCTTTTAAACAGGCTGCGCGCGGAAAAAGAAAACGCAGTCCACATCAAAAAGCTTGAAAACGGCTATCGAGTGAACTGCAGTATTTCCGGCGGCGATACAGAGCTTTTTTCGTGCAGCCTTTATGTGCCGGAGGAATCGCAGGCCAGAACCGTCAAGCGGAATTTCCGCAGAAATCCTGACCTGGTTTATAATGTAATGATTGCCACCCTGACACGCAACCGCGACCTTGCGAAAACGGCGCTTGAAGAGATTGAAAGCACAAAAAAATAATTAAAAGAACATATTGAGCAGCAGCATGAGCGTCACACCGGGAATTCCGCCCGCCGCCGCTACCGACAGGCTCAAGGTACTGACCGGGAGGGTAACGCCCGTAAAATAGCCCGCAAGGTTTACCGCCAGGAGGGACACGACGCCCAGCGCCATATTCCCGACCGCCATGCGTATTGGTTTTTTTGTTCCGGTTGCGATTTGAATTACAAGAAAAATAACGAACGTCCCGCCAAGAATTGCCCATATCAGCCATTGAGGCATAAAATCAGCTCCCGCATACATGGTTTGTGTTTGTCCTTAACACCATTGTATGCGGGAGCTTTTCCGTTCAGAAGCAGCAGGATATTTTTCTTATATGACTTTAGCCAGGGTTTTCTGCATCATAAGCGCGTCATTTAAATCGAGCGTGCCGTCGTCGTTGAAGTCGGCCGCAAAATAAGCAAGCGTATGGCCTTCTCCCGGCGCCTCGATTATTTTCGCCATATATTTCTGGAGCATAAGCACATCGCTCAAGGCAAACTTACCGTCGCTGTCCCAATCGCCTGTAACCCTGACCCAGTCGGGGAACGCTTCTTTTACGTCGGCCATGTCGATTACACCGGCAAGTACTGCCTCTTCCAGCCCGTAAACGGTATCGTCCCGCAGCGATACGACAGAAATGAAGGTCGGTTCAGGGTTTCCCCAGCTTCCCGGCGCTACTGTGTATCTGCCAATCTGGACATGATAATATGCCGGCGGTGTCAAAAACCACTCGTGGCTTGCGTAGCACAGCGCAAAATCACCGGAATAGCCGCGAATCTGAAACCGGTCGACCGGCCCATACTGCGGGTCTATTACATGGGGCGTATAGCCGTAATGCGCACAAAACTTACGGTAGAGCGCGTCCGTCTGCTCCTCTGGAATTTCAGAAGCGCCCGCGGGTACGGCAAGCATCGCTGCGGCAAGCATAAAAGCAAGCAGTAAAGAAATCATCTTTTTCACCATTTATCTCTCCTTTTTTATTCATTTTCTCAATGGCTATCGGTAAAACCTACATGTCTTTCCTACTATAAATACAAACAAGGCTTCAAATTAGTGACACGTTTTTTATATGCCAGCCTATAAACAGGCAAATTATCATTCGGGCAGCCAAAAACGGCACCTGTTTTTCAGCTATATTAAAACCTCTCCGCTAAAAGCGGAGAGGTTTAATTCAAAATTTTAATATTAGCAATATACTGGCAATTTATATTTTCAGCAACAGATTCCAGCGGGAGAAAAGCCGGATTTCACATGAAATACCGCCCGGCTGCTGCCAGCGTATTTATCTGTTTTTGTTATTTGCCTGTTTGCGGGCTAGTTCCTCACCATATTTCAAATAGTCCTTCACCGGCAGGGCGGGGCTATACAGGTACCCCTGGAAGAGCCGGCAGCCCAGCTTCATAAGCTCCTCGCGCAGCCGTTCGTTTTCCACATATTCCGCCACTACCTCAAAGCCCATAGTCTGCCCCAGCTTCACGATAGAGGCTACAATATCGCGGCTGCGCGGATTGTCCGGCACCTGCCGGACCAACGCGCCGTCCAGCTTCACGTACTGAAAGCCGCCGTTTTGCAGGTACTTGAGCGAGGTATGCCCCATACTGAAATCATCAATAGCGGCCTTCAAACCATGTTCGGCAAGCAGCGCCAGGTTCCCCGGAATGTTGTCAAACCGCTCAAGCGGCGTATTCTCAGTGATTTCAAGGCACAGGTTTTCCGACACGCCATGCTTTTCCGCCAGGGAAATTACCTGCTTCACAAAGTCGCGGTCATTAAGCTGCGCCGCGTCTACGTTGACAGACGCCACCAACGGCCTGTCCAGCGTCTCGCATAGGATGGATATATCCTCAGCCGCGGTGTTCAGCACCTGCCAGGTAAGCGCGTCGAACAGACGGCTCTCCTTTGCGAGCGCAATCGCCAAAGGCGGATAGACCAATTGCTCCGAGTAGGTCCAGCGCAGCAGCGCCTCCGCCCCGGCCAGCTGTCCCTTTTCGTCTACCTGCGGCTGGTAGTATACCGGCAGCCTGTCATGCAGGATGTCGCTTTCGAGCTGCGCGCTCAAGGTCTTGGCGGCAAAGCCCAAATCGTCGCTGCGGTCGAGCAGCGGCTTAAACACGCCGGTATCCTCCTGTTCGTGGTATGCCGCGGTCAAACGGGTTGTCAGCATGGATTCCCGCTGGCGTTGGGTGCGCTCCAGCAGGCGGATGAAAGGCGCGTATACCGCCACGCCGGCAGCCAGGATTGCGAGCTGTACTAGCGCGCCATTGATGCTTCCCGTGGCGGCGTAGCCGCTGAACAGCACAGGCGTGGTCCATGTTACCGTCTCGGTCACCACGGGAATGAAGCCGGTAAGCGTGGCTCCATAGGCAATCAGAAGCGATACCACCGGCACCAGTAGGAACGGGATAAGCATAATGGGATTGAGAATAATAGGCAGCCCGAACACCAAAATTTCATTCATGTTAAAAACGGCAAAGGGCGCCGCGGACCGCGCAAGCTGCCGGTTACTCCTGGTCTTGGAGAACAGTAGCAGCGCGCCAAGCAGGCACAGCGTAGCGCCGCAGCCGCCCATCAGCGCAAAGTTGTCTAAAAAGCTCTTGCACACGATGCGCGTTGGGTCAGCGTTGGCAGGCGCAAGGAACGCCAGGGATACCTGCTCCATCATATTACCGCCGTGTATACCGAACAGCCACAGAAGGTTAAGAATGATGGTGAACAAGATGCCGCTGACAAGCTCGTTGTCGATACTTTCAAACAGCGACAGCAGCCCTCCGGAAACCAAATCGTTCACATTGTCCACATGAAGCCCGTGGCGCAGGCCCATATTGATAAGTACAAACACCAGCAGGGTCAGCAGAAAGGGTACAATCATGGAAAAGGCCGTACGAAAACGGTAATCCGCCCCTGCGGCATAGGACCGAAAACGCCGGGGCAGCACGCGGTACAGCAGGCAGAACAATGCCGGAGCGCATATCGCGCACAGGATGGCGGAGAAAATACCGACCGCGCTGAAATAGGTGATGTCGATGGCGCCGTCCGACCCCACAAAAGATGCCACAAAGCAGCTCAGTGAAAGCAGCACCGACAAAAGCTGGAAGGAGGTATTTCCCGGGCGCAGCACACTGGAAAAGTAGTAGCTGACAGCGCCCACCAGGTATACCGAAAGCAGGCCGAAGGTAGCGCCATACACAAGGTTGCAGAGCTCCAGCAGCAGGCCGCCCGCGCCGCCCTGTAAAAAATCCTGAAAGCCAGGAACCGGGAAGCTGCGTATCATCAGCGCGACCGAGCCGACGACCAATACCGGAATCAGCATCAGCATGCCCCGCTTGACGGAGGAAAACACCGCGTTCCCCTCAATTATATCAATCAAACGCAGCAGCCTGCTGCGCTTGGCGTTTTGATTCGTTTCCTCCACTTAGCCCGCCCCCTCTGGCATATATTGTCATCACTGACTGATTGTAACATATCTTTGGTAAAATAGAAAGCCGTTGAATTTAACGAATAACTGGATAATTTTGGCGCCCTGCGGGCATAAGCAAAACTAAACGCACCCCGCAAATGAGGTGCGTGATTTGCGCAGGCACGGCCCTGCTGTATTAGCACTGTTTAACAAATCCCAAATGGATTGGACAATGGGCTTTTTGTTTGATTTAGTATATCAAGTTCCAATTTATAAGTCAATATAAAATAGAATTGTCATGATTCATTATGCATATTGCTTTTTTGTCTAAATCTTTATATTTGGCATTCTGGATTGCGATTTCTGTAAAAGCTGCAGACGGATTGCGGGCAAGAAATTCTATGCAAAAAGCGCACCCCTTCGGATGCGCTTTTCATATACAATCAAATTATTATTTGACCATACCGGCGACTTCTTCAGCGAAGTTGTCCTGGCGTTTCTCAAGGCCCTCGCCCTTTTCAAAGCGGACAAAGCCGGTAATCGCGATGGAACCGCCAAGCTCCTTCGCGGTATTTTCGGTATATTTCTGAACGCTCAGGTCAGGCTCCTTGACGAACGCCTGGTCGACGAGGCAATTCTCTTTGTAGTATTTTCCGATTTTACCCATGACGATTTTATCAGCTATCTGTGCGGGCTTGCCCTCGTTCAAGACCTGCTCGGTCATAACCTTCTTTTCATGCTCGATAACGTCGGCCGGCACGCTCTCTTTATTGAGGTACGGCGGCATTGCGGCCGCGACCTGCATAGCGATGTCCTTCGCGTAGGCGGCAAAGCCTTCCTTATTTGCTACGTCCGTATCGAACTTGACCATAACGCCGATTCTGCCGGCAGCATGGATGTAAGTGACGACCGTGCCCTCGTAGCGGGCAAAGCGGCGGATTTTGATGTTCTCGCCGATGGTGAGGACCTTATCCTGGAGAAGCTCGGCGACCGTCTTGTCGCCGCCGGAAGCCTTGCACTGGAGCAGCGCGTCGACGTCGGCGGGGTTCTGCTCGATTACAGTCATCGCGCAGGTCTTGACAAACTCCTGGAAATCCGCGTTCTTAGCGACGAAGTCGGTTTCCGCGTTGACCTCGATGACAACGCCCACTGTGCTGTCGTCGTTCGTGCACGCAAACGCAACGCCCTCCGCAGCAATCCTGCCGCTCTTCTTCGCCTGCTTAGCAAGTCCCTGCTCTCTCAGGAAATCAACAGCGGCGTCCATATCGCCATTGGCCTCGGTAAGCGCCTTTTTGCAGTCCATCATACCGCAGCCTGTTTTCTCTCTCAAAGCTTTAACGTCCTGTGCTGTAAAAGCCATAGTAAACATCCTTTCCTATATATCGATTATTTTATTTTCTGTTTATATACATGATTCGGGCAGGCACAAGTACCCGCCCGAACAAGTCGCGTTTATCTTTACGCCTGGGCCGGAGCCTCTTGCTCAGCCTTTTCTTCCTCTTCCCTGGCCGCGGCGCCCATCTGGCCTTCGTGGCCTTCGATGACGGCGTTTGCCATGGTAGCGGCAATCAGCTTGACAGCGCGGATTGCGTCGTCGTTGCCCGGGATTACATAGTCGATTTCGTCCGGGTCACAGTTGGTATCGACAATAGCGACAATCGGAATACCGAGCTTCTTCGCTTCCGCAACGGCAATTCTTTCCTTGCGGGGGTCGACGATGAAGAGCGCGCCGGGCATCTGCTTCATTTCCTTGATGCCGCCGAGGAATTTTTCGAGCTTCTCGATTTCGAGGTTCAGCTTGATGACCTCTTTTTTCGGGAGCAGCTCAAAGGTTCCGTCGGTTTCCATCGTGCGAAGCTGCTTTAAGCGTTCGATTCTTCTTTTAATGGTTGTAAAGTTTGTGAGCATACCGCCGAGCCAGCGCGCATTGACATAATATGCGCCCGCGCGTTCGGCTTCTTCCTTAACGGAATCCTGCGCCTGCTTTTTTGTGCCGACGAACAGAAGGCTCTTTCCTTCCATGGAAAGGTCGCGGACGAAGGAATATGCTTCCTCCAGCTTCTTGACCGTCTTCTGCAGGTCGATGATGTAGATGCCGTTGCGCTCGGTGAAGATGTATTCCGCCATTTTAGGGTTCCATCTTCTTGTCTGGTGGCCGAAATGTACGCCGGCCTCCAAAAGTTGTTTCATAGATACGACTGCCATTGTTGTGTCCTCCTTAGGTTTTTTCCTCCGCCAGGCCCAGACCGGAACAACCGTTTTTGATAACGGCACCCTTCCGGCGCGGCACCGGCGTGCGTAATGCCTGAATATTATAGCACAGCGCTTTTTTAAATGCAAGTCTTTTTTTCTGGTATTTTGCGATTACAATGCGGTTTTCAGCCGTGCGGCATATTGCGCGCAAATAGAGTCGGCGATTGCGCTGATTCGCCAGCAATAGGTCGCGGCTGCATAAAAAAGCGCATTGGCCTTAAATGCGTAAAATATTTGCTTTAATGCACCGGCGCCCGTCCGCAAAGCCATTACCTAGCCCGCGTTGTTTTAAAAAAACAGCATAGAACCGGTAAGGCCGTCAAAAATAAACATGGCGCGGCAAAAGCCGGCACAGCTTGGTCCGCCATGCCGGCTTCTTATTGTTTTTACCGTATTTAACGCGGCGTTTCCCTATGTTTTTTTGGTTTGCGGGATACCGTCAGCGGGCAAAGCCGACAAACGGGTTTTTGAATTTCCGTCTTTTCTTGTCCTTGCAGCAGTGGTTGACGAGAATGGTATCTTCCCCAATCAGCTCGATTTCGTCCCAGCAGATTACAATATCGTCGCACCGTCCGAACAATCCGAGCAGCTTTAACCGGCCAAAGATAATAATAGCCACGAGCTTAGCCGTGCAGGTGTCCACCTCTACGTCATCGACAAAGCCAAGGCGCATCCCGTCCTTTGAATTAATCACCTCTTTATGGCGCATGTCAACAATACGGCAATTCATATAACGACCACCCTTTCCGTAAGACAAATGAATAAGACCATCGCTTCTTATCAGTATATTCTGAATTTTGTGATTGTATCACCTGTGAAATTATGGTACAATTACAGCAATTCATATTTGGAGGTTGTCAATGAACCAGTATGCTATCGTATCCGACGGCACGCTCGATTTAAACGCGCAGTGCTGCAGGGATTTGGACATTCACGTAATCCCGATGGAATTCACGCTCGAGGGAACGCCCTATCAGCATTATGCAGACGCAAGGGAGCTGTCGTATAAGGATTTTTACGACGCAATGCGCCAGGGCAAGCTCTCTACAACGAGCCAAATCAACTACAAAACGTTTACAAGCTTTTTCAAGCCGTTCCTTGAACAGGGACAAGATATTTTATATATCTGCTTTACCTCCGCCATGAGCGGAACCTATAACACCTGCCAGATTGCCGTAGCGGATTTACGGGAGAAATATCCGCAGCGTAAAATTACGGTGGTGGATTCCCTGTGCGCGTCCGTCGGTGAAGGGCTGCTTGTTTACAACGCGGCGGTAAAACGCCGTGAGGGCATGGCGTTCGACGACCTTGCAAAATGGGTGGAGGACAACAAACTGAACGTCTGCCATTGGTTTGTCGTGGACGATTTGGAGCATTTAAAGCGCGGCGGGCGAATCGGCGCGGTTGCCGCGACGTTCGGCAAGGCGTTTCAGATTAAACCGCTTTTAAGCGTTGACAACGAGGGCAAGCTTACGACCGTCGCGAAAATCAGAGGCGCGAACAAGGCGCTCGAAACGCTGATGAACCGGCTGGTTTCCGACGGGGAAAACACAAAGGAACAGGATATTATTATAGGCCACGCGGACTGCCTGGAGGACGCACAGAGGCTCGAAGCCATGATAAAGGAGCAGTCGCTCGTAAGAAACATTATCATATGCGATATTGGGCCGGTCATCGGAACGCATGTCGGCGCGGGGATGCTCGCCCTTGTCTTTATGGGGCGCAGGAATTTTGATAAGGAATAAATTTCACATTCTTTACGAAATCATATCCTTTATGGTAGAATAAATTTTATGGAAATAAATCTCATGCAGGAGTTGGGTAAAATGAAGAAATTAGCAGCGCTGTTCCTTTCCGTCTTGCTGTTTGCGGGCGTGCTTGCAGGATGCTCGGACAAAGGCAATATGACGGTTGACCAGGCGAAGGCCGCAAATCCGGATTATGTAGGAAGCACCTCAAACGGTGAATATGAATATGACGTTTACAAGACGCATATTGAGCTGACAAAGTATATCGGCAAAAACGCCGACGTCGTCATTCCTGAGAAAATCGACAATACTAAGGTAACGAAAATCTTGTCAAAAGCCTTTACCGACACAAAGGAAAAGACGGTCAAGAAAATTACGATTCCCGCGACGATTACGGACATCGACACCCACGCTTTCTATTGTGTGATGGGGCTCGAGGAGATTTCCGCCGACAGCAAAAACGCGGCGTTTGTTTCTGAAGACGGCGTTCTTTATTCCAAGGACAAAAAAGATATTATTGCTTATCCGATTGAGCGCGGCGCGGAAACCTATGAAATCCCCAGTTCCGTAACCGTTTTGCAGAACAGCCGCTTTGCCTTCTGTTCAAAGCTCAAGAGCATTAAAATCCCCGACAGCGTAACGAAAATCGGCGATTATGTGTTTCAGAGCTGCAGCGGGCTGACGGAAATGACGGTTCCCGACAGCGTAACGCAGATGGGTTCCTCTGTTTTCCTGGGCTGCACGAATCTCAAAACGCTGGCGCTGCCGAAAAACCTTGAAACAGGCGATGAGACTATGGTTTGGAACTGCCCGTCCCTGCAGATTATCAAGGGGTATACCGGTTCACCCGCGCAGGAAATCGCCAAAAATACCGAAGGGGTCAAGTTTGTAAGCCTCGGCGTATACGAAAAGCCGACGGAAGCTGAAACACAGCCCGCAACCGACGCTTCCGGTAACGATACGGATAACCCTTACCAGGACCCGGCTGAATAATTTTTAAGAAAAATTAAATATAAACTTTTTTGTTAAAACGCCGGAGCGCAAGTCCCGGCGTTTTTGTTTTATAAACGCTTTTTAATATGTTTTTTTGTTTCTTTTTAAAGCATTCTGCTTCTTGGAGTTTTCTAAATACATGGCTGTTTTTTGAATTCCTTCATCAAAACTTATATGTTTTATCAAAAGAGGAAAACCATTTCGTTGGTTCTCCTCTCTCTTTTTTAAAACGTTCTCTTTCCTGTTTTTTTATTTTTCTGCAACGCTTTCGTTTCTTGGGTTTTTTGATAAAACTTTCTATGTTCCATCAAAAGGGAAAAACAATTCGCTGTTTTTCCCTTTTGTAAACCCTTTTCGTCGACAGGGAAAACCTCGTCGCAGGTTTTCCCTTGACCCTTTCCAGCCGAGCAAGG
>UQHH01000027.1 GCA_900540865.1 uncultured Oscillospiraceae bacterium
GATTTAATTCACTAAAATAAACAAATAAATTTTATGCAGTTTTTCATATAGTTTTTTTATTAAAAAATGCTATAATATGTACAAAGTAATCCAAATATAACGACGGAGGTTTTTTGATGAGTTGTAAATCGGTCATTACGATAGGAAGACAGTTCGGAAGCGGCGGCCGGGAAATAGGCAAGGCGGCCGCTGACAAGCTTAGAATAAAATTTTATGATAAGGAATTGATTTCGCTGGCGGCCAAAGAAAGCGGCGTAAACCCAGAAATATTTGAAAACGTCGATGAGCGCGCCACAAACAGCCTGCTTTACAGCCTTTCAATGGGTATCTATAATCTCGGCTCGGGCTACGCACCGATTCGCGACCTTCCAGTCAACGACCAGCTCTACCTCCTCCAGCATAAAATCATTAAGCAGCTGGCGGAGGAGCCATGTGTGATTGTGGGCCGCTGCGCGGATTATGTATTGAAGGACCGCAAAAACTGCATCAGTTTGTTTATCCACGCCGACATCGATTACCGCATCCAGCGCGCAATTAAGGTGCGCGGCGTACCGGAGGACAAAGCGGAATCGGCTGTGCGAAAAACCGATAAGACGAGGGCGAATTACTATAATTTCTATTCCAACCGTAAGTGGAGCGCGCCAGAAAACTACGATTTATGCATCAACAGCGGCAAGCTTACGTCGGAGCAGGCGGTGGAGCTTATCGTCGGCTATGTAAAAATCCGCGAAGCAAATTATTAAAATCCAAATTCCCAAATAAACAAGGGAGAAGAACGGACACGAAAGCCGTGTTCCTTCTTCTCCCTTTTCTGTGCCCCTGTAACGCTGGCGGGGGCAGGCGCTTCCATATTCAATATATTCAGGCGTCGGCCTTCTTATTCAGGATTTCAGACGGGTTTACATTTTTACCATCCAATTTAATCTCAAGATGCAGGTGCGCTTCATCTTTGCTCTCACCCGGAATTTGGTCGACTGTGCCTAACACATCGCCGGCAGAAAGGTGCGAGCCCTCCTTGATATTATCGCCTGCTTTGACACCGCAATAGTACGCGACAAAACCTGAGTTGTGTTCTACTGAAATAACGGTGCCGAGCGTACTGTCCTTCTTTATTTCAAATACGGTGCCATCGTCAATCGACTTTACGCTGTCGCCCTTGCTTGCGGCAAAGTCAATCCCCTTATGCAGACGCCAATCCTTAAAGGTTTTAGAATAGACGGGCGTATCGCCGCTGTATTCCTTGACGATTTTGTCACCTACCGGGTACACAGGGTCCTTGACTGTGGCTGTATCCGTTACATCCTCGGTCGTACTTTCTGTCGCGGGCTGCGTCGGCGCGTCGGTCGGCTGTGTCTGAGCGGAGGCGGCAGACGTCGGGTCGGTCGTACCGCTTACCGGCACGCCGCTGACATTTACGCCCGCCTGCTTATCCTTGCTGGTGCTCGCTGTTGTAGTTTTCTCCACAATGGGCGCGGGCTTCATATAATCGGACACGCTGCTGTAGGTCGTCCACGCAGCGGCTCCCATTGCCAACAGGCAAAAGGCAAGCGCCACATAAAATCCTTTGCTGTATTTTTTCTTTTTTGTGCCGGGATTCGTAGTATCCTTTTCGTTTTCCTGATTGCTGTTATTGTTCTCCGGTATATTTTCCACAACAAAAACCTCCTGCTGATAAAGGTATAAAACCAGTTCTTTATTTGTATTAGTATCTTTGCCGTAGAGAAAAAGAAATATACAGTTTTGGAATTTAAAAATAAAAAAGAAAGGTTCCCATCATGAACCATATTAGAAAACATCAAGAAGCATCAAGCGCAAGCGAAGCATTGACATTTAAATGAAAAAGCATTAAATTGATAAAAAGCTATTTAGCCTATAGGGAGGTATTTTCAAATGCAGACATACGAATTCAACGGAGAAAAATATAAGGAAGCTTCAAAGCACCAAAAAGAATGGGGCGGAAAATTGATTGCGCAGCTCGATTTAAAAGGCGATGAGTCCATATTGGATTTGGGATGCGGAGACGGGCTGCTGACGGAACAGCTGGCTGTGCTCGCGGCGCGCGGGTATGTCCTGGGAGTCGACGCTTCTGAGGGAATGATTCAAACCGCGAAAAAGCTGAGAAGGGATAATCTGGAATTCAGACAGCTGGATATAAATAAAATGGATTTTATAAACCGGTTCGATATTATATACTCAAACGCCGCGCTTCACTGGATAAAAAATCACGAAAGGCTTTTAAATTCAAGTGTTACCGCTTTAAAATCAGGCGGCAGAATTTTTTGGAATTTTGCGGGTGAAGGAACCTGCACGAATTTTTTTGAAGTGATACGGAAAAAGATGCGGGAGGATAAATACACGGATTATTTCCGCGATTTTGAATGGCCGTGGTATATGCCCTCAAAATCAAATTATCAAAAGCTAATCAGCAATACCGCGTTTTCTGAATCCGAGGTAACGGAAGAATATGTGGACCGTTATTTTTCAAGCGCCAACGAAATGATAAAATGGTTAGACCAGCCTACGATTGTGCCGTTTTTGACAGTGATTCCCGGCAGCTTAAAGGAACAGTTCCGAAACGAAGTGATTGAAGAGATGCTGCAAAAAGCGCTGCAGCCAGACGGCACGTGCTTTGAAACGTTCCGCAGGATAAGGGTAAAAGCGGTTAAATAAGGCAGGCGTCATGAAATAAACAGCAAAAATAAAAGCCCGGCGCCTACCGGACGTAAAAAGGCGGAACGAATCATTTCGTTCCGCCTTTACAATTTGCAGTATATACCGAATTAAAGCTCCGGCTTGTTTTCATCGTTTTCTATTTGTTCGGCAGGCTCCGAATCCAGCTTATATTTCTCGAACACATCGTCGATATGGCTGTCGAGCTCTTCATTCTGTGCAAGCTCTTCCTGCTTTTTTGCATCGAGCGCCGCCTTCTTCTTCATTTTGAGAATGGTAAGATGGCGGTCAAGCACAAGTCCCGCGCAAATGGCAGTAGCAACCTGAAGCGCAAAGAAAATAATCGTATTGATTACATCGTTGATCCACCCGCTGACAAAAGCAAAATCCAGAAGGCAAATCAGGATATAGTCCACAAGGAACACAATGACGATTTTGCCTGTAATGTCGTAGCCGAACAATTCGCAGCAGAGCATAAAAATCGGTATCAGGAGAAACAGGTCGGGCAGTTTAAATACGAGTGCCAATAAGATTAGTGCAATCACCGTTACGGCAAGCGCAATGACACAGAACTTTTTATATATCTGCGGGGCAAATTTTTTGACGAGGAACATCGCCGCTATAATAACGACGGCAGCGGTCAAAAACATCCACTGGGTCTGAAACAGTTTTATAATGACATCCATTCTAATAATTCCTTTCATTTGCAATGATATTGGCTTATTATATCATAAATCCAGTGAATAGAAAAGAGTGAATCGAAAATTTACAGATATCTCTCCTCGGAAATACATAGAATTCGCACAAGCGTTACATCAGTCCGCAGACGAGGTCGCAGTATGCTACCGGGTCTTCGACAGGAAGCCCCGCAATCAGCAGCGCCTGGCTGTAAAGCACCTGCGCGTATTTTTTTGCTTTTTCCTGGTCGGAGATATAGCAAGCCTTGAGCGATTCAAACGCCGGATGGCTTGCGTTGAGCTCAAGCACTTTTGCGGCCTTCGGCTTCATTTCGTTGCCGGGCATGGAGGCAAAATATTTTTCCGTCTCGATGGTGACAGGCCCTTCTGAGGAGAGGCAAACGGGATGGCTTTTGAGCTTATCGGAAATCACAGTCTTGCTCACCTTGCCGTCGAGGCTCTTTGTTACAAACTCAAGCAAATCCTTGTTTTCCTCACTGTGTTTTTCTGTTTCTTTCTTTTCTTCCTCTGTTTGCAGCTCCGCGTCGTCCGCCGTTACGGATTTAAACTGTTTTTCCTCAAACTCCATAAGCGACTGGATGGTAAATTCGTCCACATCCTCCGTTAAGTAAAGCATTTCATAACCCTTGTCGCGGCAGAGCTCTGTCTGCGGGAGTGAGGCAATCTGCGAAACGGAATCCCCGCAGGCATAATAAATGTACTTTTGCCCCTCCTTCATTCTGGATACGTAATCCTTGAGGGTTGTGGGCTTTTCCTGCGTGGAGGAATGGAACACGAGCAAATCCTGTAAAAGCTCTTTATGCGTACCATAGTCGCTCACAATACCATATTTGATATGGCGGCCGAAGTTTTTCCAGAAGGTTTCGTACTTTTCAAAGTCATCCGTCAGCAGGCGAAGCAGCTCCGACTTGATTTTCTTTTCGATATTTTTGGCTATGACGGATAGCTGCCGGTCGTGCTGCAAAAGCTCCCTTGAAATATTCAGAGACAAATCGGGCGAATCGACGACTCCCTTGACAAAACCAAAGAAATCAGGCAGAAGCTGCGGGCATTTGTCCATAATCAGCACGCCGCTGGAATAAAGCTGCAGCCCCTTTTCAAAATCCTTTGTATAGTAGCCGTAGGGCAGCGTCGCCGGAATAAACAGCATCGCCTTGTAGGAAACGAGGCCCTCAGCGCTGACGCGTATCGTCGCGAGAGGCTCCTGCATGTCTCCGAAATGCTCTTTATAGTACTGCGCGCAATCCTCGTCGGACACATCCTTTTTACTGCGCTGCCAAATCGGCACCATGCTGTTGACCGTCTTGCGCTCGGTCACCGTTTCCCATTTAGGGTCCTCCCCCTCCTTAGCGGTGTTGACCGACTGCTGTACGTCCATAATAATCGGGTAACGGATATAGTCGGAATAGGTTTTGACGAGGTTTTGCAGACGGTAGCTTTCCAGATACTCGCTGTAGGTCTCGTCTTCGGCATCTTCCTTTATTTGCATGATAATATCGGTACCGGGCTTTTCCTTGTCACACGGCTCAACCGTATAGCCATCCGCACCGTTTGAAACCCATTTGTACGCGGTATCGCTGTCAAAACGCTTTGTGATTACCGTCACATTGCTGGAAACCATAAACGCCGAATAGAAGCCGACGCCGAACTGGCCGATAATGTCGTTTTTATCTTCCTCTGTAAGTTCCTGTTTAAACTGGAGGGAGCCGCTTCTCGCAATCGTTCCAAGGTTTTCCTCGAGCTCCTTTTCCGTCATGCCGATGCCGTTGTCGGAAACAGTGAGCGTACGGTTTTCTTTGTCTGCGTAAATTTCAATGGAAAGGTTATCGGCATAAGCCCTTGCCTTTTCATCAGTCAGCGACACAAAGTGCAGCTTGTCGAGCGCGTCGCTCGCGTTCGAGATGATTTCCCGCAGGAAAATCTCCTTATGCGTATAAATAGAATTGATCATGAGGTCCAGAAGTCTTTTGGATTCCGCCTTAAAGCTCTTTTTTCTCATTTCTGTCATCCCTTTCAATGTCCTTGGCGTTTAAAAACGCGGAAAAGTCCGCCTGCTTTCGCGGGCGGAGCTTACTGGAATTTATTATAGCATTTTAGCGCGGGCTGTCAATTATCGGCGGATTTTGTTAACATTGTGTTCACAATATAACGCCGTCGAGTATTTCACCGACCTTGCCGTGGATGACAAGCCGCGCCATGGAATCGGCAGGCGTTTCGTCCCTGTTGATTAAAACAAGATGTTTTCCCTCGAAATAACGAATCATTCCCGCTGCGGGGTAAACGGTAAGGCTCGTCCCTGCGATAATCAGGCAATCGGCCCGTGCGATAGCCTCTACAGCTCCCTCCACTGTCTGGTCGTTGAGCGGTTCCTCGTACAGCACCACATCGGGTTTAATCAGGCCGCCGCATTCATCGCATCTCGCAATTCCCTCGCTGCGGAGAATATAGGAAGCGCTGAACAGCTTATGGCATTCGGTGCAGTAGTTGCGGTGGACGCTTCCGTGGAGCTCATAAACCTTTTCAGAACCCGCTTTCTGGTGCAGGCCGTCTATGTTCTGTGTGACGATTGCCGAGAGCTTGCCCATACGCTCCATTTGCGCAAGCTTTTTATGCGCGGCGTTTGGCCGGGCGTTTAAATAAAGCATTTTATTTTTGTAAAACCGAAAAAATTCTTCCGTATGCCTAACAAAAAAGGAATGGCTCAGGATTGTTTCAGGCGGATATTTATACTGTTGATTATAAAGGCCGTCTACGCTGCGAAAGTCGGGGATTCCTGATTCCGTGCTGACGCCGGCGCCGCCGAAAAACACAATGCGGCGGCTTTCATCTATGATTTTTTGAAGCATTGCTTGCTGGTTCATTGACCTCGCCTCCGTTTGCTTACCCGATTACGACTATATTATAGATTTCTTTTTTTCTGATGTAAAGCCTGTCCGCGGTAAAATAAAACACGGGAGCTCATTGCCGCGAGGCTCCCGTACTTCATGTATTCATCTTTGATTTAAATATATTTTTCCAGCGCAAAAGCAAGGCCGTTGTCCGTATTGGCAGGGACGATTTCGTCCGCAAGGCGTTTTACGGCGTCATCCGCGTTTGCGACAGCCAGCGCCGTACCGGCATACTTCAGCATGGAAATATCGTTTCCGCTGTCGCCTATGGCGAGCACCTCTCTTCTATCGACGCAGAGAAGCTCTGCAAGGTAAGCAAGGCCGTTTCCCTTTGTTGCCGTCTTGCTGTTGACCTCCGCGTTCGTTTCCATGGAGCCGGTAATTTCCACAAGGCTCGAAAAAATCCCGGCATCACGGAGAAACGCTTTTCGGTGTTCGGAATCACCGAAAAAGATATTGAGCTTTTCGACCTCCCCGCTGCTGTTTTGGAAAAAGTCAAGAAGGTCTGAAACACCGGTGCGTGTCCCTTCCACCAGCCTTCTCAGTCGCGGCGTTACGCCGTACTTTGTAACGTCATCGAGGCATTCGCGTTTCACATAAACTTTACCATCGATATACAGCTCGCACATGCAGCGGTATTTCTCCGTAAAACGGATTGCTTGTTCCGCCTGTTCCCGCCCGAGGCAGTCATGGTGCAAGACCTTTTTTTCTTTAAAATCAATGATTTTAGCGCCGTTAGCCAGCACTCCATAGCGAAGCACCGGCAGGCTTAAAAGCTCCTTTGGAAGCTCGTCGTTCGTTCTCCCGGTACAGACAACGATATGCGAGCCGCGAGCGGCCGCCCGGATAAGCGCCTCTCTGTTTTTTTGCGGGAGCTTTGCCTCATCATTAAGCGTTGTTCCGTCCAAATCAATTGCCGCTATCTTTATAGCCATATAATCACCCTTCCAATAATACCTTCCCAAAAGCGAATTCTATTTCCTCTTTATAAAATCAGGCAGCAGCTCGGCATTGTTTTTATTATAGCCGTATGGCCGATTGTATGTCAATTTGGCGCTTTCTATTTTTTGTAATTCCGTAGGTCTGACCAGAAGCAGTAATATCGTGCTTGCATTTCTGTATGGTTTATTATATAATAGTTTGCACATGCGGGTGTGGCGGAATTGGCAGACGCGCCAGATTTAGGTTCTGGTGTCCACAAACGTGCAGGTTCAAGTCCTGTCACCCGCACCAGTGGGAGTGTCCTTACAGGATGCTCCCATTTTGTTTTCAAACGCGCAGAACCGCCTGCTTTGTTTTCAAAACAGGCGGTAATTTTTATTGATTAGAAAGTTCCGCAGCAAGTATAAAATGCAGCAGGCTGTTGTAACCATCCGTTGTTTTTTATCATATTATGTTAGAGAAAGGAGAAATATGTATGAACAATGAATATTGTCAATTTCCCAATGGTTTTAACGCACCTTTTCAAACGGACAGATGCGGCGAAGAGGGAGTTTGTAACAACATGTGCTGCCCACCGCCAGGCTGTCAGCCAAATGCACCTAGTATTTCCATTGGCGCTACAATAACCGGTGAACCGGGAACACCCGCAAGTGTTACAAACTCAGGAACTTCTACAAACGCAATATTGAATTTTGTAATTCCCCGCGGCGCTACCGGCGCTGCAGGCCCCCAAGGCCCGGCAGGGCCGCAGGGCCCGCAAGGTGAACCCGGCCCCCAAGGTCCCACTGGTCCTGCCGGTGACGCAAGCTCCGCCTGCTGTGGCTGTAAGGAGCAACTGAGAAATATCATTCAACAAATCATCACTTTATACCCCAATAATGATATATTCGTTACTTTGGATAGTGGTGATGCAGTTGTTGGCCGTCCCACCTCTTTGATCACTGGACCAAACGGACATACCGGAGTATTTGTAGTAACAAATCCTCAAAATTTCGAGCAATATTTGTCCACCTGCAGCATCGACACGATTCAGATTAACAATGCGACGTATAACGATGCCATTGCTTATTTGCCGGAGCCGGTTCCCACTCCGACAGACTGTTGCGCTGATTGCGAAGCAACTATTCGTTCTCTCCTGCCTGTCGGAACACCTGACGTTAGTATAACCACAAGCACTCAAACCCCATCTGCGGGAACGGTTATTAGAAATGAATACGGCATGATCGTACTTGCTAATGAAGCTGCAAACAACATCACCTTTATATCCTCGTGCAGTATAGATCTATTTTTCATTTGAAGCATCGAGCGGGCGGACAGTATGTCCGCCCGCTCAGTCTGCCGAAAAAGGTGCATCTGCGGTTGTGCATTTCCATGTAAAGATGAAGGAGCCAAAGCCCTCCATTGTCAGGCTAAAGATTCGCCGGACAGCGGCGGTCTCGTCGTCGATTACCCACTGTTTCCACTTCTTGTCGACCCCGAAATAGCTGTAGGAAATCTGCCCCTGTCATGTGCTTACCCGCTATAGAATGATGTAAATACTACTTTTTGACTGCCCGAAAAATATTGATTTTACTGACTTTTTTTCAAGGCTTGTTCATGGGGATTTTATTTTAACCAGTACGCAAAAATACAGAAAAATGTGTCACTAAATTTGTTTTTTTACCTCACTTGGTTTATAAAATCCACAAAAAATTTCCCGCTGTGGTTTTTACGCCGCTGCAGGAAATATGCCGATTGCTGTAAAGCAATCGGCTTTTTATATTATTATACATTTTTTACTTTCTCCAAAAGGAAACACAGCCGGCTTTTTCTTTGATATTATAGTTTATTATTTTTTCGAGCAGTGCATAATCAACCATTTTATCCCATTCCATGCGCAGGAGCTGGCTGCTATGGCTGTAACCAGCCTGGATAATTTCATCTGAAAAATGGTAGATTGCCGCCTTTTCAGGGGCGACAGCCAAATGCCGCTTAGCAACGCTAAAGGCTATAATAAAGGTACCATGGTCGGTAAACATCGGCTGGTTCCATGCAATTCTCGGTTGAAGCACAGGATAATTCTCAGCGACCCAGCATAATACCTGTTCCACACGCATGCGATGCTGTGGATTTTCTATTTGCCCTAAATATGCATCAAACACCTGCAACAAGGCCGCCTCCCGATGTATTTTTCCATTTTATTTTTAACAGCTTGCCCATCGTTATTCTGATGCGTACAATTCTTTTGAACTCCAAGTGCCGCATGACACAGTTCTACATATTATATAATTGGGGTATTGGCATACGGTATGAAGATATTCCACAACGAAACAAAGGTAATTATCCTTATAATAAAAAGATTCTAATTAGAGAGGTGCACAATACAAATGGCTACCATATCGGGCAGGGTAATATTTGACAGGGACAGAAGCGCCACGATTTCCTCCGGCGATTCGGGACTTGCGAATATTCCTATCGTCCTTCAAAATATAGATACGACCGAACGGCTGACAATTTTAACGGATGCCGACGGCAGCTATATAATTTTTAATGTACCAAATGGCAATTACAGAATTGTAGAAGCCTATGGTACACTTGGCGGAACCCTTACGCCGGGTAATTTTTTTAACGCGGTACCGGGAAGCGTGCCAACCGGTGCCAACCCGCCTATCACCGCCGCGGTCAACCCACCGCCCGGTTCCACCAACCTGGATTCCCTTACGCCAGATACGCTGCTGGTCACAGTAACCGGACCTGATTTAATCAATCAAAATTTTCTAAACGGACCGGTCATTTACACGCCGGTCGAGACAATTTTAGACCCCTGCGCAGTTATTTCCGGTGATAATTTGATTAACGCCGCTGACGAAGGCACCTTCGGCACATTTCCCCCGGGTACGCCCGCCAACACCGGCGCGCCTGTCGAACCCTATCCCGGAGTTACTCCCGACTTTACCTATGTGCTGCCCAATCCCGCAATTTTCGCGCCGTTGGGCGGGGAGTATACCGTACAAAATATTATGACAAACTCCATGAGCGCCGAAATCGGCGCGTGGTGGCGTATTGCCGACCATACTGTGGGTAACGAGACGGGACGCTTTATGGTCGTCAACGGCTTTAATCCGGGCGCCGTATTTTTCAGAGATACGGTAACAGTACAGCCAAACACCAACTATCTGTTTACATCCTGGATACTAAACCTGTTTAAGGTCAACGGCTATCCCAATCCGGAGCTGGGCGTGCGTATCCTAGACGAAAATGGCAGCGTTTTATACAGCGCAACGCTTGGGGCGCTGATTCCCGTCAATGTAAACGCGCCGGAATGGAAACAAATCGGCAGCGTCATCAACTCTCAGGGCAATTCAAGCCTGACCGTTGAATTTTTAAGTGAAGGCCCAGAGGTAATCGGGAATGATTATGCCATCGACGATATTTCCTTCAATGAGATACAGGTGCCGCAGTTCGTTCCCATAAAAACCGTCGACAGGCAAACCGCAAATGTTGGTGAAACCGTCGTCTACACAGTGACCTTGACCAATGCCTGCCAAAGCCCCTTGACAAATGTGTTTTTCCAGGACGCCATCCCGGCTGGGCTTTCCTTCGTTCCTGGAAGCGTCGTTGTTAATGGCGTAACGAATCCTGTGGCAGACCCAAACGCGGGATTCACACTGCCGGACATTCCCGGTGGGGAAACCGTTACGGTCGAGTTTACGGCGGCGGTGAATGAAATCCCAACACCTAATCCGACTCTGAACAGCGCAAACATCACCTATTTGTATACACCGGTAGAGGGCGGTATTCCGGGCGTCTTTGACGTTACCTCCAACGAGGTTCCAGTGGAGGTCGTCACACTGGCAGACCTTTCCGTGTTAAAAACCGCAAGCCCTAGCCCGGCAGTCCCGGGCAGCCCGCTGACCTATACCGTCACTGTGCGCAACGCAGGGCCGTCGCCTGCCGTAAACGTAACACTTGCCGACGATATTCCCGCCGAATTATTGAATGCGGAATATTCCATTAACGGCGGGATTACCTTTATACCGTGGAGCGGCCCATTGGCGCTGGGCACATTTGCAGTTGGCGAAAGCCAAACTGTTTTGATACGCGGAATACTAAGCCCGTCCGCTTCCGGAGCGATTGACAATACCGCAACAGCCGTCAGCGATACCCCTGACCCGAACCCTGACAATAACACTTCTACAGTGGTTACGCCGATAGAGCCATCGGCTGACCTTTCCGTAATAAAAACAGCAAGCCCCAGCCCTGTTTTAGCGGGAGAGATTATCACCTATACGCTTCAAATAGAAAATGCCGGGCCATCGGCGGCTGTAAACGCAAACTTGGCCGACCAGCTGCCAGGCGAGCTGCTGAACGCGGAGTTTTCCATCGACGGCGGCGCCGCATGGATGCCCTTTACAGGGACTATTTTTCTTGGGAATTTGCAGCCGGGTGCATCTATTCAAATTTTAATCCGTGCCGTGGTCGCATCCTCTGCGGCAGGTAATATAAGTAACACGGCGACAGTGGACAGCGGTACGCCCGACCCGAATCCTGACAACAACACCTCCACGGTCGTGACCCCTATTATAACGCCCGAGCCTTCCGCGGACCTTTCCATTGTTAAAACCTCCGCTCCAAATCCGGTGCAGCCGGGAGGAACACTGACCTATACGCTTACTGTTTTCAACGCGGGGCCAAACGCCGCTGAAAATGTTGTCATTACAGACAATATACCTGCTGGCCTTACCAATTCCGAATACTCTTTAGACGGCGGTACCACATGGCAGCCCTGGACCGGTACTCGCAGCTTTGGCATTCTCAACGCAGGAGACAGCCTTGTCGTTCTGATACGCGCCGCGGTTTCCCCGTCCGCAAGCGGCAGCATTATCAATACCGCCACGGTACGCAGCGATACGCCCGACCCTAACCCGGACAACAACACCAGTACGGAAACGACCGAAATCACTGGCAGTAATGAAGCTGACCTCTCAGTTAGCAAGAGCGTGCAGCCAGCCGTCGCGATTCCAGGAGAATTGCTGACCTACACGGTCACAGTTACCAATAACGGCCCGGACAGCGCTCAGGATGTAATTTTGTATGATGAAATTCCCCCAGAGCTTTCGGGTGCGCAGTTTTCAATCGATGGAGGCGCTAGCTGGAATGAATGGGTTAATCCGTTTACGCTGGGCCGGCTTGAGGCCGGGCAGAGCATGACAATACTCCTGCGGGGAACGGTTGCGGCCTCAGCCTGCGGTATTCTTTCCAACACGGCGGTAGCCGTAAGCACTACGCCTGACCCCAATCCAAGCAACAACACCTCAACAGAGAACACGCCTGTTCAGCGGCGCTGCGCCGACCTTTCAATACAAAAGACCGCTTTCCAAAATCCGGCGGCTCGCTGTATCCAACGCGGGGCCGCAATCGGCGGAGCAGGTCGTGGTTTCCGATGTCCTTCCGCCGGAGCTATGTAACGCGGCTTATTCACTAGATAACGGAAGGACATGGCACGCATGGTCTGGAGAACTCAATTTAGGAAAACTCGCGGCGGGCGGTTCTATATGTATATTGGTATCTGGAATAGTCAGCCGGTGCGCAAAAGGCTTTATAGAAAACATGGCGGTTGTTTCTTCCCAAACGCCCGACCCCAATCCATGCAATAACACGGATTCAGTTACAGTCAGCATATGTAATGGCTGTACATGCTGTAAATAGGGCCTCAATTTAATAAAACATTCCAGTAAAAAGATTTTAGTAGTTTCTGTAGAAATTCCCACACCATATCGGAGCAGGCTTTGCCGCTTGCTCCGATTCTGTTCAGAATCTTGCCGGAAAAGCAAAAGCCGACTATAACTGATTAGTGAAAAATAGAACAAATCAATTTTACATTGCAGCGGGCTTTTAAAAAACTGTTTGTTTAAAAATATAAAATTCGTTGTTGCGCTTGCAGAACGTTCACTGAACGTTCTAGCTTAATTTGAACAACGGCGTTTTGTTCAGTTGTTTTCTTCAGCCATATCTATTATAATGGAACCATACCTATTATAAAGTGGGAAGGGTTACGCCATGAAAAAAAACATTTTGCTGCGGACAAACTTACTTGTATGTCTTGTCATTATCATTGGGTTCACTACGACCGCGGTACTAAGCTATCAGGCAAATTATACCGCGTCTGTCCAGAATATTGAACAGGTTTCGGCGCTTACCTCCGAGGGAATATATTATCAGCTTACTTCTATTTTTACTAAACCGGTCAATATTTCGTTGACAATGGCGAACGACAGCCTGCTCAAAGGCTTTCTTGCTGATGAAAAGACACAGCTCGACAGTCAGGATTATATCGAAACGATACGGGAATATCTTGACGCTTACCGGATGAAATATCAATATGATTCCGTTTTTTTAGTCTCGGCGGCTACCGGCCGGTATTATAATTTCAACGGATTGGACCGGGTGCTCGAGCAGGGAAACCCTGAAAACGACTGGTACTATGAGATGCTGGAAAGCGAAGTGGATTCCACGATGAATGTGGACAATGACGAGGTGGCGAACGCGCAGAATGACATTACAGTTTTCGTCAACTGTAAAATAAAAGACAACAATGGTAAAACGATGGGGATTGTGGGCGTGGGCGTCCGTATTGGTTACCTGCAAAGCCTGCTTCGTGATTATGAAGACGAATTTGGCGTAGACGCCTTCCTTATCGGCGCGGACGGCACTGTGGAAATCTCAACAAATTATACAGGATATGAAAAAGTCAACTTTTTCGATATTTATTCTTATGACGATACAGCCAAGAATGAAATTTTAAACTGGAAAAAAAGCGATTCCGCCAGCAGCTTCTGGGCTTCGGCAATCCCCGGTGAGGACACGATGAACTATGTAGTCACCAGATATATTCCGGAGCTCGACTGGCATCTGGTGGTAGAGCGTGATACAGGCCTGATGATTCAAAAGCTCAATGAACAGCTTTTGCAGACCATACTGATAATTGCAGCAATCATAGTCATCATCCTTTTTGTCATTACTTTCGTTATCAGAAAATTCAACCGTCAGATTGTAAGGTTGACGCGTACGAACGAGCAGAAGCGGCGTACTGTGTTCCAGCAGGCGACCGAAGAGCTTTACGAAAATATTTATGAGCTGGACATAACGAATAACCGACCGGCTAACGTAGTGACTGAGCAATACTTTGAAAGCCTGGGCGCGCCCTCCGGCACACCTTATGACAAGGCGCTGCAAATCGTCGCGGAAAAGGAAATCAAAGAAGAATTCAGGCAGGGGTACCTCGATATGTTCTCGCCTGAGAATATATTGCGCGCTTATAAGAACGGCCAGGATACCCTCCGTTACGATTTCATGATTACTACCGGCGGGGATTATTACTGGATGCGAATTACCGCCCGGATTATTTACTGGGAAAGCGATGATTCCATCCACCTGCTGACCTACCGCCAGAATATCGACGCGGAGAAACGGCAGGAGCGCCGTATGCTGAAGCTGGCTCAAACCGATGAAATGACAGGGTTGTATACGAAAACAGCCCTTCGCAAAATGGCGGAAAGCAGCCTTAAAGAACAGTCTGAAAAGTTATTTGCGTTCTTTATTTTTGATATTGATGATTTTAAGCAGGCAAACGACCTGTACGGCCATTCTTATGGCGATACCGTAATCACAAGCTTTGCAGATACGATTCGGCGCCAATTCTGTAAGAACGACCTGATTGGGCGTATCGGCGGGGATGAATTCGCCGCGTTTATTCCCGTTGCGGACGAAGCATGGGTGCAGCAAAAAGCGGAGGAGCTGTGCCGGGTGCTGAACAGTGAGCACACAGCGGACCAGAAAAGCTGGCATGTTTCCGCAAGCATAGGCGCAGCCATAGCACCGCGCGACGGAAAAGACTTTGACACGCTGTACCGGCATGCAGACATGGCGCTTTACCAGACAAAGAAACGAGGAAAAAACGGCTACACCATATACAATGAACCTGATGCGGAGAAAAAAGAATGAACGAAAAGCTGATAAAAGAGCAAATCATGGCAGAATATAAAAAAATCGCGCCGCTGTTTGAAGGCTGGCAGGAGGCGCTCATTTGGTCCTGCTTGCAGGGGTGCATGGGCTATGCTGTAACAGACAGCGAAGAAAACCCATCCTCCGCAGAAATCGTCGTGGGCGATTTCTGCTTCTTCGCCGGCGCGCCCAATCGTGAGCTTGCCACGAAGGCAGCCGCGCCGATTATGGTACCCCGTACGGAAGCCTGGGGGAAAACGCTTGAAGACGTGTGGGGCGACGGTGCAGAAAAAGCAATGCGTTACGCAATCAAAAAAGAACCGGACGTCTTTTCAGCCGAGGCTCTCAGGAAATACACGAGCGCCCTGCCTGAAGGCTTTACACTCAAGCTGTTCGATGAACAGATTTATAAGGCCGCGCTTTGCGAGGGCTGGTCCTCGGACTTCTGCTCCTTGTTTGCAGATTATGAGGACTATAAACAACGCGGTCTGGGCGTGGCCGTACTTTATGAGGGAAAGCTTGTTGCGGGTGCTTCCTCCTATGCTGTATATCTAGGTGGAATAGAAATAGAAATCGACACAAAGCCGCAGTTTCGGCAAAGGGGCCTAGCAACCGCGTGCGGAGCAAGGCTGATATTGGAATGCCTGGCGCGCGGATTGTACCCCAGCTGGGACGCGCACGACCTGCGTTCCGTTTCTCTTGCGGAAAAGCTTGGATACCATATGGATTGCCCCTATCCCGTTTATATCAAAAAGCAGTAAAAAGCTGTACCTCATAAAAAACGAGCAGGTCTTGCTTCAGACGCAAAACCTGCTCGTTTTCTGTCATAATATTAACCACTAAATTAGGAAATCAAGTCTTATATCCTCTGTCAAGGATGGTTATGCTGATGATACGGAGATGGTTCGATGTCGTATGAACCGAGAACCAAATTTATCCTATTAGTATATAATTTTATTCAATTTACTATTAGTAATAACAGTCATTGACAGAAAAGGCTGTACCGAATATAATCGATAAAGATATTAAAGGAGGTGCAGGCGTGGAATTTCAGCTGACCGGACGGTTTGCCCCGACACCAAGCGGGCGGATGCATTTAGGCAACCTTTTCAGCGCCTTGATAGCCTGGCTTGCGGCGCGGAAATGCGGAGGACAGATGGTTCTGCGTTTGGAAGACCTCGACCAAAACCGCTGTAAAGCGGAATACGCCCGCCAGTTGGAAGAGGACTTGCTTTTTCTTGGCCTTGACTGGGATGAAGGCGGAAGCCTTGGCGGTCAACACAGTCCGTATGTACAGCATAACCGCACACAGTTATATCAGGAGCAGCTGGAAAAATTGATGGAGCAAGGTCTTGTTTATCCCTGCTTTTGTACACGCGCCGAGCTGCATGCCGCCGAAGCGCCGCATTCCTCGGATGGAGAAACCATTTATAACGGCAGGTGCCGCGCGCTTTCTGCCGGTGAATTTAAAAGGCTTTCAGAACGGCGCAGTCCGGCGCTGCGCCTGCGTGTCCCACAAGATACAATTTGCTTTGACGACGGGCATTACGGGAGGTTCTGCCAAAATCTTGCGGACGAATGCGGAGACTTCATCCTGCGCCGTTCTGACGGTGTTTTCGCTTACCAGCTTGCGGTCGTCGCGGATGACGCCGCGATGGGAGTTACGCAGGTGGTGCGCGGACGTGACCTATTGTCCTCTACCCCACGGCAGCTCTACCTTTACCGCCTGCTTGGATTTGAACCCCCTAAATTTTTCCATGTACCGCTGCTGCTGTCTGCCGACGGCCGCCGGCTTTCAAAGCGCGAACAGGACATGGGGCTCGATAAGCTGCTTTCACGCGGATTCAAAGCACCGGATTTGATCGGGAGGCTTGCGTACCTCGCGGGTTTGCTCGACCGCCCGGAGCCGGCCGCAGCCAACGAGCTGATTCCCCTCTTTTCCTGGAATAAAGTTGAAACAAAGGATGTTTACCTTCCCTCCGGCCTGTTTGATAGCCCATAAATAAGAAATAGATACAGCAAAGGCGTACGGAAATTCCGTACGCCTTGTCAATTGCTTTAAAAGCTTTATTTCAATCCATATTTTATTTTGACCCGCTCGAGCTTTTTTCCAACCGGTCCTGCCAAAAAGAAGAGAAATACTACATTTGAAAGAATATACACTGCCGTCGCCGGCAGCGCTGTGATGACTGCCGCGAGATACCGGCTGACGTTGAATGTCCCGTCCCACCATAATACGGTCCACACATCTAGAATCAGGGAATAAAGGGCGCCTGCCGCAGCCGCATATAAGAGTAAAAGCGCCTTATGGCGTTTGAGCGGGTTTGCGAGCAGTCCGGCAATTAATCCAATAAATCCCCAAGCAAACATTTGAAACGGCGTCCAGGGGCCTTGGCCGAAAATAAAATTGGATAGTACCGCCGATAAAGCACCGCATAGGAAGCCTGACTCAGCGCCGAGATACAATCCGGCAATCACGACGATTGCCGTAACCGGTTTAAAATGCGGCAGGTAAGAAAACATAAAGCGGCCCGCAACTGATAAAGCGACCATAACAGCCAGAATCGTTATTTCTTTTGCCGCCGCGTCCCTGCGTTCAAATGATAAGAAAAACGGAATACAGGAAAGCACCGCCACCGTAAGGGAAATCCAGGCGTACTGCTTATCCGCAAATACAACCGTACCTAACAGCACTACGAGCGGGATACACAGGAACAGCAGAAGATACCGTACCGTTTTTTTACGCATGGCGCACCCCATTTCTTTTACAGGCGGCGACAACCTCGTCACACGTTACGGCATAGCGGTACATTTGATGCGCCATCCGATTTGCCGACGTCGTATAAAATGTGTTGCCTGAAAAGAAAAGACGGGGCGTATCGCAAGAAATAATTTGACCGTCGAAAAGAAGTGCGCAACGGTCGCTGTTTTCCGCGGCAAATTCTACATCATGCGTAACGGCAACGATTGTAACACCGTCCTTTTTAAGCGTTTGCAAAAGAGTGGAAAGCTCCTGCTTTGCGTGTGCGTCCAATCCTTTTGTTGGCTCGTCCAGCAACAGAATCTCCGGTCTATGCAGTAAAATCTTTGCAAGCGCACATTTTTGCTGCTCGCCGCCGCTTAAATCGTAGGGATGCTTTGAAAGCAGCCCATAGGTTCCCGTTTGCTCGCATACCGCTTCAATCTGCCCTTCCCATTCTTTCTCCGGAAGCCCCGCTGATGAACAGGCTTCCAATAAATCCTCCCTTACCGTATCCCATACAAACACTGTCGCCGGATCCTGCGGAAGCAGCACGGCATTTTTTCCTGTTCGTTTCTTTTTTTCCAGTAGACTGATTTTACCGCGGTACGGCCTTTGCAGTCCTGCGGCACAATGCAGCACGGTTGTTTTTCCCGCCGCGTTGCCGCCCAAAAGAAAAAAGCTTTCCCCGCTGGAAACACGCAATGAAATGCCGCGCAGTACGTCGGGTAAATTCTTTTCATACCGGAACCAGACGTTCTTCATCTCTAGAATCGTATTCTCTGTTTTATGGCAGTCCGGAGGCAAAACGGCTTTCTGCTCCGGCAGAAAGTGCTCTGTTAAAAAGCGCCGGCCGTCTCGTACCGTTAGAGGACACCGCGCCGCCTCAACACCAAGCTCTCGGTAAATTCGCAGCGCGCTCGGCAGGCCGCAATGTATGGGATGGCTATCTTTTTCAATCATCAGGCTTTCACCTACCGCACGCGGTTCATCACAAAATATAAGTTCTCCATTTTCCATAACGAGCACCTTGTTCGCCAGAGAAAAAACATCCTCAAGCCTGTGCTCAACCAATAAAACCGTCAAGCCCAGTTCCCTGTTGAGCCGCTGGAGCGTCATAACGAATTCAGATGCGGCGACTGGGTCGAGCTGTGAGGTGGGCTCATCCAGCAGGAGAACGTTCGGCTGCATTGCCATTACGGACGCAAGGTTTAAAATCTGTTTTTGTCCGCCGGAAAGCTTGTCCGTATCGCTGTGAAACCACCCTGCTATTCCAAAATAGCTGGCCATCTCTCCAACTCGCCTTCTAATCTCATTTGTTTCCATTCCCAAATTTTCAAGCCCGAACGCCAGCTCATGCCATACCTTATCTGTAACGATTTGCTGTTCCGGATTTTGCATTACAAACCCAATTTCACCGGCGGCTTCCCTTTCGTTCAGCTCTGAAAGTTCGCGTCCTTTATACAAAACTCTGCCTCTTTTGTCCCCATAAGGAGAAAGCTCTCTTTTGAGCATTTTGAGCAGCGTAGTTTTGCCGCAGCCGGATTCTCCGCATATAACGATAAAATCACCTTCTGAAACGGAAAAGGTGATATTTTTCAAGGCCCTTTCTTTGGTATTTGGATAAGAAAAGCTCAAATTTTCGACCTGAAGTATTTCCACCGGAGCATCCCCTCCCCCTCCATTATAATTGGCAGCAGCGCGCACAGTCCGAACGCGGTATAGGATATTACGTTAAGTGGGGCAAGAGGAACCTGCGTTATGTGCGGATAAAAAGAAAAGGCCGCGCCTCTTCCAGAAAACCCCGCGGCGGTCAGGCAGCTGAGCGCCATGATTGCTGCCAGCATCATACCATCACGCCGACTAAAATGGTAAACGGAAAATGTGCTCCTGCCTTTTATTCCGTAACCGCGCGCTTTCATAGAAGCCGCAGTTTCCATCGCGTTTTCCATTGACCACGTAACGACGGCGGAAAATACGCGAAGGCCGGTTTTTATTTTCCCCGCCAGCCGCTTAGAACCATCTATGTCCATCGCCTTCTGTACTATAAAAATTTTTTTATACTGCCTGAGGAATAGAGGAAGAAAACGCAGCGTCATAGAAAGAACCAGCGAAAGCTTTGGAATTGCTTTTCCAAACAGATATAAGAATTTGTCGCTTATCATAACACGGGATACGCACCTGCACCAGTAAACGACAGCGGTTACCATTACAGCAATATTCGCGCCAAAAAGCACCGCTTCTAATGTCACCGCGTTTCCCCCCAAGAAAAAGAGCGGCGTCGCGCCATTATGGGAAAACAGCGGGTTTGTTACGGTTATCAAAAGAAAAAGAGATATAGAAAACGCAAGGCCCTTCCAAAATTCCTTTGCATGGCTGAGCGCGGCACAGTAAACCAGACCCCCAGCGAGGGAGAACAGCAGGTAAACAGGATTGACCGTAAACATTGTAATAAGTAATACCGGAACAAAGTAACATAGCAGTACCGCTGGATGAAAGGAAGAAAACGCTCCCCGGTCAATATTCATTTTGCACTCCCTCCTTTCTGGGACAGTAAGTAAAATCAAGCTGCTTTTATCGATGTACCATTTCTACTTTTTCTCGCTGTTTTTCGTTATACATTTCATAATCAGCCATTGAAGTAGCTATTCGAGCGTTTGAGCATCTCCTGGAAACCGCACGGCTTCCTATACGAGCATCCAAAAAAACGGCTGTTCTTGAGGAACTGTTGCTTTGTCGATTTCTCATCCACTGTACTTTCCGGCCTGTACCGAGGCAAACGAATTCACCACCTGCGAAAACCGCTGTACCTGGCGAGCCCTTTTCAGCCGAAACGTGATTTATTCTTAATTCTATCATGACACAAGTGAATTGGCAATCATGTATCAATTGTATATGTCACATTTTCATTCAAACTCAATTAGCGTTTTATTTGCGTTTAACCTTGACTTTAATCGCGGAATGTGTTTAAATTAAATCAGGGAGATGATTACAAATGTTTGCAAAACGTTTAAAGGAATTGCGTGAACAGGCTGGCTACTCTCAATACAGCTTTGCTAACGCTATGGGTATCGCACAATCCACTGTAGGTGGCTGGGAGAGTGGAAAACGGGAACCCAATTTTGACATGACAAAAAAAATTGCCGATTTTTTCGGCGTTTCTGTTGATTATTTGTTAGGGCGTGACTTACCGGGAGAAGAAAAAATTCAAAGCCTTAATAATGAACTTGATGAATATTTGGATGAGCTAAAAAACCGTTCTGAAATGAGAATGCTCTTCAAGCTGGCAAAGGGCGCAACAAAAAAAGACGTGGAACAGGCGGTAAAAATCATTGAAGCGTTAAGGAGCTGATGAAAATTGGAGGATATTTTTGTCCGGCCACTTATCCTGCCGCCTTGCGTACGGGGCGTAACGGTCGTCGATGAAAACGGGGATTATAACGTATATGTAAACAGCAGCCTGCCGTCAGATTTACAGGAGCAGGCGGTACGGCATGAGCTCCGCCACATTAAAGGCGGGCATTTTTACAACTTTGATTCTGTGAGGAGAAATGAAAATGAGGCGGACGCCGGATAAGGCGCCCGCCTTTTTGTACGATTTTTTTATGCTTTCACCTACTGAATTCTGCTAATTTTTATACGAAAATCCTGAGCAGGCAAGCCGTTTATTGTAACAGCGCCTTCTGAAGTCACTAAAACGGAATAAACATCTGCAACCGGCTGATAGCCGGACAGCGGCGACGATTCACGTATGGTATACTCCCCCTGCGGAAAGCCGCCGAAATTCAGAATTCCGCGCGCGTCCGATATGGCTGACGTGATCACAGAGGTACCGGAAAGCAGTTCAAATTCCGCGTCTGGCAGCACCGCGCCGGTATCAGTATCGGTTATTGCAAAGGCGATTTCATAAAGCAAGGGAAGATTTTGTACCGTCAAGGTGTTTTCCTCTATTCCGTCTATGGTAATACCGCCTTCTGCGTCTACCGTTACTGTATGAACAGCAGCACCGGCGCGATAACCCGCGGGCGGCTGAGTTTCCACTAAAGTATAAGAACCAGCCCGCGGAGAGCCAAACGCGGCAACGCCATTGATTCCTGACGTTTCTGTCTGCACAGCTGTATCATTTTGACGTAATTCAAATACAGCGCCTTCAAGCGGGTCATCGTCCGGGTTGACCTTACGTATCTGCAGACCTGTGCTTCTGGTATTGGCCAGAGTAAACTGTTCAATAGGAACATTGTTTACCGTAATCGCACCATTCGGCGCAATTTCGACCTGAAAAATATCGATAATTGGTTCGTAGCCCTCGGGTGGGCGCTGTTCCCGTACTGTATAGCTGCCCGGACGGAAGCTGCCGAAATTGATGTTTCCGTTTATATCGGACGACGCACCGGCGGCAATCGAACCGTTGCTGTTGTAAAGATAAAACAGGCCGCCTGTAACCGGCGCGCCAGTTTGCGCGTCTATTTTACGGATGGTAAGCGGATAGAATAAAGGGTCGTTTATAACAGAAAGCGTATTGGTCTGCCGTCCGTCAATTGTAACCGTACCGTCATCCGCGACGACGACCGTATACTCTGTTGAGTTCGGGGCATAGCCCGCGGGCGGCTGCGCTTCGATGAGCGTATAGGTTCCTGCCAAAACGTCCGGAAACCGTGCTATCCCGTCCGTTTCTGTTGTTGCTGATTGTATGGCCGCGCCATTTTGACGCAGCTCGAACACTGCTCCAGGAAGCGGCTCGACATCAATATTGAGCTTGCGTACATAGACGCCGGCTACGGCGCTGCGCATATTAGGAACAGTAAATTCTTCTGCCGGGACACCGTCGATGGTAACGTTCCCCTCCGCGTCAACAATAACGGTAAATATACTGGTAATTGGCGCATAGCCGTCGGGCGGCTCGACCTCGCGAACGGTGAACGTCCCTTGAGGCAGTTCTCCAAAATCCACTTTACCCGCAGTATCCGATACCGCTTGGGCAACAACCGCCTGGGCATCTAAAATTTCGAATACAGCTCCGGCAATCGGGCTGCCCGTCTGCGCATCAATTTTGGTGAACGAAACATTTGATAGGAGCGGGTCGTTTTGAATTTGCAGCGTGTCTGTCAACACGCCGTCGACCTTAACACTTCCGTCCTCGTAAACGACGATACTATACTCCTGTGTAATTGGCCGATAACCAGGCGGCTGACGTGTTTCGACAAGTGTATAGGTACCCGGCGAAATCGAGCTGAATTTTGCGCTGCCGTCGTTTCCAGTCGATACCGACTGCACCGCCGTTCCGTTTTGCAGCAGTTCGAACACAGCTCCCGCAAGCGGAGCGCCTGTCAGGGCGTCTGTCTTATAAATACACAGCCCGGCCTGTCTGGTGTTGGATACGGAAAACTTCTGCGCCGGGATTCCATCAATTGTTACGTTCCCATTTGGGTAGACTGCTACCGGGTATGTTTGATTATTGGGGAGGTATCCGGCAGGAGGCGTTTGTTCTCTTATCGTATATTTTCCCGCTGGAACATGCGGGAAAAATACGCGCCCCGCGCTGTCTGACACACTTGTCGCAACTACAGCGCCATTTTGCCAAAGTTCAAATACGGCCCCTTCTAACGGGCACTGCGTTTGAGCATCGAGCTTTCTGAAAAAAATTGAGTACACAACCGGCTCGTTTTCAATTGTAATGGTCGTACGCGGATAGCCGTCGATTATCACTCTGCCGTCTGCGCGGACTTCCACTGTATATGTTTTATCATTTGGCATATATCCCTTCGGCGGCCTTATCTCCTGCAGCATGTAGGCTCCAGGCGGAATTTTTGAAAATGTCAAATTTCCAGCCCGGTCTGTCTCACCGCGCACAGACGTGCCGTCCTTACAGGAGGCAAGCTCAAAAACCGCGCCTGAAAGGCAGCTGCCAGTGCGCAAATCGGTTTTGTTGATTGTAAACTGCCCGCTTATTGCAGGTGTTTTACTATTTTCCACGCGGAACATTTGTACCGGCATGGCGTCTACGCAAATACTACCATACCTGTCGACAACCACCTCGAAGGTACGGCCAACAGTCGCATACCCATCCGGAGAGGATACCTCATAGAGCGTATAGAGCCCCGGGTAAAGAGATGGAAAACAAACCGCCCCGCTTGCATCGGACCTGCCGGAAGCAATGGTTATGCCATCTCTCTGCAGTTCAAAACAAGCGCCGGCAAGGCCTTGACCAGTTTCGGCGTCCACCTTGTAAAACATAAACGGAACAGGGCACCCTCCGGGGTAATACTGGTTTTCAGTACTGCCGCCATACTGAGCTTTGTAGATCTTCATGGAAGGATCATAAAATAGACTCATTGCATAAGCTCCTTTGTTTAAAGTAACGCATTTTTAAGTAAAGAGAATACTCTTCCATATACTATTCGCACGCAAATTGCTTTGTTACCAGCTATGTGAATATAAATCACATGTAGATTTTTTCAGCGATATATGTTAAAATAATCACAATCATTTTTTATAAGAAAAAACCGCTTTTGGTAAGCGGAATTGGAGAAGTTATATATCCCGGGCTGTGTTTTAGAGCAGCCCCAGCAAGAGGAAAAGCTTATGAAAATTGCATTTGAAGCATTACACGAGAGGCATCGCGACGGAATTTTGGAAATATTGCGCCACTACATCAATAACACAACGATGCTGTTCACTTCGTCCGTTTTGACGGAGGATTCTTATACGCGCATGGTAGAACAGTTAAAGGGATACCCCGCATATACGGTAGTCGACTATGAAAACCATAGGATTTCCGGTTTCTGTTTTTTAAGCGAATACAGCATGTTCCCGGCGTTTCGCACGACAGCGGAAATTGGGTATTACATAGCGCCTGATTATATTGGAAAAGGAATTGGCAGCAAGTGTCTGGATAAGCTCGCCTCTGCGGCATTGGAGAGAAATATTACGCATTTGCTGGCAAAAATATCTTCAGAAAACCTGCGCAGTATCCAATTTCACAAAAAGAAGGGGTTTGTTTTATGCGGGAACCTGCGCGGGATTGGAGAAAAATGCGGGAGATGCTTTGATGTTATCCTAATGCAAAAAGATTTAACCCCCTATCCCACACATACTTAAAGTTTTGTATTGCAATATATACCTTTATAAAGTATGGATTTTTGGGTGTAAAGAGTTGTATAATCATAGTGAATAAAAATTTGGAGGCATCATTTTATGCGGACGTCTACCATAACAGAGCGATTTCAGGCCGCCCCGCACGTTGTTTGGGATGTTGTGACCAACAACGAAGATTTTTCCTGGCGAAGCGACCTCGATAGAATTCAAATTGAAAAAGGCGGGGCTGAATTTACCGAATATACGAAAGAAGGATTTTCGACCCACTTTGTCATCAAAGAAAAAGACCCGCTGAAGCGTTACACATTTGAAATGTCAAACAAAAATTTTACAGGCGACTGGGTTGGATTGTTCCGTTCCCTGCCCGACGGCGGGACAGAGCTTGTCTATACGGAGAATATCCGGTTTAAAAATCCATTGCTTGAGCTTGTGTCGCATTTATTCCTCAATTTGAAAAAGATACAGCAAACGTATATGAATGACCTCAAAAAAAGGCTGAACGAGCCGACAAACCAGCTTACCTCAAAGCAAATATAAAAGGAAAGGGGTGCGGCAATATTGCCGTGCTCCTTTCCTTTTTAGCATTTTTGGTGCACTTTATGATACAAGGACTCTTAGCTCTGTGAGCATCTATGATTGTTTGTATCATAATTTGCACTTTTTCTTTTTATCCTCAGTATCATTTTTTGCACCGCTTGTCTTGTACCATTTTATGCACCTGATAATCCTTGTATCGTTTTTTGCACTTTTTGTACCACTTTATGCACCTGAAATGCGGCATCCGCTTGTATCATAAAATGCACTCTTTGATATTTGAAGAGCCTCTCCCCTTACCAAAAAAGCTTGTTTGTCCCACTTTTACAACCTTGATTTGTATCACTTTTTGCACTTATCAATTCTGCTGTCTGTATCAAAAAATGCACTTTATTAAATATATCGTTTTCGCACGCTTCCTGTTTGTATCATTTTTCGCACTTGGGGCACATTCGGATTTTTATTTAACCAAAAGTGTATCATTATTTGCACATGAAAGAATTGTAAGCCCGGCATCCGTATCATTTTTTGCACATGGCTAATTTGTATCAAAATTTGCACTTTACCGCTTAAAAGGCTTAAGGCTCGTATCAAAATTTGCACTTCACCGCTTAAAAGGCTTAAGGCTTGTATCAAAATTTGCACTTCACCGCTTAAAAAATTTAAAGCTTGTATCAAAATTTGCACTTGTCAATCAAATAACAGAAAGGGTTGTATCAAAATTCGCACTTTATATATTTGTATCATTAATTGCACCGTCCTGGTTTAAAACTATTTTGTATCATTAATTGCACCAAATCTTGTATCGTTATTTGCACCAACTCTTGTACCGTTATTTGCACCAACTCTTGTACCGTTATTTGCACCAACTTTTGTATCGTTATTTGCACCATCAGCTTTTGTACCGTTATTTGCACCGTTAGCTTTTGTATCATTAATTGCACCTTGTTCGGTTGTATCATTTTCTGCACTTTTTGGGCATGAGGAAAGGCCCGCAGTGCTCATGCTGCAGGCCTTCCTCAGAAAAGAAAAATGTGGATGGATTTTACTATTTCCATGCGTAAGCTAAATTAAGGGTTTGGGAATATACTCGCTGTGTCTTACGGCTCGTATACGTCCCAGCTGCCGGTCCATTTACCACCGGAAGAAGTAAGATTTGTATACAAATTCTTTCCGGACTCTGTGGCTACGTCTCCGGTCTGATAGTTATCTGTCGTCCAGCCATCCTGGGCTACAAATAAGAAACCGTTGACACCGGGCTTCGGGGTTTCTGTAAAGGTATACTTGTATATATTATCAGTCACCTTTTCCATCTCTACAAACTCATTCGCCAAACCAAAAGACCAACCATAAACATAAACCGTATCCCACTGGGTTGCGCTGTTGTCGAAGTAAATCGTATTAACGCCTACTTCATTAATCAGGTCGTCATAGAGTCTCCATTCGCCTGCGCTGTCAGCCGTTACCAGGAAGCAGTCGTTGTCGCCTCTTGCCGGCAGACTGGTCCACTTGTTGGGCATCTGCTCAATCGGAAGGTCTATGCTGATGGTGCTTTCGTCAATATCGTAGGTACTTCTGTAGAACGCAATGTTCTGCCATGTGTCGGCAACTGTTGCGGAGAAGTAGGAGAGGTCGTCATTAATCGTCATCAATACGAATTCCTGTGTGTCTACGTTGTAAGCCCAAAGCTTGCAGCCGTCGTTAACAATCCAGGAAACCGCGTTGCTTACATAAAGAGTCATCTGGCCTTCCGGAACAGTAGGTTGTGTCGTATCGGAGGGCTGGGTCGGCTCAGTCGTCTCTGTAGGAGGCGTAGTGGGAGTTTCAGGAGCGGGGTATTCAGGAATATCCGCCTCGTTAATCTCCAGCTGCTTTTCGATTTCGTATTCTACTTCCATCAGAGCCTTATATTTTTGGATATTGAGCACGTCGGCAACCTCAACCTTAACGTTTGCGTCAACGTCAGCGGCGAGAAGCGCTTTATTATCGAGCTCAATTTTCTTGCTCAGCCAATTCTGGATTTTCAGGACGTCGGCAATATTAACTATTCCGTTGCCGTCCACATCGCCCAGAACATATTGATAATTAATTATTGTGGTAGAAACAAACTGCAAGCCATTATCCGTCGCATACGCTTCGGTCGTAGAATCGCTTGCCGCGTTCAATACTACCTTTGTATCGCTGTTGAACACATTCGCGCCGCCGTAAACGGCGTCGCTGCTCAAAACATAAACGTTGGTAAGCTCAAAGCAGCTGCCAAACGCCCAATCGCCGATTGCCTTTACAGAAGCCGGGATGGTAATTGTCTTGAGCACTCTTGCGCCTAGAAAAGCCTGCAGGCCAATTGTCTCTAGCTTTTCGGGCAGCGTAATGGCCGCAAGCTTCTGGCAAGACATAAACGCGTTGTCGCCAATTGCCGTGAGCACGCTTTCCGCGGCGAAAGTAACGCCGGTAAGGTAAGCGCAGGATTTAAAGGCATTTTCGCCTATGGTCTTTATACCCGCCGGGATTGATACCGTTTTGATTAATTTGCTCTCGAACGCGCCGGCGCCGATTGCCGTTACGGCCGCGCCGTCAATCGTTTCGGGAATCACCACATCCATCGAGGGAACACCAATGTCTGTCCTGTCGTCGTTAAAGCCGGTGATGGTAACCTCATTATTGTCCCCCACCGTGTATTTAAACGCCATGAATACGAGCGCCTTGGTTTTCGCGTCCAGCGCGTCTGCCGCCGCGTCGATTTGAGTCTGCTCGGCCGCCGTGTCCTTTACGCCCTTTGCGCTTTCAAGCTCTGTCTGCAGAGCGGCAAGGGAAGCTGTTGTGTAATAAGCGGCGTCTTCGCCGAGGGCCTTTTCCGCCGCGGCAATTTTTGCGTTGAGCGTATCATAAATCAGAGTGTCGCCAGCGTCAAGTACGTTGACCTTCAGTCCCTTTCCCGCAGCCCAGGTCTGGGCGAAGGAATCCTTATAACAATGGATCGTCATATTACCGGGATTGCAGGTTGCAAGAACATCCGCAATCGATGTGGCAGACGCGGGAATGGTTACATCCGCGAGCGCCGTACAGCCGCTGAAGGAGGAGCCTATTGTCGTCATTCCATCAGGAAAGTCAATCCTTGTAAGCTTAGCGCAATTCATAAAGGAGTTGTTCCCAGTAGACAGAACCGTCGCAGGTGCCGCAAACGTAATCGTCTCAAGGCTTTTACAGTCGCGGAAACAGAAGTTTCCAATGTTTTCCATCCCGCTGGGAATTTTAATTGTTGTGATTGCAGTACCCCTGAACATGTTGCCGGTTACTGGAATAGAAACAGCATCGGGCAACGTAATGGAAACAAGCTGTGCACAGCCATTGAATACAGCCGTACCCATTGTTTTTACGCTGTCGGGTACTGTAATGCTTGTCATATTTGCCGCCGCCGGATTCGCTGCCGCGGCAAACGCCATGTCGGCGATAGCCGCAACGGGCTTGCCGCCAATTTCTGCGGGGATTATCACGGCGCCGCCGGCGCCGGTGTAGCCTGTTATGGTTACCTCTTCATTTGCTATGGTATAAGTAAGACCATCGTCAGTCGTTTCCGCGGCGGCAGTAGCCGGCGCTATACATAAAACGGCAATGAGCATAGTAACACTTAGCACTATGCTCATTGCTCTTTTTCGGAAATCGGTCTTCATCGCAATTACCTCCTGAGTGAATCAATTAACATAAGCTTGATAAAATTTTAAAATTCACATCAACATCAGGCCGGAGGATGATGCAATATCTCTCGGGGCGGAATGGCTTTATCACGATAAAGACCGATTCCCGTGCTTTGATTACTCAGGTTCCGCCCCGTTTGTTCCCCTAAAATTTATAACATGTTTTTTTGTTTGGCTTGAAGCTAGGGAATTTCCCTACATACCTTATGCGGTGGGGTATGTAAGTTCGAAAGCGGTGGTGGAACCTGCTGCTAGGAGCGGCTCGTCGGCGGGCAGAAGCTTAACAGCCGTTGCCCAATCGTTCGTGGTGGTGAAGATAACCTGCGCGGCGCCTTCAAACTGAATGGTGTAACCAGTGCTGGTTTTGTCCATCAGGTAGAACGCGGAACCGATGCGGTCGCCGCCGAAGAGGTACGCATAGACGTCGCCTGTGTAACCGGATACGGTTGCGTTGATCGTCGTCATGCCAACCTTCGTGTACTCGTAAGTGGCATTCGCAATAGCTGTACCACCCGCATCATAACCCGTCAAAGTAACAGTAATCTTATCACCAATCTTAGCAGTTTCGCCGATTGTAACGTTCGTTCCGTCTGTGTAAGTAATCGCAGTCGCGCCGTTGATGGAATAATCAGCGTCCACACAGTTTGTATACAGAACGATGTTCAGCTTATTAACAAAGCTCTTGGAGGGCGTAGCCGATACATACTTGATGACAGGAGGTGCGTTGTAAGCCCAAGTATAGTTGAGCGGGCTGCCGGTGCCGGACGGGACAACCGTGTTCACTGTGGTGGCAGTGTAAGCGATGTCTCTCGTCTGGGTCGCGCCGGCCCAAGAGTTCTGGTTGACGATGAGGCAGAAGTTGCTGCCGATTGTTACATCTTCAGGCAGGATGTAGTAGTAGAGGTTTGTGCCTGCAACCTGAGTCATCGGAAGGAACTCGCCAGCAAAGCCATAGGCCCAGCCGTAGATGTAGACGTTCGTCCACTCGGTGCTTGTGTTGTCGAACATGATAGCTGTGCCCTTCGGAACGACATTGTCTGCTTCCGCAGCGCTTGCCGAGAAGGCTGCCACCGACGCGAGCATAAGAACCGCCATTACAATACTAAGGACTTTTCTAAACTTTTTCATGAAACTTGACCTCCATTCAATTCTTTGTTTTTTTCTTTCATTTTCTTTCTCTTGCCTTTTGAAGCGGGGAACAAGAGATATTTTACATCAAGCCCAAGCCTGACATTGATGCCGTATGGAAGGTTGGTACATGGCGGCCCAGTCTTTGGGAAGGGAGGGCCGCCTGTACCTATTACAAACGAACGAAGAACTTTTTTCACCAGAAAGCATTTTTGGAATGTGGCAAATCGTAAGCCTGCCGGAGCTTACATTTGCAAGTGCGCTTATTCACTTTTTAAGTCTGATTAAATTTCGCTTTCTGGTTTAGACGGAAGCCTTGGAAACCGCCGCCTATTTTTGAAAAAGACCCTTCGTCGTCTGCAGCTAAAACATAACACAAACATTGGAAAAAATAAAGGGGTTTGGTAAGTTTGGTAGCAAATCTGTGATGTTTGGTAATTTTAATGCTTAAAAAGATATTAAAACGTCGAAAAAATGTCGAGGCGAAATTGTTTAAACCTTGTTCTCATTTGCCTGTGTCTATACTATAACTCATAATTACGGAAAAATCAATAGAATTATGAAAAAAAGATTTTTTTTTTCATTACATCTTTCGATTACTATTTAAAACGAATAAAATTTGTTCCAATTTTTGGATTAAATAGCCA